>NZ_JAQYZY010000057.1:0-114126 GCF_028640825.1 Pseudomonas sp. LA5
TACGCATCAGTCACTTCTGCAGCCGCTGATGATATACCTGGCCGCCAAAGGCCAGCGCCCGCTCGGACAACCCCCTCTTCCTCCGGGAGAGGGCTGGGGTGAGGGTGATCCCACGCAGCCAATGTCCCTGTGGAAAAGGCTGCGCCGTTTTCCACGCTACGCATCAGTCACTTCTGCAGCCGCTGATGATATACCTGGCCGCCAAAGCCCAGCGCCCGCTCGGACAACCCCCTCTCCCTCCGGGAGAGGGCTGGGGTGAGGGTGATCCCACGCAGCCGATATCAAGAGTGGAAAAGGCTGTGCCGTTTTCCACGCGACGATCTTCATCAGCTCCTACCGCACATAATCCAGCGGCAAGGCCGTGCTGTACTTGATCTGCTCCATGGCGAAGCTGGAGCTGACGTCCAGTAATCCCGGCACCTGGATCAGACGCTTGTAGACGCCATCGTAGGCAGCGATGTCCGGGACCACGATACGCATCAGGTAGTCGGTGTCGCCGGCCATGCGATAGAGCTCGACCACCTCCGGAATGGCCGCCACCGCCTCGTGGAAGCGCTGCAGCCAGTCCATGGCGTGCTGGTTGGTGCGCACCGAGACGAACACCGTCACCCCCACGTTGAGCTGCCGGGGATCGAGCAGCGCCACCCGGGCGCGGATGACCCCCTGCTCCTCCAGCTTCTGGATCCGCCGCCAACAGGCGGTGGTGCCCAGGCCGATGCGCTCGGCGATATCGGCCACCGGTCGGGTGCTGTCCTGCTGCAAGATCTCGAGGATGGCGCGATCGAAGCGATCCATGAAATGGCTTTCTCCAGAAAAGCTATTTAAGAGAATTCTATTCTCCTGAAAACGCCAATAAGAGATAAAAAAGCAAATTTCTTCACGAGCGTGAGCGTTAGCCTAGTTTCACTCAAACGCGCGAGGCCGCCATGGACGCTTATCCCCTGTATTTCGATTACGCCGCCACCACCCCTGTCGACGATGTCGTCATCGAAGCCATGCTGGGTTGCCTGGGTCGGCAGGGCGTCTTCGGCAATCCCGCCTCTCGCGGCCATGCCTTCGGCAACGACGCCCAGCGCGCCGTTGACACCGCTCGCCAGCAGGTGGCCGATCTGGTCGGCGCCCGGCCCGAGCAGCTGGTCTGGACCTCCGGTGCCACCGAGTCCAACAACCTCGCGCTGCTCGGCGTGGCTCGCCGTCGCGGGCGCGGCCATCTGATCACCAGTTGCCTGGAACACCGGGCGGTGCTCGATACCGCGGCCCAACTGGAAGCCGAGGGCTTCACCGTCACCTACCTGACGCCTGATGCGGCAGGTCTGATCACCCCCGCCGCCGTCGAGCAGGCCTGGCGGGCGGACACCTGCCTGGTCTCGCTGATGGTGGTGAACAACGAACTGGGCACCCTGACCGACATCGACGCCATCGGCCGGCTGGTCCGCGCCCGTGGCGCCCTCTTCCACGTGGACGCCGCCCAGGCCACCGGCAAGGTCGCCCTCGACCTGACCGGCCTGGAAGTCGATCTGATGTCCTTTTCCGCGCACAAGACCTATGGGCCCAAGGGCATCGGCGCCCTCTATGTGGGTCCGCGTGCCGAGGGTGCCCTGCAAGCGCAAATCCATGGCGGCGGCCACGAGCGCGGGCTGCGTTCCGGCACCCTGGCCACCCATCAGATCGTCGGCATGGGTACCGCCTTCGCCCTCGCCGGCCAGGCCATGGCGCGGGAGAACGAGCGACTCGGCCAGCTGCGCGAGCGGTTCCTGACCGGGGTGCAGACGCTGCCCGGCATGCAGCTCAATGGCTGTGCCCGTCAGCGCATTCCCCATACCCTGAATCTGACCTTCGCCACGCCGCTGGACACCGCGTCATTGCAGCGCCAGCTGGCCTTCTCGACCACCTCGGCCTGCAGTTCGGCCAAGGCGGCGCCCTCCCATGTACTGCTGGGTCTGGGGCTCACCCCTGAACAGGCCGCACGCAGTTACAGATTCAGCCTGGGCCGCTACACCACCGCGGCGGACGTGGACCGGGCCGTCACCCTGATCCACCAGCACGCCGCCCAGCCAGCGCCCTTCTGGGCCTGATCAGTCCAGGCGGAAGGCATCGGCATCGCGCTGCGCCGGAAAGCGCTGGCGATAGGCTGTGAGGGCGGCAGCCGAGAGCGTCGTGTGGAAGATGCCGGCTTCCGCGCCGGCCTCGATCAGGGGGTCACCCTGGAAGTCCAGCACCTGGCTGTCGCCCGCATAGGGATGGCCATTGCCGTCGCTGCCGAGGCGATTCACCGCGGCGACATAGCAGAGGTTCTCGATGGCCCGCGCCGGCAGCAGGCGATTCCAGTGCCCGCGCCGCGGCGCCGGCCAGTTGGCGACATAGAGCAGCAGGTCGGTATCGTCCTGGGCGCGACTCCACACCGGGAATCTCAGGTCGTAGCAGATCAGCGGGCGGATTCGCCAACCCCTGAGGGTCACCCGCAGCCGCTGCTCGCCCGGGGTATAGTGCTCGTGCTCGCCGGCCATGCGAAACAGATGGCGCTTGTCATAGTGCTGCAACTCGCCATCCGGCGTCGCCCACAGCAGGCGATTGCGGTGCTCCCCGTCCGCGTCCCGCACGATCAGGCTGCCGGTGACCACCGCGCCGAGACGCTGCGCCTGTTCTCGCATCCAGACCGCTGTCGGCCCATCCGCGGGCTCGGCAAGGGCTGCCGATTCCATGGAAAAGCCGGTGGTGAACATCTCCGGCAGGATGATCAGATCGGTCTCGCCGACTTCCGTCAGCAGCGCCTCGAAATGGGCACGGTTGGCGGCCGGGTCGTGCCAGGCCAGTTCGCTCTGCACCAGCGCCAGGCGCAGGTCCCGGGTGGGGGTCAGATCGCACATAGCCGCTCCGCTGCCTGACACAGGGTGTCTTCGCGCTTGGCGAAGCAGAAGCGCACCAGACGCAGGTCCGCAGGCGCCGTCTGGTAGAACACCGACAGCGGAATGGCGGCAACGCCATGCTCGCGGGTCAGCCACTCGGCCATGGCCACGTCGTCCAGATCCGGGCGGATGGCGGAATAGTCGACCACCTGGAAATAGGTTCCGGCGGCGCGCTGGAAGCTGAAGCGCGAGTTACCCAGCAGATCGCAGAAGAGATCGCGCTTGGCCTGATAGAAGGCCGGCAGCTCGCTAAGGTGTTCGGGATGGGCGGCCATGAAATCGGCCAGGGCGCCCTGGATCGGCGTCACCCCGCAGAAGCTCACGTACTGGTGCACCTTGCGCAACTCGGCCGACAGCGCCGGCGGCGCCACCACATAGCCGGTCTTCCAGCCGGTGACGTGATAGGTCTTGCCAAAGGAGCTGATCAAGAAGGCGCGAGCATAGAGTTCGTCGTGGGCGATGACGCTGGCATGGCACTCGCCGTCATAGACCAGGTGCTCATAGACCTCGTCGCTGACCAGGTAGAGATCGCGCCCGCGGATCAGCGCGGCCAGGCGGTCCAGCTCGGCGGCGCTAACCAGGGCGCCACTCGGGTTGTGCGGGGTATTGAGCACGATGGCGCGGGTGCGCGGACTCAGGGCGGCTTCCAGTGCCGTCCAGTCGATAGCGAAGCCCGGCAGCGCCAGGGGCACGTGCACGCAGCGTCCGCCGGCCAGTTGCACCGAGGGTTCGTAGCTGTCGTAGCAGGGATCGAAGACGATCACCTCGTCGCCTGGCCGCACCAGGGTCTGGAGAGCGCAGAACAGGCCCTGGGTAGCCCCGGGCACGATGGTGACCTCGGCCTCGGCATCCACCTCTCGACCATAGAAGCGGGCGACCTTCGCCGCCACCTGCTGGCGCAGCGCCGGCAGTCCGGTCATGGGTGCGTACTGGTTGTGACCAGCCGCGACATGGCGACCGACCGCCGCGAGCAGCTCGGCCGGGCCGTCGAAATCGGGAAAGCCCTGGGACAGATTCAGCGCACCGGTCTGGGCGGCGAGCTGGGACATGCGGGTAAAGATGGTGACGGCGAGGTCGGGAAGCTTGCTCTGGATCATCGCGCGGGCACGGATCTGGCTGGAAGGAGATCGGCAGACTGCGATTTTTTGCGCGCGAGGGCAAGTCTTGCCGGGCCAACGCCTGGGCGCAGCGGTCAATTCAGGCATCCCCTCGCCCTTGGGGAAAGCGCCAGGGTGAGGGCAAGCGCGTGGCCTTTTCCTTGAAGCGCCGGCGCGGGGCAGGCCCTCACCCCAACCCTCTCCCAGGGGGAGAGGGGGTCGGCCAGTGCCCAAGGAGGCCGCCGCGCCAAGCCGGGAGGCTACCCCGTAGCGTGGAAAACGGCGCAGCCTTTTCCACTGATGAATCCGCGGGGACGCCCTCACCCCAACCCTCTCCCAGAGGGAGAGGGGGCAGTTCGGTGCGCGAGGGGCACCTTCACCCCAACCCTCTACCAAAGAAAAAAGGGGGCTCCCCTGAGCCCCCTTCCCTGCGCAACGTCCTGCCGGTCTACCGGCGCTTGTCCTTGCGCTTCTTCTCGGCCTTCTTGTGGTGGCTCATCAACCGGCGCTTCTTGTTGACCTGGCGCTCGGTCAGGGTGTTCTTCTTGCCCTCGAAGGGGTTCTCGCCACCGCGGTACTCGATACGGATCGGCGTACCCACCAGCTTGAGCACCCGGCGATAGGTCTTTTCCAGATAGCGGGTATAGGACTTGGGCACCGCATCGGTCTGGTTGCCGTGGATGACGATCAGCGGCGGGTTGGCACCGCCCAAGTGGGCATAGCGCAACTTGATGCGCCGGCCACTGACCATTGGCGGCTGGTGCTCCTGCACCGCGTCCTCGAGGATCTGGGTCAGGCGGCTGGTCGGCCAGCGGGTGGTGGCCGAGGCGAAGGACTGCTGCACCGACTTGTACAGATGGCCCACGCCGGTGCCATGCAGCGCCGAGATGAAGTGGATGTCGGCGAAGTCGACGAACAGCAGCCGGCGTTCCAGTTCGGTCTTGACGTAGTCGCGCTCGCCGGACTCCATGCCGTCCCATTTGTTGAGGGCGATCACCAGGGCACGCCCGGTCTCCAGCACGAAGCCGAGCAGGTTGAGGTCGTGCTCGACCACGCCTTCGCGGGCGTCCATGACGAAGATCACCACATTGGCGTCCTGGATCGCCTGCAGCGTCTTGACCACCGAGAACTTCTCGACCGCTTCGAAGACCTTGCCACGGCGGCGCACGCCGGCGGTGTCGATCAGGGTGTAGCGTTCTTCGTTGCGCTCGAAGGGGATATAGATGCTGTCGCGCGTGGTGCCGGCCTGGTCATAGACGATCACCCGCTCTTCGCCGAGCATGCGGTTGACCAGCGTCGACTTGCCGACGTTGGGCCGGCCGATCACGGCGATCTTGATGCCGGTGGTCTCGTCGATGCCCTGCACGCGACGGAAGACGTCACCGCCCTCCTCCGCGGCCGCGCGCACCTGCTCCTCGGTGAGCTCCTCGACCTCGACCTCATCCTTGGGAAAGACGCCCAGGGCGTCTTCCAGCAGGTTGTTCACGCCGCGCCCGTGGGCCGCCGCGATGGGATAGGCGTCACCGATGGCCAGCGGGCTGAATTCCGCCCGGGCGATATCCGGGTCGACGGTATCGACCTTGTTGGCCACCAGGAAGGTGCGCTTGTTTCGCTTGCGCAGGTGCTCGGCGATCATCTGATCGGCGACGGTCATGCCTTCGCGGGAGTCCACCAGGAACAGCACCGCATCGGATTCTTCGATGGCCTGCAGCGACTGCTCGGCCATCTTCAGGTCGATACCTTCCTCGTCACCGGAGATACCGCCGGTGTCGACCACGATGTAGGTGCGTCCCTGCCACTTGGCTTCGCCGTACTTGCGATCGCGGGTCAGGCCGGCAAAGTCGGCGACGATGGCGTCCCGGGTCTTGGTCAGGCGGTTGAAAAGCGTGGATTTGCCGACGTTCGGCCGCCCCACCAGGGCAATTACGGGAACCATGCGGCTCTCCCAGAGCAGAAAACACGATGGCCGCTACCGAACTTCACGGTAGCGGCCATCGGTTGAGGATAATAGTTTCTAGCGCAGACGATAGGCGACGAGTTTACCGCCATTGCCGTAAACATAGAGCATGTCGCCGACGACCAGTGGCCGTACCCGGACGCCGTCACCGTCGACCTTGGTGCGACCGACGAAACGCCCATCGACCTGGCTCAGCAGGTGGATGTAGCCGGCGTAGTCGCCCACCACCACGTTGCTCGACCAGACCACCGGGCCGGTGAGCTGGCGACGGGCCAGATCGGCATTGGTCCAGAGCGAAGAAGTCGAGGATTCCTCGACGGCTTCCACGGTGCCGTTGTCCAGGCTCAGGTAGACGTTGCCGAAGCCTTCGGCCACGCCGTCGTAGCTGGAGGCGTCCCGCTGCCAGAGGATCTGGCCGTTGGCCGGATTGAGCGCGGCCACGCGGCCGTTGTAGCTGACCACATAGAGGGTGTCGCCCGACAGCGACAGACCACCGTCCACGTCAACGATCCGCTCCAGTTCGGAACGGCCCTTGGGCACGGCGATCTGCTGTTCCCACAGCGGCAGGCCGCGCTGCACGTCCAGGGCGACCACCTTGCCGCTGGCGAAACCGGCCATGACCACCTGGTTGGTGACCAGGGGCGCACCGGTACCGCGCAGACTCAGCACCGGCTGGGTGTCTTCGTAGATCCAGCGACGGGTACCACTGCCCAGCTCGAAGGCCTGCAGCTTGTCATCCTGGGACTGCACCACCACCACGTCGTTGTTGACCACCGGGGCGGACAGCACTTCGCTGGACGCCTGGGCGCGCCACTTCTCGTCGCCACTGGCACTGTCGAGGGCGATCACCTGGCCACGCAGGGTGCCGACCAGCACCAGGCCGGAGCCGACCCCCACCCCACCGGACACCGGCAGGTCCAGGTCCTTCTTCCACAGCACCTGGCCGGTCTCGCGATTCATCGCCATGACCCGGCCATCGGCATCGGCGGCGAAGATCGTCTGGCCGTCCACAGCCGGTACCAGGCGGTTGTATTCCTTGCCCTGGCCGTCGCCCACCGAGCGACTCCAGACTTCATCCAGCCGGACTTCGGCCTTGATGTCCTTCAGCTCGGCCGGCGGCAATTCCTTCTTGCCGGTGCTGCTGCACCCGACGACCGCAAGGGCGAGACCCAGTACCGCGATAGGCTTCCAGCGCAACATCAGGCGTCTCCTTTGGCGAGATCATCGAGTTTCATCTGCAGCACGCCTTCGGCTGCATCGTTGGGCAGCGCGGCGCGGGCTTTTTCATAGGCGGCGCGGGCCTCGGTCGGCTTCTTCAGCGCCACCAGCAGGTCGCCACGCAATTCTTCACGATTGGCGACATAGGCCTTGGGTGCCTCGCCATCCAGCAGCTTGAGGCCTTCTTCGGCCTTGCCCTGGGCCGCCAGCACCCGGGCCAGACGCTGACGCGCCAGCTCGCCGAGTTCGGCGTCGTGGGGCTTGTCCACCACGGCCTTGAGCTCGGCGGCGGCGTCGTCCAGGCGATTGTTCTCCACCGCCACCTTGGCGACGAAGAGACTGCCGTACTGGGCGTAGGCGGTACCGGAATAATCCTGCTTGAGCTTGCCGTAGGTATCGGTCACCCGTGCGGTGTCGACCTTGCCGCCGGGCGCCAGAGCGGCTTCCACCAGCTGCTGATAGAGCACCGAGGCGCCTTGCGCCTGGTTGTTCTGATAGCGCTGCCAGCCCTGCCAGCCCAGTACCGCCACCAGGGCGATGACGCCACCGGCCAGCAGCGGCTTGCCATTACGCTGCCACCAGGCCTTGGCGACCACCAGATTGTCGTCGTCGATGGAACTCAAATCCGTTCTCCTCAATTCCCGCGACCGGAACCGGCCGGGGGCAAAATCTCGTCCAGACGGGCGGCCAGGGCCGCGAAGTCGACCTTTTCCTGGGGCGCGTCGCCACGCAGCGGCTTGAGTGCCACCTGTTGCGTAGCCAATTCGTCGTCGCCCAGGATCATCGCCCAGAGCGCGCCGCTCTTGTCGGCCTTCTTGAACTGGCTCTTGAAACTGCCGGCGCCGGCGTTGACCAGCAGCCGCAGGTCGGGACGGGCGTCGCGCAGCTGCTCGGCCAGCTTGAGGCCGGCCAGTTCGGCCGCCTCGCCAAAGGCGCAGAGATAGAGATCGGCGGGGCGCTGCAGATCACCGGGCAGCCGCTCCAGGGTTTCCAGCAGCAGCACCAGGCGCTCGACGCCCATGGCGAAGCCGACCCCCGGGGTGGGCTTGCCACCGAACTGGGTGATCAGGCCGTCGTAGCGGCCACCGGCGCAGACGGTGCCCTGGGCACCCAGCTTGTCGGTGACCCACTCGAAGACGGTACGGCCGTAGTAGTCCAGGCCACGTACCAGCTTGGGATTGATCTGGTAGCGGATGCCGGCGGCGTCCAGGCGGGCTTTCAGGCCGTCGAAGTGGGCGCGGGATTCGTCGTCCAGATAATCCGCCAGGGTCGGGGCGTCCTGCAGCAGCGCCTGGGTCTGGGCGTTCTTGCTGTCGAGGATGCGCAGCGGATTGGTGGTCAGGCGGCGCTGGCTGTCTTCGTCGAGCTGCTCGAAGCGGTCCTGCAGATAGGCCACCAGGGCTTCGCGATAGCGCACGCGATCGGCACTGGAACCCAGGCTGTTGAGCTGCAGGGTGACGGCGTCGGTCAGACCCAGGCGCTGCCAGAGGCGCGCAGTGAGCACGATCAGCTCGGCGTCGATGTCCGGACCGGGCAGGTTGAAGACCTCGACGCCGATCTGGTGGAACTGGCGATAGCGGCCCTTCTGCGGCTTCTCGTAGCGGAACATCGGCCCGGCGTACCAGAGCTTCTGCACCTGGCCACCGCCGGTCATGCCGTGTTCGAGCACGGCCCGCACGCAACCCGCGGTGCCTTCCGGCCTCAGGGTCAGGGACTCCTCGTTGCGGTCGAGGAAGGTGTACATCTCCTTGTCGACCACGTCGGTGCCCTCGCCAATGCCGCGGGCGAAGAGTTCGGTGAACTCCATGATGGGCAGACGAATCTCGTGGTAGCCATAGCCGTCGAGCAGCGTCGCGAAGGTACGTTCCAGGTAGCGCCAGGCCGGAGTCTGCTCCGGCAGGATATCGTTCATGCCACGGATGGCTTGCAGGGACTTGCTCACGAAAGGGCCTTATTCCTTGATCTTTCAGCTGCGCGCGATGAGTGCGGCATCCGCTTCGGCCTTTTCGGCCGCCTTGCGGCGGATGAGCCCTTCCAGCTCGTCCACCAGATTGTCGTTGTTCAGCTTGGAAGCCGGCTTGCCGTCGATGTACACCAGGTTGTTCGGCGACCCCCCGGTCAGGCCGACATGCGCCTCCTTGGCTTCGCCGGGGCCGTTGACCACGCAGCCAATCACCGCGACGTCCAGGGGGACCAGCAGGTCCTCCAGGCGCCCTTCCAGCTCGTTCATGGTCTTGACCACATCGAAGTTCTGCCGCGAGCAGCTCGGGCAGGCGATGAAGTTGATGCCCCGCGAACGCAGGCGGAGGGATTTCAGGATGTCGAAACCGACCTTGATCTCCTCGACCGGATCGGCCGCGAGCGAGATGCGGATGGTGTCGCCGATGCCTTCGGCCAAGAGCATGCCCAGACCCACGGCGGACTTCACCGTACCCGAGCGCAGGCCACCGGCTTCGGTGATGCCCAGGTGCAGCGGCTGCTCGATGCGGGTGGCCAGCTGGCGATAGGCGGCCACGGCCATGAAGACGTCACTGGCCTTCACGCTCACCTTGAAGTCCGGATAGTCCAGCTTCTCCAGGTGGTCGACGTGGCGCATGGCCGACTCCACCAGGGCTTCCGGGGTGGGCTCGCCGTACTTCTTCTGCAGGTCCTTTTCCAGCGAACCGGCGTTGACGCCGATGCGGATCGGGATGCCGCGCTCGCGGGCCGCGTCGACCACCGCCCTGACCCGGTCTTCGCGACCGATGTTGCCCGGGTTGATGCGCAGGCAGTCCACACCCAGCTCGGCGACGCGCAGAGCGATCTTGTAGTCGAAGTGGATGTCGGCCACCAGCGGCAGGCTGACCCGCTGCTTGATGCGACCGAAGGCTTCGGCGGCGTCCATGTCGGGCACCGAGATGCGCACGATGTCGGCACCGGCGTCCTGCAGGCGCTGGACCTGGGCCACGGTGGCATCGACGTCGCAGGTTTCGGTGTTGGTCATGCTCTGCACGGCGATGGGGGCATCGCCGCCGACCGGCACCGAGCCGACCCAGATCTTGCGGGACAACCGACGTTTGATGGGCGATTCGCTATGCATGCTGGTTTCCCATGGGGTCGCCGGACGTCATTGTCCGGCCTGACCGAGTTTGATGCGGGCGGTCTCGCCCTTGGTGTAGGGCGCGAGGTCGACGACCTGGCCGTTGTAGGAGATCTGGGCACCGCGGGCGAAACCGAGACGGATGTTCACCGGTGCCTTGATCGAGGCGTAATCCAGGCTCTCGCCGCCCTTCTTCACGCCACTGAAGAGGATCTTGCCGGTACCGTCGCTGACCTGCGTCCAGCAACTGGCGGTGAACCGGATGTTCAGGCTGTCGCTGCCGGCGACGGGCGCCGCGGCAGGCGCGCTGGCCGGCGCGGCAGGGGCCGCAGCGGTGGGCGCCGTGGGAGCAGGCGTGGTCGAACCCGTTACCGGGGCCGGGGTGGGCGCTGCGGTAGGTGCCGTCATGGCGGCGACGGCATTGGCATCCGGCATGGGCGTGCCCACCGGGGAAGGCACGGTGGTCGCCGGCTGCTGGGCGGCGACCGGGGGCTGTTCTTCCGGCTCGTCGATGGGATGGATCTCGGTCTTGCCGTCGGCGCCCTCGACCTCGACATGCTCCATGCTCACGGCACTGGCGCTGGAGGCCTGGCGACTGCGCTCCTGCCACCAGAACAGGCCCATGGCGATGATCAGCACCACCAGGATGAAACTGACGAACCTCAGGACATTGCGCGACAGCCGCACCGGCTCGTCGAGACGCCCCAGGCTGTGCACGGTGCTGCCCTTGGCATCGGTGCCGGTATAGCCGTCGAAGGTACGCACCAGCTCGATCTGGTCCAGGCCGAGCAGCTTGCCATAGGCCTTGGTGTAGCCGCGGGCAAAGGTGTGCCCCGGCATCTGCTGATAGTTGCCGGACTCGAGCTGCTCGATGATGCGCTCGCTGAGATTGAGATTCTGAGCGACCTGGGCCTGGCTCCAGCCAAGCTCCAGCCGCTTCTGACGCAAGATCTCACCGGGATTGCCCCGTCCGGCGTGTACCGCTTCGGATTGCACTGCGGTCATTTCTGCTCCGACTGAAGTTGACGATATTCAGGTGAGTTCGGGTAGAGGCGCTTCAGCTGCAGGGCGTAACTCGCGGCGGTGTTGCGATCATTGAACACCTCGGCAAGACGGATCCCGAGCAGCAGGCTGCGGGCATCCTGGGGGCTTAGCTGGCTGAAGGCCTGGTAATAGCTCCGGGACGGCACGTAATCGCGCGTCTGGTAGGCCAATTGAGCCAATTCGAACAGAGCCCTGGGCTGATTGCGATCCAGCCGCAGGGATTTTTCCAGATTTTCCTTGCCCAAGTCGACCTGATTGAGTCGCAGGGCGGTCAGGCCGAGATTCTCGAACACCCGGGCGCGCTCCGGATAGAGGCTGTCCTCGGCGGCCTGGGTAAAGCGTTCGTAGGCATCCTTGTAGCGCCCCTGCTCATAGAGGAAGCTGCCGTAGTTGTTGAGGATGCGGGCATCGTGGGGCCGCTCGCGCAGGGCCAGGCGGTATTCCTGATCGGCCAGGTCGGTTTCGCCCTGGGCCTGGAACACCAGTCCGAGCGCGGCATGGGCGTCGGCGCTGGACGAATCCAGCTCCAGGGCCTTCTTCAGCGGCACCTTGGCCTGCTCGGTATTGCCCTGTTGGACATAGCCGAGGCCGAGCTGGATATAGGCATCACGGGCCTGCATCCGTCCCTGGCGGGTATCCATGGGGTTGCGATCACCCTCGGTCACGCAGCCGGCGAGGCCACCGACCAGCAGGGCGAGCGCGACAGCCGCAAAGCGCGTGATCGCCATGGTCGCGCCCTCAGCCCTGGAGCGGCGTTACGGTTTCGGCACCGTCGAGCTGGCGAACGGCGATATAGCGCTGGCTGCGGCGGGTGCGGTCCATGACCTGCCCCACCAGCTGGCCGCAGGCGGCATCGATGTCGTCACCGCGGGTGGTCCGCACCGTAACGTTGAAACCGGCCTGCACCAGCAGCTCCTGGAACCGGCGGGTGGCGTTCTTGCTCGGCCGCTCGTACCCGGAGTGCGGGAAGGGATTGAAGGGAATCAGGTTGATCTTGCAGGGCACGTTGCGCAGCAGCTCGATCATCTGCAGCGCGTGCTCGGGCAGGTCGTTGACGTCCTTGAGCAGGGTGTACTCGATGGTCAGGACGCGCTTCTCGCCCAGTTGCCGGATGTATCTCTGGCAGGCGTCGAGCAGCATGGCCAGCGGATACTTGCGGTTGATCGGCACCAGCTCGTTGCGCAACTCGTCGTTGGGCGCGTGCAGCGACAGCGCCAGGGAGACGTCGATGTGCTTGGCCAGCTCTTCGATCATCGGCACCACGCCCGAGGTCGACAGGGTGACCTTGCGCTTGGAGATGCCGTAGCCGAGGTCGTCCATCATGATGCGCATGGCGGCGACGACGTTGTCGAAGTTCAGCAGCGGCTCGCCCATGCCCATCATCACCACGTTGGTGATGGCGCGGTCGATCTTGGCCGGTACGCTGCCAAAGGACTTGTTGGCGATCCACACCTGACCGATCACCTCGGCGGCGGTGAGGTTGCTGTTGAAGCCCTGCTTGCCGGTGGAGCAGAAGCTGCAGTCCAGCGCGCAACCGGCCTGGGACGACACGCACAGGGTGCCGCGGCCATTCTGCGGGATGTAGACGGTCTCGACGCAGCTGCCGGAGGCGACGCGGATCACCCACTTGCGGGTGCCATCGCGGGAGATGTCTTCGCTGACGATCTCGGGGCCACGGATTTCCGCGGCGGCCTTGAGCTTTTCCTTGAGCGCCTTGCCCAGGTTGCTCATGGCGTCGAAATCGTCGATGCCGAAGTGATGGATCCACTTCATGACCTGGCCGGCGCGAAAGCGCTTCTCCCCGATGGACTCGAAGAACGACTCGAGTTGCGGCTGGGTCAGGCCCAGCAGATTGACCTTATCGGTGGCTGTGGTCATGGGATCACCTCGACGAAATCTGTTTGAAACCCGCGCAAGGCGCGGGCGGTGCCAGGAAGGCGGGCTGGCCGCTTCCCTGGCCGGCGCTCATCCTTAGCGGACGCGCTCGCAGACTTCGGTGGCTGCGAAGAAGTAGGAGATCTCGCGAGCGGCGGACGCTTCGGAGTCCGAACCGTGGACGGCGTTCTCGTCGATGGAGACGGCGAAGTCGGCGCGGATGGTACCGGCGTCGGCCTTCTTGGGATCGGTGGCGCCCATCAGCTCACGGTTCTTGGCGATGGCGTTGTCGCCTTCCAGCACCTGGACCACGACCGGACCGGAGGTCATGAAGGAGACCAGATCCTTGAAGAAGGGACGCTCTTTGTGTTCGGCGTAGAAGCCACCGGCTTCGCGCTCGGACAGCTGGACCATCTTGGCAGCGACGACGCGCAGGCCAGCCTTCTCGAAGCGGGTGACGATCTCACCGACGACATTCTTGGATACGGCATCGGGCTTGATGATCGACAGGGTACGTTGAACAGACATGTGAACTCCGAATGTGGGAATAGAGCAAAAACGAAACCCGCGGATTATACGCGGGTCCCGGTGAAAAGCGTAGCGCGGTACGGGCGATGCGTCAGGCGGACTCTTCGATCCAGGCGGCCTGGATGGCCTCCAGCACCTTCTCGCCACCCCGCTGGGGATCGTCGTCGAACTCCGGCAGCTCCACGACCCAGTTGCGCAACTTGACGAAATTCACGTAGCGCGGATCCACGTCGGGATGGGTGTCGTTGAGTTCGATGGCGATATCCAGCACATCGGTCCATTTCAGTGCCATGACAGCTGTCCTCAGTGACCTTCGGAAACCTGGTTGATGGTGTAGCGCGGAATCTCCACCACCAGGTCTTCGCTGCCTACTACCGCCTGGCAGGACAGGCGCGAACGCATCTCCAGACCCCAGGCCTTGTCCAGCATGTCGTCTTCGAGCTCATCCGAGGGCGCGAGGGAATCGAAGCCTTCCTGGACGACCACGTGGCAGGTGGTGCAGGCACAGGACATCTCGCAGGCGTGCTCGATGTCGATGCCGTTGCGCATGGCCGCGGCGATGATGGTTTCGCCTTCGCTGGCTTCGAAGACCGCCCCCTCGGGGCAGTGCTCGGCGTGGGGCAGCAGGGTGATCTGCGGCATGATGGAACTACTCCTCGATATCGTTGAGACGGCGACCCGCCAGGGCCGCCTTGACCGAGGCGTTCATCCGCCGGGCGGCGAAGGCATCGGTTACGTGAGAAAGACGCTTGGTCTGGTCTTCGAGCGCCTGGAGGTCGGTGGCGTCCAGCAGCTCGGTCAACTGACCGATTTCCAGCTTGATCACCTGACGCTCCTCGGCGTCCAGCAGGCGCTCGCCGTCGGCGGCCAGCGCGGCGGTGACCGCCTCGATCAGCCGCCGGGCCTCGACCTGCTGCTCGCGCAGCGCGCGGGCCTGCATGTCGTCTCCGGCATGACGGAAGGAGTCCTGCAGCATGTTGGCGATCTCGCCATCGGTCAGGCCGTAGGACGGCTTGACCTGGACACTGGCTTCCACGCCACTGGACAGCTCGCGGGCGCTGACGCCGAGCAGGCCGTCGGCATCGACCTGGAAGGTGACGCGGATCTTGGCGGCACCGGCGACCATGGGCGGGAAACCGCGCAATTCGAAACGGGCCAGGGAGCGGGCGTCCTTGACCAGTTCGCGCTCGCCCTGCAGCACATGCACCAGCATGGCGGTCTGGCCGTCGCGATAGGTGGTGAAGTCCTGGCCCCGCGCCACCGGAATGGTGGTGTTGCGCGGAATGATCTTCTCCATCAGGCCGCCCATGGTCTCGAGTCCCAGGGACAGCGGGATGACGTCCAGCAGCAGCAATTCTTCGCCAGCGCGGTTGCCGGCCAGGGAATCGGCCTGCAGGGCGGCCCCGATGGCGACCACGCGATCCGGATCGATGTCGGTGAGCGGGGTGCAGTCGAACAGCTCGCCCACGGCTTCACGGACATAGGGCACGCGGGTGGAACCGCCGACCATGACCACGGCGGCGATGTCCGCCGGTTCCACTTCCGCATCGCGCAGGGCGCGGCGACAGGCCTTGAGGCTGCGCGCGACCAGCGGCGCGATGAGTTCCTGGAAGGTGCTGCGTTCCAGCACGCCCGACCAGTCGCCATGACCGACCTCGACGCGCTCGGCAGCGGACAGGGCTTCCTTGGCGGCGCAGGCACTCTGCAGCAGGCGCCGCTGGGTGCCCGGATCCAGATCGCTGGACAGCCCGGCCTGCTGGACGATCCAGCTGGCGATGGCGTGATCGAAGTCGTCACCGCCCAGGGCGCTGTCGCCACCGGTGGCCATGACCTCGAAGACACCGCGGGTCAGGCGCAGGATGGAGATATCGAAGGTACCGCCGCCCAGGTCGTAGATGGCGACCACGCCCTCCTCGCCCCGGTCCAGACCATAGGCCACGGCGGCCGCGGTAGGCTCGTTGAGCAGGCGCAGGACATTCAGGCCGGCAAAGCGGGCGGCGTCCTTGGTGGCCTGGCGCTGGGCATCGTCGAAATAGGCCGGCACGGTGATGACCGCACCGACCAGTTCGCCACCCAGGGTCGCTTCGGCCCGCTCGCGCAGCACCCGCAGGATGTCGGCGGAGACCTCCACCGGACTCTTGCGCCCGGCAGCGGTATCGATGAAGGGCATTTCCGATTCACCGGCGACGAAGCGATAGGGCAGCTGCTCGCCCAGTTGCTTGACGTCGGCGATGCCACGCCCCATGAGGCGCTTGACGGAAAGAATGGTATTGAAGGGATCCTGGGCGGCGGCGGCCTTGGCGCCCGCCCCCACTTCCACACCGTCGGCGGCATAGCGTACCGCGGAGGGCAGGATCACCTCGCCCTGCAGATCGGGCAGGGTCTCGGCCACGCCACTGCGGACGGCGGCCACGAGGGAATTGGTGGTGCCCAGATCGATACCTACCGCCAGCTTGCGCTGGTGCGGCTTGGGCGCCATTCCGGGTTCGGCTATCTGCAATAGAGCCATTGGCTAGTCGGCTTATGGTTGTCGGTGCCTGAGCGACACCTGTGATTAATCGTCCAGACGCTCTTCGAGCTGGCGGATTTCGCTGGCCAGCTTGTCGAGAAACTGCATGCGACGGACCAGGCGCTCGGCAGGCTCGCGCTGGGCGGGGTCCTGCCAGATCGCGGCGAAGGCCTGCTCGATGTCGCGCTGCGCATCCTTGAGCCGCTGGCGAAAGGTGGGAATGCCCGCGCTGTCACCCGCGTCCTGCAGGTCCTCCAGTTCCTCGCGCCATTGCAATTGCTGCATGAGGAAGTCGGTGTCCTGGATGGTCGCTTCGAGCGGCATCTCGTGCCCTTCGAGCTCCAGCAGATAGCGCGCGCGGCGCGACGGGGCGCGCAGCACGTGATAGGCCTCGTTGAGCTCGGCCGAGCGCTCCAGCGCCTGACGCCGCTCACGCTCCGGCGCATCGGCGAACCGATCCGGATGGACCGTGCGCGCCAGATCGCGGTAACGCGAGGCCAGACCCGCCTGGTCGATCTCGAAGGCGGGCCTGATCTCGAACAGCGCGAAGTGACAGGGCTTACCCATGGCCGGCCTCAGATGTTGAAGCTTTCGCCGCAGCCACACTCGCCACGCACGTTGGGATTGTTGAACTTGAAGCCCTCGTTGAGGCCTTCACGCACGAAATCCAGCTCGGTGCCGTCCAGGTAGACCAGGCTCTTGGGGTCGATGATGACCTTGACGCCATGGCTCTCGAACACCTGGTCCTCGTGCGCGAATTCATCGACGAATTCGAGCACGTAGGCCAGTCCCGAGCAGCCCGTGGTACGAACGCCCAGGCGGATGCCCTCCCCCTTGCCGCGCCCCTCAAGGGAACGCTGCACGTGGCGGGCGGCGGACTCGGTCATGCTGATCGCCATGGTTCCTCCTTAGAGCAGGCCTTTCTTCTGCTTGTAGTCGCTGACCGCCGCCTTGATGGCGTCTTCGGCGAGTACCGAGCAGTGGATCTTCACCGGCGGCAGAGCCAGTTCTTCGGCGATCATGCTGTTCTTGATCGACGCCGCTTCCTCGATGCTCTTGCCCTTCATCCACTCGGTGGCCAGGGAGCTGGACGCGATGGCGGAGCCACAGCCGTAGGTCTTGAACTTGGCGTCTTCGATGATGCCCTGCTCGTTGACCTTGATCTGCAGGCGCATCACGTCGCCGCAGGCCGGGGCGCCGACCATGCCAGTGCCGACATCGGGATCGGCCGCGTCGAACTTGCCGACGTTGCGCGGATTTTCGTAGTGGTCGATGACCTTTTCACTGTATGCCATGGTTCAATCCTCGCTTATCAGGGTGGGTCAGTGGGCTTGCCACTCGACCTGACTCAGGTCTACGCCTTCTTTGAACATGTCCCACAGCGGAGACAATTCGCGCAACTTGTTGACGGCTTCGGTGACCTTGCTCGCGGCGTAGTCAACGTCTTCTTCGGTGGTGAAGCGACCAAAGGTGAAGCGAATGGAGCTGTGCGCCAGCTCGTCGTTGCGGCCCAGGGCGCGCAGGACGTAGGACGGCTCCAGGGACGCCGAGGTACAGGCCGAACCGGACGAGACCGCCAGATCCTTGAGCGCCATGATCAGCGACTCGCCTTCGACGTAGTTGAAGCTCAGGTTCAGGTTGTGCGGCACACGATGGATCAGGCTGCCGTTCAGGTAGACCTCTTCCAGGCCTTCGAACTGCCGGTAGAAGCGATCGCTCAGGGCCTTGATGCGGGTATTTTCCTGGACCATCTCTTCCTTGGCGATGCGGAAGGCTTCGCCCATGCCGACGATCTGGTGGGTCGCCAGGGTGCCCGAACGCATGCCACGCTCATGGCCGCCACCGTGGGTCTGGGCCTCGATACGCACGCGCGGCTTGCGACGGACGTAGAGAGCGCCAATGCCCTTGGGACCATAGGTCTTGTGCGCCGAGAAGGACATCATGTCGACCTTGAGCTTTTCCAGATCGATCTCGACCTTGCCGGTGGACTGGGCCGCGTCGACGTGGAAGAGCACGCCACGGGAGCGGGTCAGCTCGCCGATGGCGGCGATGTCGTTGACGGTACCGATCTCGTTGTTGACGTGCATGATGGACACCAGGGTGGTGTCGTTACGCAGGGCCGCCTCGACCATGGCGGGGGTGATCAGGCCGTCTTCGCCCGGCTCGAGATAGGTGACCTCGAAGCCTTCGCGCTCGAGCTGGCGGGTGGTGTCCAACACCGCCTTGTGCTCGATCTTGGAGGTGATCAGGTGCTTGCCCTTGTTCTGGTAGAAGTGCGCGGCGCCCTTGATGGCGAGGTTGTCGGACTCGGTGGCACCGGAGGTCCAGACGATCTCGCGCGGGTCGGCGTTGACCAGTTCGGCCACCTGACGACGGGCGTTTTCCACGGCTTCCTCGGCCTTCCAGCCGAACAGGTGGGAGCGCGATGCGGGGTTGCCAAAGTTGCCGTCCACCAGCAGGCACTCGCTCATCTTCTGAGCGACGCGCGGATCGACGGGCGTGGTGGCGGAATAGTCTAGGTAGATCGGCAATTTCATCGGTTACTCCTAATCAGACGGGCGTCTCTGCTCAGTCGATGGTGGACGCTTCGATTTTTTCGACCGCTAAGGGCGATTGTTTGCTGGCACAGGCCTTGGTGTCCTGACGCTTGGCCACCTGCTGGATCTCGTTGCGGGCGACCAGGTCGGCCAGGGTGATACCACTCAAAAAGGTGTGGATCTGATCGCTCAGGTCGCACCAGAGGTGGTGGGTCAGGCAGGTATCACCCTGGTGACAGCCCCCACCGCCCTGGCAGCGGGTGGCATCCACGGATTCGTTGACGGCATCGATCACCTGGGCCACATGGATACCGCCCATGTCGCGCGCCAGCTGATAGCCGCCGCCGGGGCCGCGTACGCTATTGACCAGCGCACCGCGGCGCAGCCGGGCAAACAGCTGCTCCAGATAGGACAGCGAAATGCCCTGCCGCTCGGAAATGTCGGCCAGCGACACCGGGCCCCGCTGGGCGTGCAGCGCCAGGTCGAGCATGGCGGTTACGGCATAGCGGCCTTTGGTGGTCAGTCTCATGACGAACTCGAGCGGGTTGCATCGGATGACTTCGATTATCGGATTCCCGACAAAAAAGGTCAACTATAAAACCAACCAAATCACTCAGGCATTATCTATCGGCGGGATAGTCCGCGGGTGGGATTCGCCGCGGGCCGCCTTCTGGGTTTCGGTCAGGATGCCACGCAGGATGTTCATCTCCAGCTTGCTGATGCCGGCCCGGCCATAGAGGCGCCGCAAGCGACTCATCAGGTGGCGCGGCTTGGCCGGATCGAGGAAGCCGATCTCCACCAGGGTCTGCTCCAGGTGCTCGTAATAGAGCTCCAGCTCTTCCACCGTCACCGGCTGGGTGTTGAGCATGGCGGTGGCCTCGACCTTGTTCATCTTGGTCGGCTGGTTCTGCGCCGCCAGCCAGGCCATGCGCACCTCGTACACCAGCACCTGGACCGCCGCAGCGAGATTGAGGGAGCCGAACGCCGGATCGGAGGGGATGTGCACGTGGTAGTGGCAGCGCTGCAACTCTTCGTTGGTCAGGCCGGCATACTCGCGCCCGAATACCAGGGCCACCTCGCCGCCCCGCTCCACCTGGGCCAGGGAGGTGGTCGCGCATTCCCGCGGATCGAGCAGCGGCCAGGGGATGCGGCGGTCGCGGGCACTGGTGCCCAGCACCAGGCTGCAGCCGGTCAGGGCTTCTTCCAGGGTGTCGACCACAATGGCGGCGTCGAGCACGTCATTGGCCCCGGAGGCGCGGGCATTGGCCTCTCCACTGGGAAAGTCCTCGGGATCGACCAGATAGAGGCGCGACAGGCCCATGTTCTTCATTGCCCGGGCGGCACCGCCGATGTTGCCGGGATGGCTGGTATTGACCAGAACGACGCGGATGTTATTCAGCACGTGGCTATCCTCGAGCGGACGCGGGAAATCGGCGCCGTATACTACGCCCACACGCGCCCGCTGGCCACGAATACCCCTTCCAGCGCCGCGAAGTCTGCTATCATTGCCGGCTTTCCTTATACAACCCAGGTGATTTATCCATGCAGCCCATGCTGAACATCGCACTGCGCGCGGCCCGCAGCGCCGGTGAACTGATTTTCCGTTCGATTGAGCGCCTGGACGTGATCGCCGTCGATGAAAAAGGCGCCAACGACTTCGTCTCCGAAGTCGACCGAGCCGCCGAGCAGACCATCCTCGCCACCCTGCGCAAGGCCTACCCCACCCATGGTTTCTACGGTGAGGAATCCGGCTACCTGGCGGGCGAAGGCGAAGGCGCCGACTACGTCTGGGTCGTCGATCCGCTGGATGGCACCACCAACTTCCTCCGTGGCGTCCCGCACTTCTCGGTAAGCATCGCCTGCAAGTACAAGGGCCGCCTGGAACACGCCGTGGTGCTGGATCCGGTGCGCCAGGAAGAATTCACCGCCAGCCGTGGCCGCGGCGCCGCCCTGAACGGCCGGCGCATCCGTGTCACCAATCGACGCAGCCTGGAAGGCGCCCTGCTGGGTACCGGCTTCCCCTTCCGCGCCAATGACGTCGACCACCTGGACAACTACCTGGGCATGTTCCGCAGCCTGATCGGCCAGACCGCCGGCATCCGCCGCGCCGGTTCCGCCGCGCTGGACTTGGCCTATGTCGCCGCCGGTCGTTTCGACGCCTTCTGGGAAATGGGACTGTCGGAATGGGACATGGCCGCAGGCGCTCTGCTGGTCCAGGAAGCCGGTGGCCTGATCGGTGACTTCAATGGCGGCCACGACTTCCTCGAGAAGGGCCACATCGTCGCCGGCAACCCCAAGTGCTTCCGTGGCCTGCTGACGCAGATCCAGCCGCACCTGCCGGCCTCGCTCAAGCGCTGAGTTCACCTGGCTTACGAAAAAGCCCCTGCCGGCAGCGCCGACAGGGGCTTTTTCCTGCCTGCCGCAGCGAGACTCCGCGGCAGGCCGTCAGGGCTCACTTGACCACTTTCAGACTCGGCCGCGCCGGTGCCGGCTTGGGTGCCTCGGGCTTGCTGCCGCCGCTGTCGGGACCCTGGTCATCCGGCGGGGTGGGCTCGCTGTCGAAGACCATGCCCTGGCCGTTCTCGCGGGCATAGATGGCCAGGATGGCGCCGATCGGGACATAGAGGTTGTAGGCCACGCCGCCGAAGCGACCGTTGAAGCTCACGGCTTCGTTGTCCATGTGCAGGTCACGCACGGCACTGGGCGAGGCGTTCAGCACGATCTGGCCGTCGTTGGCATAGCCCGGCGGCACGCGCACCTCGGCGTAGTCGGCATTGACCAGCAGATGGGGCGTGCAGTCGTTGTCCACGATCCACTCGTAGAGCGCGCGGACCAGGTAGGGGCGACTGGAATTCATGGGGTTCTCCTCTAGCGCATCTCACGCTCGGTGACCGAAAGACTGGATCGGAAACTGTCGCGCGCGAACATGCGATCCATGTAGTCCTGCAGCGGCTTGGCGGCCCGGGGCAATTCGATGCCCAGGCGCGGCAGTCGCCACAGGAGGGGGAGCAGGCAACAGTCCACCAGGGAAAAGTCGTCGCTCAGGAAAAAGGGTTTTTCCGCGAAGATCGGCGCCACGCCGGTCAGGCTCTCGCGCAATTCCTTGCGCGCGGCTGCGAGGTCGGCGCCCGGCGCCGCCTGCAGGATGGCGTCCACCAGGGTGCACCAGTCGCGCCCGATGCGGTGCATCAGCAGCCGCGACTGACCGCGGGTGACCGGATAGGCCGGCAACAGCGGCGGGTGCGGATAGCGCTCCTCGAGATACTCCATGAGCACCTCGGTGCCATAGAGCACCAGGTCGCGATCCATCAGCGTCGGCACGGTGCCATAGGGATTGTGCTCGGCCAGCTGCCGCGGGCATTCGCCACGGCGTACGGCGATCAGCTCGCACTCGACGTTCTTTTCCGCCAGGATCAGGCGGATCCGGTGGCTGTAGTGATCCTCGGGATCATGGAAACAGGTCAGGCGGGTTATGGCGCCCATGGGTCCCTCCCCCGTTGGGGGCGAAGCTGCAAAGGCGGGATTATCTCGCACCTTGCCGCCCGAGACCTAGGCTTTGTCTAAAAACTGCCTGCACATCGGTGATGCTGCGTTAAAAATCAGCTCGGAATGCTCATTTACCCTTTGCAAACTCGAGCGCGAGCCCGGTCCGCTTCCTCGCTGATTTTTGCCCTGCCTCACCTTCGCTCGGCGACTTTTCAGACAAGCCTCCGTCTCATCGCTCACTGTCGGGCAATCGCCGCCAGAATTCGCGCTTAAGCCAGAAGGCCAGGACGGCGAACAGCAGCAGATAGCCCAGCACCCAGGGCGCGAGGCGCCAGGCCAGACTACGTTCCGGCGCCGCCGAATAGCCAAGGTAGGCAACCAGATCCTCGACGGTGCGGGCGAATTGTTCGGGCGTCTGGGCGCCACTGTCCGGCTCCAGACGCAGCACGCAACGTCCCGCGCTGCAGTCGCGCACCTGGCGGCCGCGCAAGGCGGCCAGAACATCGGGCATGCGGGTGCCGGGCGCCCTGAGGTTGTCGACCCCGAGTGGCCGCCCGGGCGCCACGTAGAACTCCTGCAGGAAGGCGCGCAGCCAGGCCTCGCCGCGCACCGCGGCGATCAGGGTGAGATCCGGCGGCACGCTGCCGAAGGCACGCCGGGCATCCTCGGGCTTGAGCAGGCCGAGCATGGGCGCGCTGGCGGTGCGTCCGGGCGCCCAGCTGGCGAGGTCCAGGTGGAGATCGGCGGCGACCCGGTCGAAGCGCTGGTATTCCTGGCCATGACAGGCCAGGCAATAGCGGCCGAAGCTGATGGCCCCAGCCCGGGGATCACCGTCGGCACCGATGGCCAGACCGCTGCACAGCAGAAGCAGGCCCAGCAGCAGCCCGCGACTCATGACCGGGACTCCACTGGCGCACGCGGACGACCCAGCCGGCTGTACCAGGGCATGCCCAGCAGGCCGATGAAATAGACACCCGCGGCCAGGCGCGCCAGCCACAGGCGCCCATCGGTCAGCGCGACCACGCCCAGTATTCCCAGGGCGACAAAGGCCAGGCAGACCAGGTACAGCCCCAGCCGCCCCGGCCAGGCCTTGTGGCGGATCGAGCGGGCCGCACTGCGATCCAGCCAGGGCAGCACGAACAGCAGGGCGATGGCCAGGGCCGCCAGGCCGAGACCGCCGGCCTTGCTCGGCACCGCCCGCAGCAGCGCATAGTAGGGCGCCAGGTACCAGGGCGGGGCGATGTGCGCAGGGGTCACCAGCGGATCGGCCGGCTGCTGGTTGGCCGTTTCCAGCACCAGCCCGCCCAGGTCCGGCGCCAGCAGTATCACGGCGAGAAACACCAGCAGGAAGACTGCCAGACCACAGAGGTCCTTGAGCGTCAGATAGGGGTGGAAAGCCACCCCGGCTGCACCTCGGACATCGCGCTCGTCACCCTCGGGGTTGTTCGAGCCGGTCTGGCGCAGGGCGACGACGTGCAGGCTCACCAGCGCAAGGATCAACAGCGGCAGCCCGACCACATGCAGGGCCTGGAAGCGCCGCAGGGTGGCGTCGGACAGCACCACCCCGCCGCGCAGCAGATCGGCCAGGCTCGGGCCTACCAGGGGCAGCGCCTCGACCGCGCCCAGGGACACCTGGGCGCCCCAGTAGGAGAGTTGCCCCCAGGGCAGCAGATAGCCAAAGAAGGCCTGGGCCAGCAGGAGCAGGTAGAGCAGCACGCCAAAGCTCCAGACCAGCTCGCGCGGCGCCCGATAGGAGCCATAGAGCAGGCCGCGCAGCATGTGCAGGTAGAGGCAGACGAACAGCGCCGAGGCGCCCACCGCGTGCAGGTAGCGGATCAGCCA
Source organism: Pseudomonas sp. LA5 (assembly GCF_028640825.1). NCBI lineage: Bacteria > Pseudomonadati > Pseudomonadota > Gammaproteobacteria > Pseudomonadales > Pseudomonadaceae > Pseudomonas > Pseudomonas sp. LA5. The sequence goes on from NZ_JAQYZY010000057.1 coordinate 24,079, forward strand.
GCCGAAGGGCACCTCGCGCATGAACAGCTGGACCGAGGCGAAGGCGCCCTTCACCGTCGGCTCATAGCCGAACAGCAGCCAGAGTCCGGTCAGCACCTGCAGCGCCAGGATGAAGAGCAGCAGCGAGCCGAACAGGTAGAAGACGTTGAGATTGCGCGGCACCCGGTAGTCACTGAAGTGCCGGCGCCAGAAGGCGCCCAGGGGCAGCCGTCGCTCCAGCCAGCCGGGCTCGTCGTTGCTCATGTCGCGCCCTCCCCGTCGCTGCCGATCACCAGCAGATTGTCGCCGCGAAAATGATGGGGCGGCACGGCCAGATTCAGCGGTGCCGGCTGGTCGCGATAGACCCGCCCGGCGAGATCGAAGTGGGAGCCATGGCAGGGACAGAGATAGCCCCCGTCCCGGTCCGCCGCGCCTGGTGCCAGGGAGGGAATGCAGCCCAGATGGGTGCAGATCGCGGTGACGACGAAGATGTCCGGCCGCCGCGATCTCAGGCGCGGATCGACATAGGGTGGCTGGCTGGATTCCCGGGAATCCGGGTCGGCCAGCCCTGCCTCGTCGGCCAGCAGGCGGGCCTGGTCCGCCGCGCTGCGGCGCAGGACGCAGATCGGCTGGCCGCGCCATTGCACCGTGAGTTGCTCGCCTTCGCGCAAGGCCTGGAGATCCACCTCGACCGGCGCCGCCGCCACCTCCGCCGACCGACTGGGCCGCAGGGCGCAGACGAAGGGCACGCTGCCCGCCACCAGGCCCAGACCGCCGACGGCGGAGGTGGTGGCGATCAGCAGGCGACGGCGTTGGGCATCGGGGGCGTCAGCGGTCACGTCAGGCTTCCCGGCTCCATCTCCAGCGTCACGCCGAAGCGCTCGCGCACCGAGGCGCGGATGCGCTCGGCCAGGGCCAGGACGTCGCGACTGCGGGCGCCACCGAAGTTGACCAGCACCAGCGCCTGGGCGGCATGCACCCCCACGGCGCCGTCGCGATGGCCGCGCCAGCCGGCCTGATCGATCAGCCAGCCAGCGGCCAGCTTGACGCTGCCATCGGCCTGCGGATAGGTCGGCAGGCTCGGATAGCGCTCATGCAGAGCTGCGGCCTCGCCAGCGGTCACCACCGGATTCTTGAAGAAGCTGCCGGCATTGCCCAGCACCGCCGGGTCGGGCAGCTTGCTCTGGCGAATGCTGCAGATGGCCGCGCTGACGGCTTCGGGCGTTGGCTGCGTGACGCCCGCCGCGGTGAGCGCCTGGCGTACCGGACCATAGTCCAGCACCAGCTGCGGCTTGCGACTGAGCCGGAAGCGTACCCGCAGCACGATCCAGCGCCCGGCCTCGGCCTTGAAGCGACTCTCGCGATAGGCGAAGGCGCAATCGGCCGGGCCGAGGTCATGGAGCTCGCCGCTGTGGCGATCGAGTGCCGTGACCCCGGCGCATCTGTCCTTCAATTCGACGCCATAGGCGCCGATGTTCTGGATCGGTGAGGCGCCCACGGTGCCTGGGATCAGGCTGAGATTTTCCAGCCCGTACCAGCCATTGGCCAGGGTGGCCATGACGAAGGGATGCCAGGGCTCGCCGGCTTCGGCTTCCACCAGCAGGGCATCGCCCTCCTCCGCCAGCAGACGGATGCCGCGGGACGTCAACCGCAGCACCAGACCCTCGACCCGTTCGGGCAGGACCAGGTTGCTGCCACCGCCCAGCACCCGCAGGGGCACGTCCAGTTGCCGGGCCAACGCCAGGGCCGCGCGGACCTCGGCGTCGCTGGCGGCTTCCAGATAGCGATCGGCTTGCGCCACCAGGCCGAAGGTGTTGAGGCCTTGCAGGGGGACCTGCTGTTGCAGCTCAGCGACCATGACGGGCAGCCACCTCGGCGACCAGGCCATCGCAGGCGCTTTCCAGCAGGTCGAGGACCCGCTCGAAGCCGGCTGCACCGCCGTAATAGGGATCCGGCACCTCGTCCACCGCCAGGCCCTGGCGCGCCAGGAAGAGTTCGGGCACGGCGCCCTCATCCGGGCGCAGCTGTTCCAGCCAGGCGAGGTTGTCCTGGTCCATGGCCAGGATCAGGTCGAAACGCTGGAAATCATCCTCGGCGACCTGACGCGCGCGCAGGTCACCGATGGCATAGCCGCGACCCGCCGCGGCCTGGATGGCACGGGGATCCGGGGCCTTGCCGACATGCCAGTCGCCGGTGCCGGCCGAATCCAGCTCCACCACCTCGGTCAAGCCGGCGGCGTCCAGCTTGGCCCTGAGGATGCCTTCGGCGGTGGGCGAACGGCAGATGTTGCCCATGCAGACGAACAGGATGCGCAGGGTCATCTAGGCTCCCAGCAGGCGTCTGACGCGCTCGAGATCTTCTCGGGTATCCACGCCGGCCTGGGGCGCTTCCAGGGCATCGGCGACATGGATACGCACGCCGTGCCAGAGGGCGCGCAATTGCTCCAGGGCTTCGGTCTCTTCCAGGGCGCAGGGACCCCAGCTGACGAAATCGGCGAGGAAGCCGGCGCGATAGGCGTAGATGCCGATGTGGCGACGGTAGGAAAAGCCCTGGGGCAGCCGCGCGCGATCAGCGGCGAAGGCATTGCGCGCCCAGGGCAGCGGCGCCCGGCTGAAGGTCAGCGCCAGGCCGTTCAGGTCGGTGCTCACCTTGACCACATTGGGATTGAACAGGCTGTCGACGTCCGCGATCGGCTCGGCCAGGGTGGCCACGCCGGCTTCGGGATGGGCAGCGAGATTATTGGCCACCTGGTCGATCACCGCCGGTGGTATCAGCGGCTCGTCGCCCTGGACGTTGACCACCAGGGCGTCAGCGGCCAGGCCGAGCAGCTCGGCCACCTCGGCCAGGCGATCGGTGCCCGAAGCATGATCGGCACGGGTCAGCAGGACACGCGCGCCAAAGCCTTCGCAGGCACGCAGGATGTCGTCGTGGTCGGTCGCCACCACCACCTGCTCGGCGCCACTGCGCCGGGCCTGCTCCCAGACGTGCTGGATCATCGGCTTGCCGGCGATGTCGAGCAGCGGCTTGTTGGGCAGTCGGGTGCTGGCGAGCCGCGCCGGGATGACGACGGTGAACGCGGTGCTCATTTGTCCAGACGCTCATCCGTGGTGATGATGCGCGCCTCGCTTTCCAGCATCACCGGGATGCCGTCGCGAATCGGGAAGGCCAGGCCGGCGGCCTTGCTGATGAGCTCGGTCTTGTCGTCGCTCAAGATCAGCGGGCTCTTGGTCAGGGGGCAGGCGAGGATGTCCAGCAGCTTGAGATCCATGGGCGAAGATTCCGTCAGTGAGAGTGTTCGGGCAGGAGCCGGTCGAGACGCCCATCCAGCCAGGCGACGAAAGCGGCCGAGGGCTGGGCGTCCACCGCCAGGTACCACCAGTCGGCGGCGGCGAAGGACCGGCACTTGACCGCGTCCTTCTCGGTCATCACCAGCGGCAGCGCCGGGGTGAAGGCCAGCTCTGCCGCGCTGTAGGTGGCGTGATCGGCGAAGGCATGGGGCAACGGCTGCCAGTGTAGTCCTTCGAGGGTGGCGAAGAAACGGCCGGGGTTGCCGATGCCGGCCAGGGCGTGCAGGCGCTGCCCCGGGGGAAAGAAATCCAGCGATCGCGTCTCGCCGCTGCGCAGATTGACCAGGGCGCTGGGCTGCAGGGTCAGGCCGTAGCCGTCGGCAGGATCGACAGTGGCGCCGTTGTGGATCACGGCGTCCACCTCGGCCAGCCGCTCCAGGGGTTCGCGCAGCGGCCCGGCCGGCAGGCAGCGGCCATTGCCGAAGCCGCGCGCCGCATCGACCATCACCAGTTCCAGGTCGCGGGCCAGGCGATAGTGCTGCAGGCCGTCGTCGCTGAGAATGATATCGAGCCGCTCCTCGGCGAGCAGGCGTTCGACGGCGCGCCCACGATCGGGATCCGTGACCAGGGCCACCCCGGTGCGCTGCACGATCAGCAGCGGCTCGTCGCCGGCGACGGCGGCGGTGTCGGTGGCCCGCACCCGCCAGGGTAGACTCGGCGGCGTGGCGCCATAGCCCCGGCTGATCACCCCGACCCTCAGCCCGCGCGCGCGCAGGTGGCCGATCAGCCAGAGGATCATGGGCGTCTTGCCGGTACCGCCGACGGTGAGATTGCCCACCACGATGACCGGCACCGGCGCGCGATGGATGCTGCCCTGCCCCGCCAGGAACCGCCGGCGCTTGCGCCGGGCGACCTGCCGATAGAGGGCTTCGAGCGGCGCCAGCAGGCTCAGGGCCGGATGCCCCTGGTACCAGGCGCGGACCAGGCGCTCACCCAGGCTCACGGACGCTTCGCCTGGGCCTCGAGGGTGGTGATGCGCAACTGGCTGAAACCCAGCTTGCCGGCAGCGTCCATGGCCATGACCACCGACTGGTGGGTGGCGCGGCCATCGGCGGTGATCACCAGCGGCAGGCTGTTGTCGCCGCCGGATTCACGCTGCAGCGCGGTGGTCAGGCCGGTCAGGTCGTTGCGCGCCAGGGTCTGGCCGTTGAGCGCCATCTGGCCTTCGGCGGTGATGCTGATTTCCAGGGTCTTGGCCTGGTTGGCGGCCGCTGCGGCGCTGTCGGCCTCGGGCAGTTCGATCTTCAGCTGGCTGGGCTTGCTGAAGGTCGCGGTCACCACGAAGAACAGCAGCAGGACGAAGATGACGTCGATGAAGGAGGCCAGGTTGATATAGACCTCTTCGCGGGCGGCGCCCCCGGCGCGGCGACGGAATTTCACGCCGGGGCTCCTTCGCGGACGTCCACCTCGCGATCGCCGTGGAGGATGTCCACCAGCTTGACCGCTTCCTGCTCCATCCCGACCACCAGCTCATCGACCCGGCGCAGCAGGTAGCGATGGAAGAACACCGCGGGAATCGCCACCAGCAGGCCTGTGGCGGTGGTGACCAGGGCCTTGGAGATGCCGCCGGCGAGGATGGGCGCATTGGCCATGCCGTCGTTCATGAAGGCGCTGAAGATGTCGATCATGCCGAACACCGTGCCGAGCAGGCCCATCAGGGGTGCCAGGGCGGCGATGCTGCCGAGGGTGTTGAGATAGCGTTCGAGGTCGTGCACCACGCGGCTGCCGGCTTCCTCGATGGCTTCCTTCATGATGTCGCGGCCATGACGGGAGTTGGTCAGGCCCGCGGCGAGGATGTCGCCCAGGGGCGATCCGGCGCGCAATTCGCGCAGCCGCTCGGCATTGAGCTGCTTGTCCTGGATCCAGCGCCAGACCTGGGCGAGCAGCGTCGGCGGTGCCACCCGGCTGCGTCTCAGGGTCCACAGCCGCTCGGCGATGATGGCCGTGGCCAGGATGGAACTGAGGATGATCGGCAGCATCATCCAGCCGCCAGCTTTGACCATTTCGAACACGAGAGCGTTACCCCTGCCGCAAAATGCGGCCACTCTAGCACGAACGCCTCAGGGTGTCGGCGGGCCTATCCGCCACCAATGCCGCACCTGGCGCTGCCCGTGCGGTACCTCCCAGCGACCCAGGGTCCAGCTCAGGGCGCCCAGCGCGGCGGTGTCGTAGGGCAGCACGCCGCGCTCGCGATAGCGCGCCAGCACCTGGGGATGGGGATGGCCATAGCGATTGTTCAGCCCCCGGGAGATCAGTACGCCACGCGGCTGGACGGCGTCGATGAAGGAGGCGCTGGAACCGCTGCGACTGCCATGGTGCGGAGCGACCAGCCACTCGGCTGCCAGCGGCACCCCGCTGGCCACCAGCTCGGCTTCACGGCGGGCATCGATGTCGCCGGTCAGCAGCAGGCGCTCGCCCCTCGCGGCGACGCTGAGCACGCAGGAGGAGGCGTTGGAATCCGCCGCGGGGTGCCACCAGGTGGTGAAGACGACCTCGTTCCAGCGCCACTCGGCCCCATCCGTGCAATCCCGCGCGTGCAATTCCGGCTGGAGCCGACCCGCCTCGCCGCTGAGTACCTGTCCTGGCGGCAGTCCTCTGGCCACGGCCGGCGCACCGCCGGCGTGGTCGGCATCGGCATGACTGAGCAGCATGACGTCCAGGGTGTCGATGCCAAGGGCCTGCAGGTTGGGCAGGACGACCCGGGCGCCGCTGTCATAGCTGCCCTGGCGCGGCCCGGCGTCGTAGAGCAGCGCATGGTCGCGGGTGCGCACCAGCACCGCCAGGCCCTGCCCCACGTCCAGCACGGTGATCCGCGCCAGCCCCGCCGCGGGTACCGGCGACGGGGGAAACAGCCCCGGCAGCATCAGCAGCGCGCCGAAGCCTCGTAGCGGCACACCCGCGGGCAGTAGCGCCAGCAGCGCCCCCAGCCCCGCCAGCCACAGCGCCCAGGCGGGCGCGAGGACCGGCTGCCAGGCTGCAGCCAGGTGCGCCAAGCCGCTCAGCAGCCAGAGCAGCCCCTGCAGCAGGCCACCCACCAGCAGCAAGGCCGGCGTCCCCAGCGGCGACCAGAGCAGGGACAGCAGGGTCCCCGCCAGCGCCAGGGGCACGATGGCCAGGTCCATCAGCGGCACGGCCAGGGCATTGGCCAGCGGGCCGCTCGGACTCAGGGGCAGGCCCAGCGCCAGGAGCAGCGGCGCCAGGCCCACGGCCATGCACCACTGAGCGCGCCCGAGGGTGAGCCACCAGGGCAGTCGGCCCAGGCGGCCGGCAAAGCTCCACAGCAGCAACAGCACGGCGCCAAAGGACAGCCAGAATCCGGGCAGCAGACTGACCAGCGGATTGGCGGCCAGCACCAGTGCCAGGGCCAGCAGGACCGCGTCCGCCAGCCGCACCTGCTGGCGCCCGAGTTGCCAGAGCAGGCCCAGGGTGACCATGACGCAGGCCCGCTGCACCGGCACCTCGAAGCCGGCCAGCAGTCCGTAGCCCAGTGCGGTGGCGATCGTCAGCACCGCCGCGGACAGACGCCAGGGCAGTTGACGCGGCCAGAGGCCACGGCGTGCCAGAAGGACCACCCCGGCATAAACGCCTAGGGCGATCAGGCCGATGTGCTGCCCGGAGATCACCATCAGGTGCACGGTGCCGGTGTCCTGGAACAGCTGCCACTGGGCAGTGGTGATACCCGAGCCGTCGCCCACCACCAGGGCGGCGAGCAGCCCACCCTGCCCCGCCGGATCCCGCGTCTGCAGGTATTGCCGGATGCCGTCGCGCCAGGTCGCCAGGCCACTGGCGGCGGCCAGGCGCTGGCCATCCTTGACGCTGCCGGTGGCGCCTATGCCCTGGGCCAGCAGCCAGGCTTCGCGATCCTGCCCGAGGGGGTTGACCAGACCCGCGGGGCCGCGCAGCTCCGCGGCCAGGCGCCAGCGTTCGCCGGCCAGTGGGCGCGGCCCGCCGTGCCAGCTCAGGCGGATCCGCGCCGGCAGCTTCAGCGCGCGGCGGCTGGTTGCCCCGGCGAGCACGAAACCCACCGAGTCGGCCTCCACCGTGGGCAGGCCGCTGATCTCGCCGTCGATCCACAGCACCCGCTGCTCCAGCGTCGGATCCAGGCGATCGTCCAGCGCCCAGTGACCATTGAGCAGCGCCCAGGCCAGGCCCAGCCCGAAGGCACCGAGCGCCAGGAAGCGGGTGAACAGGAGCACCAGGGCCACCGCCGCGAGGGCCGCCAGCAGGGATAGCGACGGCAGTGTGGCGAAGGCGCGCAGGAGCAGCACGCCCAGGGCGAAGGACAGCAGGGCGGCGCGCATCAGGACTCCATCCTTGGAGAGCCAAAAGAGCTTCGGAAGCGCGGATTAGAGCAGCTTGGACGCCGTAGGGCCAGGGGCGTAGCGCCGCCTGGCCCGGCAGGAGATCAGTCGTAGCGCAGGGCTTCGGCCGGTGAGGTGCGCGAGGCGCGCCAGGCGGGATAGAGGGTCGCCAGGAAACTCATGCTCAGGGCGGCCACGGCGATCAGCACCACGTCTTCCAGCTCCAGCCGCGACGGCAGGTTGCTGATGAAGTACATGTCACCACCAAACAGCTTGTGGCCGACCAGACGCTCCAGGGCGGCGATCCAGCTGCTGACGTTGAGTGCCGCGATGACGCCCAGCACGCCGCCGATCAGGGTACCGACCAGGCCGATCACCGTGCCCTGCACCATGAACACCGCCATGATCTGCCCGGGCGTGGCGCCCAGGGTGCGCAGGATGGCGATATCGGCCTTCTTGTCGGCCACCACCATGATGAGGGTGGCGATGATGTTGAAGGCGGCCACGGCGACGATCAGCAGGAGCAGCAGACCGATCATGGTCTTTTCCATCTGCATGGCCTGGAACAGACTGCCCTGGGAGATCGTCCAGTCACGCGCCTGGTAGCCGTCGCCGAGGGCCTTGGCCACGTCGCGGGAGATGCGCGGCGCCTGGAACAGATCGTCCAGCGCCAGGCGGATGCTCTCCACCTGGCCCGGCTGCCAGCCCTTGAGCGGGGCAGCATCGGCGACGTTGATCAGGGCCAGGGAGGCATCCAGCTCGGCGCCGACCTTGAAGGTTCCGACCACGGTGAAGCGCCGCAGCCGCGGCGTGATGCTGCCGGTGGCGCCGACCTCGGGGATGATCACCGTGACCTGGCTGCCCAGCTCCAGCTGGAAGCGTCGCGCGGCGATCTCGCCCAGCACGATGCCGAATTCGCCGGGCTTGAGGGCGTCGAGACTGCCCTGGGTCATTCGCTCACCGACGATGGAGACGCGCTTTTCCTGGGCCGGATCGATGCCGTCCACCAGCAGCGGCTGCATGCGACCCCGTACCGAAAGCATGCCCTGCAACTGGGTATAGGGCACCGCCGCCAGCACATGGGGCTGCTGCTCGGCCTTGGCCGCCAGCGGGCGCCAGTCGTCCAGCGGCTGGGCACCACTGATGAAGGCATGGGGCACCATGCCGAGGATGCGGCCGCGCATTTCTTCCTGGAAGCCGTTCATCACCGACAGCACCAGGATCATGGCCAGCACGCCCAGCGCCAGGCCGAACATGGAAACCAGCGAGAAGAAGGAGATGAACGACTTGCGCCGCTTGGCGCGGGTGTATCTCAGGCCGATGAACAGCGAAAGCGGTCTGAACATGGCGACCTCAGACCTGCCGGGCCGGCGTGGCGTCGACCAGATGGCCTTCGTCCAGGCGCAGCATCCGGTCCATCTGGCCAGCCAGCACCTGGTCGTGGGTCACCACCAGGAAGGCGGTGCGCAGCGAGGTGGACAGCTCCAGCATCAGGTCCTGGATGCCGTGGGCGGTGTGCTGGTCGAGGTTGCCGGTGGGTTCGTCGAGCAGTACCAGCTTGGGCTGGTTGACCAGCGCCCGGGCGATGGCCACGCGCTGGCGCTCGCCACCGGACAGCTCGGCCGGCTTGTGGCCCAGGCGATGACCGAGACCGACCCGCTCCAGCAACTTGGCAGCGCGCTCGCGGGCTTCGCCGATGGAGGCCTTGCCGATCAGCAGCGGCATGCAGACGTTTTCCAGGGCGCTGAATTCGGGCAGCAGGTGGTGGAACTGGTAGACGAAGCCCATGGCGCGATTGCGCAAGAGGCCGCGGGCCTTCTCGTTCAGCGCCGACAGCTCCTCGCCATCGAGCCAGACACTGCCGCTGCTGGGGGTGTCGAGGCCGCCGAGCAGATTCAGCAGGGTGGTCTTGCCCGACCCCGAACTGCCGACGATGGACACCCGCTCGCCCGGTTGCAGGGTCAGCTGGACATTGCTCAGCACCTCGACGGTCTGGGGGCCTTCCTCGTAGCGCTTGCCCAGGTCCTGGCAACGCAAAACGGCTCGATCATTCATAACGCAGGGCCTCGGCGGGTTGGGTACGGGCGGCGCTCCAGGAGGGATAGAGCGTGGCCAGGAAGCTCAGGGCGAAGGACGCGCCGCAGACCAGCAGGACGTCGTGCAGCTGCAGCTGCGCCGGCAGGTAGTCGATGAAATACACCTCGGCGTTGAGGAACTGGTGCCCGGTGATCCGTTGCACCCAGGCCAGGGCGGCACTGACGTTGAGCGCGGCGAGCACGCCCAGCAGGCAGCCGATGGCGGTGCCGATGACGCCGATGAAGGTCCCCTGGACCATGAACACCGCCATGATCTGCCGGGGCGTGGCGCCCAGGGTACGCAGGATGGCGATGTCGGATTTCTTGTCGGTCACCACCATCACCAGGGTGGAGACGATGTTGAAGGCGGCCACGGCGACGATCAGCAGCAGCAGCAGGCCGATCATGGTCTTTTCCATGCCGATGGCCTGATAGAGATTGCCGTGGGTGCGGGTCCAGTCGCGGGCGTACCAGTCCTTGCCCGGCAGCTGACGAGCGATGTTCCAGGACACGTCCGGCGCCTGGAACAGGTCGTGCAGCTTGAGGCGCACGCCCTGTACCGCGTTCGCCGGCCAGCGCTGCAGCCGCGCGGCGTCTTCGATGTCGATCAGGCCCAACGAGCCGTCCAGCTCGCCGGCGCCGACGCTGAAGATGCCCACCACGGTGAATCTCTTCATGCGCGGAAACATGCCGGCGGGGGTCACGGCCACTTCCGGGGCGATGTAGGTGAGCTTGTCGCCAACCTTCACACCCAGTTTCTCGGCGGCCAGGGAACCGATGATGATGCCGAATTCACCCGGCTTGAGGTCGTCGAGCCGGCCCTCGCGCATGAAGCTGGGGATGATCGAGACCTTGGGTTCCTCGGCCGGATCGATGGCGTTGAGCAACACCGTCTGCACCGCCTTGTCGTGGGCCAGCATGCCCTGCAACTGGGTGAAGGGCGCCACCGCGGCCACCTGGCTGTTCTGCAGCGCCAGCTCGCGCACGCTGCGCCAGTCAGGCACCGGCTGGTAGGACTCCACCGTGGCATGGGGAATCATGCCGAGGACGCGATCGCGCATCTCGCGATCGAAGCCGTTCATGACCGACAGCACCACGATCATGACGACCACGCCGAGGGCCAGGCCGATCATGGAGGTGAGCGAGATGAAGGAGACGAAATGGTTGCGGCGCTTGGCGCGGACGTAACGCAGGCCAAGGTAGATCGGCAGGGGTCTGAACATAGGCTCGCTTGCACGGCGGAAAGACGTAGGCGCCCTGCGGGTTGGACGGCGACACCGTGCCGGCTCGCCGGCTACACTCGGGGCCATCACCCACGGAGCGGCCCGACATGACCACCCCAGACGCGCGTGAACGGCGGGAATACTATCGCATCACCGACCGTATCGCACTGCAAATCAGCCCTGCCGACGGGGTCCCCGGCGAGACCGCGCCCTTGTTCGCACTCCTGAGCGAACTGCATCAGCTGGAATTCGAATCCCGTCACCTGCTGCGCAATCTGGACGAGCGCGACCGCGCCGTTACCGCCTGCCTGCGCCTGGTGAACAAGCGCCTGGACCTGCTCGGCCAGGCCTTTACCTGGAATCTGCTGCACGACAGCGGCGCCACCCGCGACGTGGTGCTGTCCGAGGGCGGCCTGGCCTTCGTCGATGCCGAGCCCTACACCCTGGGCACCCGACTCGACCTGCGCATGGCATTGCCGCCCCAGGGCCTAGGCCTGCAGGTGCTGGCGGAGGTGACCGGTTGCCAGGCCGTGGCCGGCGGGTACGAGATCGGCACCAGCTTCATCGACCTGGAAGACGCCCAGCGCCAGTTGCTGGCGCGCCATGTCCTGCGTCAGCAGGCCCGGGTACGCCGCGCCGACCGTGGAGACGAGGCGTGAAACGCCCCTGGCTGGCGGCCCTGCTGCTCGGTACCGCCCTGCCCGGCTGGGCCGAGACCCTGCAGATCCCGCTGGGCCAGCAGGGCGATGGCAGTACCCCGCTGCCCCTGCGCGGCGACAGTCGCAGCCAGGTTCTGGAGCGCTTCGGCCTGCCCGACCAGGAGCATCCTCCGGTCGGACGCCCGGCGATTCGCCGCTGGGACTACAGAGATTTCAGCGTCTATTTCGAAAACGATCGGGTGCTGGACGCGGTCCGTGAACCGCGGCGCCCGGTCCCGTCACCCTAGGAGCCCCCATGACCCTCATTTACGGACACCGCGGTGCCCGCGGCGAAGCCCCGGAAAATACCCTGGCCGGTTTCGAGCTGTGCCTGGAGCTGGGCGTCCGGCGCTGCGAACTGGATCTGCACCTCTCCCGGGACGGCGAGCTGGTGGTGATTCATGACCCGACCCTGAAACGTACCACCGGGCGAGGCGGCAAGGTCAGCGAAAAGGCCGTCGCCGATCTGGTCGCCCTGGATGCCCGCCAGGGCGGCCCGGTCTGGCCACGCCCCTGCCCAATTCCGACCCTGCGCGAACTGTTCGAGAAGTGCGCCTTCGACCACTGGCAGCTGGAGGTGAAGAGCGCCTCGCGGGTGCGGGCGGCGCAGACCGTCAGGGCCATCGCCCAGCTGGTCGAGGAATTCGGCCTGCAGGACAGGATCACCGTGACCAGCGCCTCGCGCGAGGTCCTGCGCGCCCTGCAGCGCGATACGCCGCATCTGGCGCGTGGGCTGGTGGCAGAGTACGCCTGGCTGGATCCGCTCAAGGTGGCCGCTCACTACGACTGCCACCTGCTGGCGCTGAACTGGACGCTGTGCACCCCGGAGCGGCTGCTCAAGGCCCAGCGCCAGGGCTTGCATGTCTCGGTCTGGACGGTGAACGACGCCAGCCTGATGCGCCGCCTGGCCGACTTCGGCGCGGACAGCCTGATCACCGACTTCCCGAGCCTGGCGCGACGGACGTTGGGGTAGGCGCTGGCGCAGGTCGAAGCCCGGGACGTGTTGGGCTTCGCTGCGCTCAACCCAACCTACAAAAGCCAAATCTGGCCATCGCGGCCATGGGCCGCTCTTACAGGCACGAACGTTACCGTAGGAGCGGCCGCATCGGCAGACCGCCGTGGCCGCGATATAAGCCGACGCAGAACCGTAGCGTGGAAAACGGCGCAGCCTTTTCCACTGGAGGCTGCTACGGGGGTACCCTCACCCCAGCCCTCTCCCGAGGGGAGAGGGGGCTAGCCGAGCGGACATTTGCCTCCGTCCGCCCAACCTAGGCCGACTCAGAACAGCCGATTCAACCCATCGAAGGCCGCCACCCGGTAGGCCTCGGCCATGGTCGGGTAGTTGAAGGTGGTGTTGACGAAATAGCGGATGCTGTTCGCCGCACCTTCCTGGTTCATGATCGCCTGGCCGATGTGTAGGATTTCCGACGCCTGGTCGCCGAAGCAGTGCACGCCCAGCACCTGCAGGGTCTCGCGGTGGAAAAGGATCTTCAGCATGCCCACCGGTTCGCCGGAGATCTGCGCCCGCGCCATGCTCTTGAAGAAGGCCTTGCCAACCTCGTAGGGCACCTTTTCCTGGGTCAGCTCGCGCTCGGTCTTGCCCAGCGAACTGATCTCGGGAATGGTGTAGATGCCGGTGGGGATGTCGTTGACCACCCGCCCATTGTTGTCGTGCAGGATGTTGTCCGACGCCGAACGCCCCTGGTCGTAGGCGGCACTGGCCAGGCTTGGCCAGCCGATGACGTCGCCCGCCGCATAGATGTTGGCGACCGAGGTCCGGTAGTTCTCGTCGACGGTGACCTGGCCCCGGCTGTTGACCGAGATGCCCACGTTCTGCAGGCCCAGCTGGTCGGTATTGCCGGTCCGGCCGTTACACCACAGCAGGGCATCGGCGCGCAGCTTCTTGCCGGACTTCAGATGCAGGACGACGCCGTTTTCCTGGCCTTCGATGCGCTCGTACTCCTCGTTGTGGCGAATGAGCACATTGTTGTTCTGCAGGTGATAACTCAGGGCGTCGGAGATTTCGTCGTCGAGGAAGCTGAGTAGCTGGTCGCGGTTGTCGATCAGGTCCACCAGCACGCCGAGGCCGCTGAAGATGGAGGCGTATTCGCTGCCGATCACCCCGGCACCGTAGATGATCAGCCGGCGCGGGGTATGGGTCAGCGACAGGATGGTGTCGCTGTCGTAGATGCGCGGATGGCTGAAGTCCACGTCCACCGGGCGATAGGGACGCGAACCGGTGGCGATGACGACCTGCTTGGCCACCAGGCGCTCCAGGTCACCGCGCAGGTTGACGATCTCGATGGTGTTGTCGTCGGCGAAGCTGGCGGTGCCGAAGAACAGGTCGACCCGGTTGCGCGCGTAGTAGCCGGTACGAGACGACACCTGCCGGGCGATCACCCGCTCGGCGCTGCGCAGCACGTCGGGAAAGGAGAACCAGCGCGGCTCGCCGATGGAGCGGAACATCTCGTTGGTGTTGAACTGGATGATCTGCTTGACCGAATGGCGCAGGGCCTTGGAGGGAATGGTGCCCAGGTGGGTGCAGTTGCCGCCGACCACCTGGCGATTGTCCACCACCGCCACGCGGCGGCCATTCTTGGCGGCGTTCATCGCCGCGCCCTCGCCGGCCGGTCCCGAACCCAGTACCACCACGTCGTAGCTATAGACCGCCATGCTTTCTCCTCAGAAGGTTAGCCGTCCGCAGGCGACGGCTGGAGCCGGACCACCTCATGCGAGGCCGGATCCGACGCGAGATCGCCCCCAGGGGGCTGCGACCTCTTGTCACGGGCCGCTATTGTGGCGCAAAACCCGATCAAAACGAAAACGGGAGCCACCAGGGCTCCCGTTTTTTCTTGCAAGTCAGCCTTGCCTAGCGCGCAAGACTCAGGCCGGGAAGGCCGGCGGATTGACCCCCGCCATCTCTTCCAGCACCCGCACGACCTGGCAGCTGTAACCGAACTCGTTGTCGTACCAGACATAGAGGACGACACGGTTGTCGCTGACGATGGTGGCACCGGCATCGACCACGCCCGCATGACGGGAGCCGACGAAGTCGCTGGAGACCACTTCCGGCGAGTTCACGAAATCGATCTGCTTGTGCAGCGGCGAGTGCAGCGCCATTTCGCGCAGGTACTCGTTGATCTCTTCCTTGCTGGTGCCGTTTTCCAGGTTCAGGTTGAGGATCGCCATGGAAACGTTGGGCGTCGGCACGCGGATGGCGTTGCCGGTCAGCTTGCCAGCCAGTTCCGGCAGGGCCTTGGCCACGGCCTTGGCGGCGCCGGTCTCGGTGATCACCATGTTCAGCGCGGCGCTGCGGCCACGGCGATCGCCCTTGTGGAAGTTGTCGATCAGGTTCTGGTCGTTGGTGTACGAGTGCACGGTCTCGACGTGACCGTTGACGATGCCGTACTTGTCGTTGACCGCCTTGAGGATCGGCACGATGGCGTTGGTGGTGCAGGAGGCCGCGGTGACGATGGTGTCTTCGGCGGTGATGGTGTCATGGTTGATACCATGCACGATGTTCTTCAGGCTGCCCTTGCCGGGTGCGGTCAGCACCACGCGGGAGACGCCCTTGCATTTGAGGTGCTGGCCCAGGCCTTCGGCATCGCGCCATCTGCCGGTGTTGTCGACCACGATGGCATCCTGGATGCCGTACGCGGTGTAGTCGACGGTGGTGGGATCGTTGGAGTAGATCACCTTGATCAGGGTGCCGTTGGCGCACAGGGTGCTGTTGGCTTCGTCGACGGTGATGGTGCCGTCGAAGGAACCGTGCACGGAATCGCGACGCAGCAGGCTGGCACGCTTGACCAGGTCGTTGTCGGCGCCCTTGCGCACGACGATGGCGCGCAGGCGCAGGCCGTCGCCGCTACCCTGGTGCTCGATGAGGATGCGCGCCAGCAGCCGGCCGATACGACCGAAGCCGTAGAGCACGACGTCCTTGCCCTTGCGCTGCTCGACGCCCTGCTTGCCGACCACGGCGGACAGCTCGCTGCGCAGGAAGTCCTTGAGGTCGCGCCCGGCGGCTTCGGCCTTGAACTTCAGGCTCAGGCGGGCCAGGTCGATGGAGGCGGCGCCCAGTTCCAGCTCGCTCAGGGCCTTCACCAGCGGGTAGGTGTCCTGCACGGACAGCTCGACGTTGTCGATCTGGCGGGCGAACCGGTGGGCCTTGAGAATGGAGATCACCGAACGGTTGACCAAACCGCGACCGTAAATCGAGGTCACAACATTGTTGTTACGGTACAGCTGACCAATCAGGGGAATCATGGCCTCGGCGAGCGCTTCGCGATCGATCCATTCTTCAAGGCACTGCTCAGGCTTCTGACTCACGACAAATCCTTCCCTATGTAGGAGCTGAAAAAAGGAACTACATTATGACCGCGCTGCCTCTCCCAGGCAATCGACGCGCGTCGCTGCACTGACAGCGCGAAAGGCCGGTCGTTACAATCCCAACCCTCCCGAAATCCACCGGAGTTCCGCCCGCGTGTCAGTTTTGCGTACCCCGTCAATTCCTGAAACCGCCGGCCGCCAGCAGTGGGGCAATCTGCCCGGCGCCGCGCTAGCCCTCGCCATCGCTGAAGCCGCCAAGGCCGCGACTCGCCGCTTCACCCTGCTGATCACCCAGGACAGCCAGACCGCCGATCGCCTGGAGCAGGAACTCCGCTTCTTCGCCCCCGAGTTGCCGGTGCTGAATTTTCCCGATTGGGAGACGCTGCCCTACGATGTCTTCTCGCCGCATCAGGACATCATCTCCCAGCGCGTCGCGACTCTTTATAGGCTGCCGGAGCTCTCCCACGGTATTTTGGTAGTCCCTCTGGCGACCGCCCTACACCGCCTGGCACCCACCCGTTTCCTGCTCGGCAGCAGCCTGGTGCTGGACGTCGGCCAGCGGCTGGACGTGGAAGCCACCCGCGGACGGCTGGAAGCAGCCGGCTATAGATATGTGGATACGGTGTACGAACATGGCGAGTTCGCCGTGCGTGGCGCCCTGATCGATCTCTTCCCCATGGGCAGCAACCTGCCCTACCGCATCGACCTGTTCGACGACGAGATCGAGACGCTGCGCACCTTCGATCCGGAAACGCAGCGATCCATCGACAAGGTCGACAGCATCCGCCTGCTGCCGGCGCGGGAATTTCCGCTGCATAAAGAAGCCGTGACCGGCTTTCGCGCGCGATTCCGCGAGCGCTTCGACGTGGACTATCGCCGCTGTCCCATCTATCAGGACCTGGCGAGCGGCATCACGCCGGCGGGCATCGAGTACTACCTGCCGCTGTTCTTCGATGAAACCTCGACCCTCTTCGACTATCTGCCGGCCAACACCCAGGTGTTTTCCCTGCCCGGAATCGAGCAGGCCGCCGAGCAATTCTGGACCGATGTCCGCAATCGCTACGAAGACCGCCGGGTCGATCCGGAGCGGCCGCTGCTGCCGCCGGCCGATGTCTTCCTGCCGGTGGAAGACTGCTTCGCCCGCCTGAAGAACTGGCCGCGGGTGGTCATTGGCGCGGACGACCTGGAATCCGGCGTGGGCCGTGAGCGCTTCGCCGCCCGCGCCCTGCCGGACCTGGCCATCGACGCCAAGGCCAGCCAGCCGCTGGCGGCCCTGGAGCACTTCATCACCGACTTCCCCGGCCGGGTGCTGTTCACCGCGGAAAGCGCCGGCCGCCGCGAAGTGCTGCTGGAGTTGCTGGCCCGCCTGAATCTGCGCCCCGGCCAGGTCGAGGGCTGGGCGGCCTTCCAGGCCAGCGCCGAGCGCATCGCCATCGCCCTGGCGCCACTGGACGAGGGCCTGGTGCTGGATGACGCCGGCGTCGCCCTGATTCCGGAAAATCCGCTGTTCGGCCAGCGCATCATGCAGCGCCGCCGCCGCGAGAAGGGTCGCGATGCCGGCGAGAACGTCATCAAGAATCTCACCGAGTTGCGCGAAGGCGCGCCGGTAGTGCACATCGACCATGGCGTTGGCCGCTACATGGGCCTGATCACCCTGGAGCTGGACGACCAGCCCCAGGAATTCCTCCTGCTCGAATACGCCGACGACGCCAAGCTCTATGTGCCGGTGGCCAGCCTGCACCTGATCGCCCGCTATTCAGGCACCGACGATGCCCTCGCGCCGCTGCACAAGCTCGGTTCCGAGACCTGGCAGAAGGCCAAGCGCAAGGCCGCCGAACAGGTGCGCGACGTGGCCGCCGAACTGCTCGACATCTATGCCCGCCGCGCCGCGCGCAAGGGCTATGCCTTCAGGGACCCGGCCGTCGACTACGCCACCTTCTCCGCCGGCTTCCCCTTCGAGGAGACGCCGGACCAGCAGGCCGCCATCGAGGCGGTGCACAAGGACATGCTGGCGGGCACGCCCATGGATCGCCTGGTCTGCGGCGACGTGGGCTTCGGCAAGACCGAGGTGGCCATGCGCGCAGCCTTCATCGCCGTGCACGGCGGTCGCCAGGTGGCGGTGCTGGTCCCCACCACCCTCCTCGCCCAGCAGCACTACAACAGCTTCCGCGACCGCTTCGCCGACTGGCCGGTACGGGTCGAGGTGATGAGCCGCTTCAAGTCGGCCCAGGAAGTCGCCGCCGCCGCGCGGGAGCTGGCCGATGGCAAGATCGACATCATCATCGGCACCCACAAGCTGTTGCAGGGCGATGTGAAGTTCAAGGACCTGGGCCTGGCCATCATCGACGAGGAGCACCGCTTCGGGGTGCGTCAGAAGGAACAGCTGAAGTCGCTGCGCAGCGAGGTGGACATCCTCACCCTCACCGCCACGCCGATTCCGCGCACCCTGAACATGGCGGTGGCCGGCATGCGTGATCTGTCCATCATCGCCACGCCCCCGGCCCGCCGACTTTCGGTGCGCACCTTCGTCATGGAAGAGCAGAACGCGGTGATCAAGGAAGCCCTGCTGCGCGAGCTCCTGCGCGGCGGCCAGGTGTACTTCCTGCACAACGAGGTCAAGACCATCGAGAAGCGCGCCCGCGAACTGGCCGAGCTGGTGCCCGAGGCCCGCGTCGGCATCGGCCACGGGCAGATGCGCGAACGCGATCTCGAACAGGTGATGAGCGACTTCTACCACAAGAGATTCAACGTGCTGGTGGCCTCGACCATCATCGAGACCGGCATCGACGTGCCCAATGCCAACACCATCATCATCGAGCGCGCCGACAAGTTCGGCCTGGCCCAGCTGCACCAGCTGCGCGGCCGGGTCGGGCGCAGTCACCACCAGGCCTACGCCTACCTGCTCACGCCGCCCCGCAAGGGCATGACGCCGGATGCCGAAAAGCGCCTGGAAGCCATTGCCGGCGCCCAGGACCTGGGGGCCGGCTTCATCCTGGCGACCCACGACCTGGAAATCCGTGGCGCCGGCGAGCTGCTCGGCGAAGGCCAGAGCGGACAGATCCAGGCGGTGGGTTTCACCCTCTACATGGAAATGCTGGAGCGCGCGGTCAAGGCCATCCGTAAAGGCGAGCAGCCCAACCTAGAAAAGCCCCTGGGGGGCGGTCCGGACATCAACATGCGCGTCCCCGCGCTGATCCCGGAAGACTACCTGCCCGATGTCCATGCGCGGCTGATCCTCTACAAGCGCATCGCCTCGGCAGCGGACGAAGACGCTCTCAAGGAATTGCAGGTGGAGATGATCGATCGCTTCGGACTGCTGCCGGAACCGACCAAGAATCTGGTGCGCCTGACGCTGCTCAAGCTGCGCGCGGAAGGCCTGGGCATCGTCAAGGTGGATGCGGGCCCCCAGGGCGGGCGGCTGGAATTCGCCGCCGATACCCAGGTGGATCCACTGGTGCTGGTGAAGATGATCCAGGCGCAGCCGAAGAAGTATCGGCTGGAGGGCGCGACCCTGTTCAAGTTCCAGGTACCGATGGAGCGGCCGGAAGAGCGCTTCAACGTCCTGGAAGCCCTGTTCGATCGCCTGACGCCAGCCAGCTGATCGAAGAGCCGCTCGCCGGGTATCCCCGGGAGCGGCTCGGTCGCTATCAGCCCGTCAGCACCTCGGCCAGCACCTGCCGCACCTCGTCGATGCCGCTGGCCAGGACCGCTTCGATCTCGGCCATGGTGATTTCCCGCTGCACCTTGCCGGCCGCCGGATTCACCACCAGCGCCAGGCAGGCATAGGGCAGGCCCAGTTCGCGCGACAGGGCCGCTTCCGGCATCCCGGTCATGCCGACGATGTCGCAGCCGTCGCGTTCCAGCCGGACGATTTCTCCTGCCGTTTCTAGGCGTGGCCCCTGGGTGGCGGCATAGACGCCATGGTCGCTGTGCGGCAGCTGCAGCTTGCGCAGCGCATTCAGCAGCCGCAGGCGCAAGGACTCGTCGTAGGGAAAGCTGAAGTCGATGTGGGTGACATGCGCAAGGTCCGCGCCTTCGAAGAAGGTATGGCCGCGCCCCCAGGTGTAGTCCACCAGCTGGTGGGGCACGCACAGATGGCCACTGCCCATGGCGGCATGGATGCCACCCACGGCATTCACCGCGACGATGGCCTCGGCGCCGGCTTCCTTGAGTGCCCAGAGATTGGCGCGGTAGTTGACCTGGTGCGGCGGAATGCGGTGCGGATGGCCATGGCGGGCCAGGAACAGCACCGGTAGGCCGGCATAGTGGCCGCGCTGCACGGGCGCCGAGGGCGCACCCCAGGGCGTCTCGAAGGTCTGGGCCTGGTCCAGCTCCAGGCCGGCGAGCGCAGTAAGACCGGTGCCGCCGATGATGGCGTAGGTAGTCATGGAAACGTCCTTTAGATGAGTTCAGCCTGGCGCAACCGCCGCAGGGCAAGACTCCACTGCGGTTGCTGGCGGTAATCGAGATCGACGAGGCGGCGGGCTCTCATGCTGGCCAGTCGTGGCGCGGGCGAGACGCCCAGCTGCTGCACCCGGGTCAGGGCCAGCTCGGCCGCTGCGCGGTCATTGCACACCAGCCCCATGTCGCAGCCGGCGGTGAGCGCCGCCTCGACGCGCTGGCCGGCATCGCCTGCGACGTGGGCACCCGCCATCGACAGGTCGTCGCTGAAGATCACGCCCCGGTAATCCAGCTCGCCGCGCAGGATGTCCTGCAGCCAACGGCGGGAAAAGCCGGCCGGCTGGGGATCCACCGCTGGATAGATGACGTGAGCGGGCATCACCGCTCCCAAGGTCGGCAAGAGAGCCTGGAACGGGCGCAGATCGGTGCGCAACAGGGTGTCCAGATCGCGCTCGTCGGTGGGAATGGCATAGTGGGAGTCGGCTTCGGCCCAGCCGTGGCCGGGGAAGTGCTTGCCGGTGGCGGCCATACCGGCGTCGCCCATGCCCGCGATGAAGGCACTGCCCAGCTCGATCACCTGGTCGGCACTGCCAAAGGAACGGGCGCCGATGACCTGGCTGCGCCCATGGTCGACGTCCAGCACCGGGGCGAAACTGAAGTCCAGCCCTACCGCCAGGATCTCGGTCGCCATCAGCCAGCCGCAGAGGCGGGCGAGTTCCGCGCTGTCCGCGCGCCCGCCCAGCTGCCCCATGGCCGGCAACCGCACCACGTCGCGGCGCAGGCGCTGCACGCGACCGCCTTCCTGGTCCACGGCCAGCAGCAATTCTGGTCGCACCGCGCGAATGGCACGGCACAGTTCCCGTACCTGCCCCGGGGTTTCGATGTTGCGGGCGAACAGGATCAGCCCGCCCACCTCCGGCTGGCGCAGCAGCTGTCGATCCTCGGCGGTGAGCCAGGTGCCAGCGATATCGACCATCAGAGAGCCTTGCATGGGTACCTCGTCCGAATGCTCCGGCGCACGGCGCCGTGAAAGGGACGCAAGCTTACCCCAGGCACCGCCGGCCTCGCAGCCTAGTAGCTCTCGGCCGTCTCCGCGACCACCGGCCGCCGTGGCCGATACTGCGCCTGAGCCAGCTCCGGCGCGTGCATCGCCGTGGGGGCGCGCATTCCGCTGGCGAGGAAGGGCACCATGAGTCGCAGTACCTGATCGGTATGGGTATCGACGCCGAAATCGTTTTCGCCGATCGCCCGCAGCGCCTTGATGCCGGACATGCTGAACACCGCCGCGCCCAGCATGAAGTGGGCGCGCCAGAACAGCTCCAGCGGCGGGATCTCGGGCACGGCTCGATTCACCAGCAGCAGGAAGCGGCGGAAGGCGCGGCCGTAGGTCTGTTCCAGGTACTTGCGCAGGTGGCCCTGGCTCTGGCTGAAGGCCAGGCCCAGCAGACGCATGAACACCGAGAGGTCATTGCCATGCCGCGGCTTTATGGCCAGGGAGTGATCCACCAGCAGATTCAACAGCGCCTCCAGGCTCACGTCCTCGCCATGCTTCGGCTGCCACTGATCGAGGTCCCGCTCCAGGTTGAAGCAGAAGGGATCGAGGAAGCGCGAGAACACCGCCTGGATCAGGGCCTTCTTCGAGCCGAAGTGATAGTTGACCGCGGCCAGGTTGACCCCAGCTCGCGTGGTGATGAGTCGCAACGAGGTTTCGGCAAAGCCGCGCTCGGCGAACAGCTGCTCGGCCGCATCCAGAATGCGTTCAACGGTATCCGACTGCGCCATGACCTTCCCCGATAGATGAATTTCCGTTTGAAACATATGTTTCAAACGCTACCGAAGTCAATCGCGGGCTGGTCTGCGAACAGCCATGCGAAGCCCTGGAAGGTACGTCATTCCGTCATCTGAACGCTATCTACAGTGAATTCGGCCTGTCGTCCGAAGCCAGGGGCAGCGGCCTTGCCTAGCACCCGGAGTTACTGTATATAATCACAGCATCATTAGACGACGCGACGTGCATCATGCTGAAACTGACACCGCGACAAGCCGAGATCCTGGCCTTCATCAAGCGTTGCCTCGAAGCCAATGGCTTTCCGCCTACCCGCGCGGAGATCGCGCAGGAGCTTGGTTTCAAATCGCCGAACGCGGCCGAGGAACACCTCAAGGCCCTGGCACGCAAGGGCGCCATCGAGATGACGCCGGGCGCCTCTCGGGGTATCCGCATTCCGGGTCTGGATGCCACGCGCAAAGCCGACGAGAGCCTGCCGGTCATCGGTCGGGTTGCTGCGGGCGCGCCCATCCTGGCCGAACAGAACGTCGAAGAGAACTGCGCCATCAATCCGGCTTTCTTCCAGCCCCGTGCCGACTACCTGCTCAAGGTCAAGGGCATGAGCATGAGAGACGTCGGCATCCTCGATGGCGACCTCCTGGCCGTCCATGTGACCCGAGAGGTGCACAACGGCCAGATCGTCGTGGCCCGGGTGGGCGACGAGGTTACCGTGAAGAGATTCAAGCGCTCGGGCAACCAGGTCACTCTGCTGGCAGAGAATCCCGAGTTCGCCCCTATCGAAGTCGATCTTTCCACCCAGGAATTCGCCATCGAAGGGTTAAGCGTTGGCGTCATCCGCCGCTAAAGTCTAAGGCTGGCCCTCGGGCCAGCTTTAATCACGCCTTTTGCCTTACGCCGAAGTCTTGATCGGGGATATCTGTTCGCGCTCCGGAAAGCGTTCAAGACCAGGCTGAGCACAGTGACGTCATGTATCCGTGGTACATGACCTCAAGTGGATTTGATCGAGTCGCCTCCAGGAGGTCGCCATGCAATTTCCCCTGATGTTCGATGCACCGCGCTCGTCCGTTCAAGAGCTGGATCTGGCACCCGAGCTCCTGCTGCAGGAGCTGACCGCCTTTCTGCCCAAGCCTGGCAGGCCGGCACGAGAGCTGCCGGCCGCCCCACTGCCGGACACTTTCAGCGAGATGTCCCTGCACGGTAGCCAGGAGCAATGCCTGCAATTGCTGGCTCCCATCCTGCGCCAGCTGAGCGACAAGGACGATGCCCGCTGGCTGACCCTGGTCACGCCACCGTCGCTGCTCAGCAACGCCTGGCTGCGCAGTACCCATCTGAATCCGGAGCGCGTGCTGCTGCTGCAGACGCCGAGCGCGGCCAAGACCCTGCAACTGGCCTGCGAGGTGTTGCGCAAGGGACAGAGTCATACGGTGATCAGTTGGCTGCACGACCTAAGCGATGCGGGCAAGCAGCAACTGGCACGCGCCGCGGCCCAGGGCAACAGCCAGAGTCTGAACGTCAGATTCGCGTAGGTAGCAGGCAGAAAGGGATGTAGCGGCGGCATTCCCGCGAGGAATGCCGGATCAGGCGGAGAGTCAGTGCAGGACGCGGGGTTGATCGTCACGCTGAAGACTGTCGCCTTCCGCCAGGCGACCCGCCATCTGCACGCCCAGGTTGAACATGGCCTTGGCCACCTCTATCTGCTGTCCATGCAGGAAATCCTTGGCATCGCTGGAAAACTCAAGGGTAACGAGGGCTTCCTCGTCGTCCGCACGGCGCAACACGATGCGACCATCAGAGAGTTCAACGATTTCCAGGTAGGCAGTAGTCATTCAGTATCTCCACAGCTAAGCGGATAGTGTAACAGCGTGGGGTCTGAGAGGCCGACTTGCCTGAGCCTTTTTCGACGGTCTGCAAGGCCAGCATCCTGACGGCCTTGGATGAGTTGCCAATGGAACGGGTCTACCACTCGGTCATGGCACCGCGGAATCTGAGCGCCGTCTGCTTGAGGCATTCGCGCCAGGCTTCCACTTCTTCAAGACCCAGCTCCGGCTCGGCCGGTTCAAGGCTGACCGCCTCGATCAGGGCCAGCGTCGGGTCCTGCTTGGGCCGTCTTGGCGCCTGGGGCGGCTGCAGCAGCCGCTGGTATTCGGCGATCAGCCGTGCCAGCCAGGTCTCCGAATTGCCAGCCAGCTCCACCAGCTCACCCATTTCCGGACTGGGTGCTTCGTTCAAGGCTTCGGGTGAGAGCAGGATGGCGAGCGATGTGGCCTCCATGGTGGGATGACGGTAGAAACCCGCCACTTCCTGACAGAGGCCCAGCAGGGCGCCATGCAGATGAAACAGGCAGGCCTCGCGCTCGGCCATGATGCGGCCCTGGCTTTGCGCGGAAGGTGCCGCCTGAGCCGAGCGCCAGCTGTCCAGCGCCAGACCGGCGAAATAGAGCTTCTGGTTGGTGCGGGTGTAACGCTCGTTGGCCATGCCCTTCTCCTCGGGCCGGCTCACGCCGACCGCCTGTCTCGCGCCGAAGCCAGAGGCCCTAGCGCTTCTCTTCGACCTGCCACTTCTTGCCGTCGTAGAAGGCCTTCCAGCCGGTGGGCTTGCCCTCGACCTCGGTCTGCACGTACTGCTCCTTGGTCTTGCGGCTGAAGCGGATCACCGCCGGGCGACCCTCGCCATCCTTCACCGGAGCACTGAGCAGATAATGGTACTTGGGATCGATCTCGTCGCGATGGGGCAGCAATTCGCTGACCAACGGCGCACGGGTTTCGCGATTCTTCGGGAAGCCGCTGGCCGCCAGGAACAGACCCGAAGCGCCATCACGCAACACATAGGTGTCGTCGACCCTTTCGCAACGCAGCTCCGGCATGGGTACGGCGTCCATCTTCGGCGGAGCCGGCTCACCGTTCTTGAGCAGCTTGCGGGTGTTCTTGCAGGCCGGGTTGGTACAGCCGAAGAACTTGCCGAAGCGGCCGGTCTTGAGCTGCATCTCGCTGCCACACTTGTCGCATTCCAGCGACGGGCCTTCGTAGCCCTTGATGCGATAGCTGCCTTCCTCGATCTCGTAGCCCGGGCAATCCGGGTTGTTGCCGCAGACGTGCAGCTTGCGATGCTCGTCGATCAGATAGGCATCCATCGCGGTGCTGCAGATGGGGCAGCGATGCTTGCCACGCAGGACCAGAGATTCGGATTCGCCCTCGTCGTCTTCGGCTATCTCGTCGCCGGGCACCAGGTTGATGGTGGCCTTGCAGCGTTCCTTGGGCGGCAGGGCGTAACCGGAGCAGCCCAGGAAGACGCCAGTGGAGGCGGTACGGATCATCATTGGCCGGCCGCAGAGCTGGCAGGGAATGTCCGTCAGGGTCGGCTGATTGGCGCGCATGCCCTTCTCGCCCGCTTCGGCGTATTCCAGCTTCTGCTTGAAATCCCCATAGAATTCGTCGAGCAGATTCTTCCAGTCCCGTTCGCCTTGGGCGACGTTGTCCAGATTGCCTTCCATGTTGGCGGTGAAGCTGAAATCCATCAGGTTGGCGAAGCTTTCGTTCAACCGGTCGGTAACGATGTCGCCCATCTTCTCGGCATAGAAACGGCGATTGTGCACCGTCACGTAGCCGCGATCCTGGATG
Organism: Pseudomonas sp. LA5; assembly: GCF_028640825.1. Classification (NCBI taxonomy): domain Bacteria; kingdom Pseudomonadati; phylum Pseudomonadota; class Gammaproteobacteria; order Pseudomonadales; family Pseudomonadaceae; genus Pseudomonas; species Pseudomonas sp. LA5. The sequence goes on from NZ_JAQYZY010000057.1 coordinate 49,832, forward strand.
GTGGAAATGATGGCGGCATAGGTCGAGGGCCGGCCGATGCCGCGCTTCTCCAGCTCCTTGACCAGGCTGGCTTCGGAGAAGCGGGCCGGCGGCTTGGTGAAGTGCTGGCTCGGATCGAGCTTGACCAGGCCGAGGTCCTCGCCCTGCTTCATCTCGGGCAGGACGTCATCGTCGCCCGGCTTGCTCTGCTGCGGCAGGACCCGGGTATAGCCGTCGAACTTGAGGATGCGGCCACGGGTACGCAGCTCGAAGTCACCCGCCGCGGCAGTCACGGTGGTGGACAGGTATTCGGCTGGGGGCATCTGGCAGGCCAGGAACTGGCGCCAGATCAGTTCGTACAGACGCTCGGCATCACGCTCCATGCCCGACAGGCTGTTGGGCTTGACGTTAATGTCGGATGGGCGGATGGCCTCGTGCGCTTCCTGGGCGCCTTCGCGGCTGCCGTAGACATTGGCTTTTTCCGGCAGGTACTGCTTGCCGAATTCGCTCTCGATGTAACCGCGGGCCATGGCGATGGCATCGCCCGACAGGTTGGTCGAGTCGGTACGCATGTAGGTGATGTAGCCGGCCTCATAGAGACGCTGGGCCATCATCATGGTCTTCTTCACCCCGAAGCCCAGGCGATTGCTCGCGGCCTGCTGCAGGGTGGAGGTGATGAAGGGTGCCGAGGGCCGGCTGCTGGTCGGCTTGTCTTCGCGCTTGACGATGCGATAGGCAGCCTTCTCCAGCTTGGTCAGGGCGGCCCTGGCCTGGGCTTCGTTCAGCGGCTTGAAGGCTTCACCCTTCTCGCGCACCACTTCGAAGCGCACCTGAGCCTTTTTCGGCGTGGCCAGGTCGGCGTGGATTTCCCAGTATTCCTCGGGGACGAAGGCGCGGATCTCGCGCTCACGCTCCACCACCAGCTTGACCGCGACGGACTGCACCCGACCGGCGGACAGGCCGCGGGCAATCTTCGACCACAGCAGCGGCGAGACCATATAGCCGACCACGCGGTCAAGGAAGCGGCGCGCCTGCTGGGCGTTGACGCGATTGATGTCCAGTTCGCCGGGCCGGGAGAAGGCCTCCTGGATGGCCTTCTTGGTAATTTCGTTGAAGACCACGCGCTTGTAGCGCGAGTCGTCGCCGCCGATGGCTTCCCGCAGGTGCCAGGCGATGGCCTCCCCTTCGCGGTCCAAGTCGGTTGCGAGATAGACGGTGTCAGCGTCCTTGGCCAGGCGGCGCAGTTCCTCGATCACCTTTTCCTTGCCGGGCAGGATCTCGTAGTGCGCCTTCCAGCCGTGTTCGGGGTCGACGCCCATGCGGGTGAAGAGCTGGCGCCGGGCCTTTTCCTTGGGTGACAGCGCGGGCGCCTCGGCGGCGGTCTTGCGCGTCTTGGCGGCGGGCTCCTTGGCGGTGCCGGCGCCGCTGGTGGGAAGGTCGCGGATATGGCCGATGCTCGACTTCACCACGTACTGGTTACCCAGGTACTTGTTGATGGTCTTGGCCTTGGCCGGGGATTCCACGATGACCAGCGATTTACCCATGGGAGAGTCAGATTCCTGCTTGAAGGCGGTAAGCGAGCGAAAGGCGAGCGCCGGAACGGCGGATGGAGGACCAGACCGATTTCAGTCTGGTGCGCCGGGGGGCGGTCGGCCAACGCGGCACCGCTATATATAGTGGCGATGTCGGCAAGGTCAAGGCTGCGGCGTGGCATCCAGACCCAAGGGATCGGCTTCGACGCTGATCAGCGCGAAGCGCGGCACCTGCTCGCCATCCACCTGGACGCTCTGGCGAAACATGCTCAGGGGACGCGCCCAGAGACCATATTCACCATACAACGCCTGATAGATGACCAGCTCTTCTTCGGTCTCGGAATGCCGGGCCAGACCCAGCACCCGATACTGCTGACCCTTGTAGTGCCGGTAGAGTCCCGTCTGCAATGCCATGTTCCACCTCGAAAAAAGAAAACCGGGGCAGCCCTGGGGCGCCCCGGTCGGATGACGCACGCTGCGGCGGATCAGCGCAGGCGTTCGAACACCGTGGTGATGCCCTGGCCGAGACCCACACACATGGTGGCCAGGCCGAAGGTGCCGTCATTCTGTTTCATGACATTTAACAGCGTGCCTGAAATTCTGGCGCCAGAGCAACCGAAGGGATGACCCAGGGCGATGGCGCCCCCGTGCAGATTGACCTTTTCCTCCATCTTGTCGAGCACCTTGAGGTCCTTCAGTACCGGCAGGGCCTGGGCGGCGAAGGCTTCGTTGAGCTCGATGAAATCAATGTCGGCGATGGTCAGGCCGGCGCGTTTGAGAGCCTTCTGGGAAGCCGGGACCGGACCGTAGCCCATGATCGCCGGATCCACGCCGGCGACGGCCATGGAACGGATCCTGGCCAGCGGCTGCAGGCCCAGGTCCTGGGCGCGTTGGGCCGACATGACCAGCATGCAGGAAGCACCGTCGGTGATCTGCGAGGAAGTGCCGGCGGTCACGGTACCACCCTTGGGGTTGAACGCCGGCTTCAGGGCCGCCAGGCCTTCGAGGGTGGTTTCCGGACGGATGGTCTCGTCCTGGCTGAAGACCTTGAGGAAGCCGTTCTCATCATGACCTTCCAGGGGAATGATCTCGTCCTTGAACTTGCCTTCCTGGGTGGCCTTCCAGGCCAGCTGGTGCGAGCGGTAGCCGAACTGGTCCTGGGCCTCGCGGGTGATGCCGTGCATCTTGCCCAGCATTTCGGCGGTCAGGCCCATCATGCCGGAGGCCTTGGCGGCGTGCAGCGACAGCTGGGGGTTCGGGTCGACGCCGTGCATCATGCCGACATGGCCCATGTGCTCCACGCCGCCGACGACGAAGACGTCGCCGTTGCCGGTCTGGATCGCCTGGGCGGCGGTGTGCAGGGCGCTCATGGAAGAGCCGCACAGGCGGCTTACCGTCTGGGCGCCGCTGGTGTGGGGAATGCGGGTCAGCAACGACGCCATGCGGGCGATGTTCCAGCCCTGCTCCAGGGTCTGGTTGACGCAGCCCCAGATCACGTCTTCCACCTCGGCCGGATTGACCTGGGGATTGCGGTCGAGGACCGCGTCGATCAGCCGCGCGGACAGGGTCTCGGCGCGGGTGTTGCGGTGCATGCCGCCCTTGGAACGGCCCATGGGCGTGCGGGCGAAGTCGACGATGACGACGTCTCTCGGATTCAGACTCATTTCTTTACTCCAGGCTCAACCGAAGAAGCGTTGGCCAGCGGCGGCCATTTCGCGGAGTTTGGGGGTCGGGTGGTACAGCGGCCCGAGGTCGGCGTACTGGTCGGCCATGGCGACGAATTCGGCCACGCCCAGGCTGTCGATGTAGCGCAGCGCACCGCCCCGGAAGGGCGGGAAGCCGATGCCGTAGATCAGCCCCATGTCGGCTTCGGCGGCGCTGTCGACGATACCGTCTTCCAGGCAGCGCACGGCTTCCAGGCACAGCGGCACCATCATCCGCTCGACGATCTGCTCGTCGGTGAATTCACGCTGTTCGTAGGTGACCGGTGCCAGTACCTCGGCCACGGCCGGATCGGCGACCTTCTTCGGCTTGCCCTTCTTGTCGGTCTCGTAGACATAGAAGCCCTTGCCGTTCTTCTGGCCGAAGCGCTGGGCTTCGTAGAGGGCGTCCACCGCGGTCTTGCGGCTTTCCTTCATGCGCTCGGGGAAGCCCTCGGCCATGACGTCGCGGGCGTGGTGGGCGGTGTCCATGCCGACCACGTCCATCAGGTAGGCCGGACCCATGGGCCAGCCGAATTTTTCCATCAGCCGATCGACGCGCTGGAAGTCGGCGCCCTGGGCCAGCAGCGCGGCGAAGCCGCCGAAGTACGGAAAGAGGATGCGGTTGACCAGGAAGCCGGGGCAATCGTTGACCACGATGGGGTTCTTGCCCATCTGGCGGGCGTAGGCCACAGTGGTGGCGATGGCCCTTTCACTGGTTTTCTCGCCGCGGATCACCTCGACCAGGGGCATCATGTGCACCGGGTTGAAGAAGTGCATGCCGCAGAAGTTTTCCGGACGCTTGAGCGCCTGGGCCAGCAGGCTGATGGAGATGGTAGAGGTATTGGAGGTGAGGATGGCGTCTTCGCGCACCTGGCCCTCCACTTCCGCCAGCACGGCCTGCTTGACCTTGGGATTCTCGACCACGGCCTCGACCACCAGGTCGACACTCTTGAAATCCCCATAGGACAGGGTCGGCCGGATGCGATTGAGCGCCTCGGCCATCTTCGCCGGCTCCAGTCGGCCCTTCTCGACGCGCTTGTTGAGCAGCTTGCTGGCTTCGCTCAGCCCCAGCTCCAGGGCTTCGTCGCGAATATCCTTCATCAGGATCGGGGTGCCCTTGAGCGCGGACTGGTAGGCGATGCCGCCACCCATGATGCCGGCGCCCAGCACGCTGGTCAGCCTGACCGGCGCAGCCTGTTTCTCCAGCACCTTGGCCTTGCGCTTGAGCGCCTGGTCATTGAGGAACAGGCCGACCAGGCTGGCGGAGACCGAGGTCTGGGCCATCTTGGCAAAACCGGCGCCTTCGACTTCCAGAGCCTTGTCGCGGCCGTAGTTGGCGGACTTCTGGATGGCCTTGATGGCTTCCAGCGGCGCCGGATAGTGCGGACCGGCCTGGCTCGCGACGAAGCCCTTGGCCGATTCGAAGGCCATCATGGCCTCGATGGCATTGAGCTGCAGCTTTTCCAGCTTGGGCTTGCGCTTGGCACGGTAGTCCAGCTCGCCGGCGGCGGCGCGGCGAACCAGGTCCAGGGCGGCATCGAACAGGTGCTCGGGGGCGACCACGGCATCGGCCACGCCGACCTTGAGAGCGGTGGCGGCGTCGTTTTCCTTGCCGGAAGCGATCCACTCGATGGCGTTGTCGCTGCCGATCAGGCGTGGCAGGCGGACGGTGCCGCCCCAGCCCGGATAGATGCCCAGCTTGACTTCCGGCAGGCCGATGCGCGCCGCGGTGCTCAGCACCCGGTAGTCGGCGGCCAGGGTCATCTCGCAACCGCCACCCAGGGCGATGCCGCCCACGGCGGCCACGGTGGGCACCGGCAGGTCTTCGAAGTCGTTGAAGATGCGGTTGATCTCGGCGATGCCGGCCTGCAACTCTTCGGTCGGCCGGCCGAACATCTCGACGAATTCGGTGATGTCGGCGCCGACGATGAAGACGTCCTTGCCGCTGGTGACGATGACGCCGCGCAGGCCGGCGTGGGCTTTCAGGGCATCCACGGCCTGGCGAAATTCACGCAGGGTGATGGCGCTGAACTTGTTGACCGATTCGCCTTGGAGGTCGAAGCGAAGTTCGGCGATGCCGTCCTCCACGTCGCGCACCGAAAGGGCTTTGCCTTCGAAAATCATCAGCGGGTCTCCCTTGAGTCCTGGTCGCAAGGCGGGCGGCAGCTTCGGGTGGAAGCCGAAAATCGCCAGCCCCGATATTGTTCTGTGGAGGGCACCGGCCGGGCCGGGGCGAAAATTCATACAACCGTTTGAACGGTTCGCACAACCTTCTGGCAAAAGCGGGCGCTTGTCAATTGGGACGCACGGGGAAAGCGTGGTCGGGGGTTCGAGTGGTGAGAGCTTGAGCTTGGCGCGCTTCTGTGCAAGATAGCCGTGGAGCTATCCCCGACTCCTGGAGTCGAAACTACAAGTGGGCAAGCGTCTGCCTGAACAGTTGCCGAGCGACAGCCGGTTCTGTCCGGGCAGCACCTGAAGCCTGCGAATCGAGCGCCAGCCACGGTACGGTCTGGCGCCCCATCATGAAGGAGAGATGTGTATGGCCTACCAACACATATTGGTTGCCGTCGACCTGACCGAAGATTGCCAACCGGTGATCCGTCGCGCCGTGGCCCTGGGTCAGTGCTGTGGCAGCAAGGTGTCGCTGGTGCACGTGGTCGAACCCATGGCCATGGCCTTTGGCGGTGACGTGCCCATGGATCTGTCGTCGCTGCAGCAGCAGCAGATCGAGCAGGCGCGCGAGCGGCTGGATGGCTTCACCACCCAGTACGCCGAGTTGGCTGGCAATTGCGTGCTGGCCTATGGGCAGCCGCGCCAGGAGATCCACCGCATGGCCAAGGAGCAGGGCTGCGACCTGATCGTGGTCGGCAGCCATGGTCGTCACGGCCTGGCGCTGCTGCTGGGCTCGACGTCCAACGACCTGCTGCACGGCGCGCCCTGCGATACCCTGGCGGTGGCTTTGAAGAAAGACAAGGCCTGATCCCGCGGCCGGGCTGGATTACTCCAGTTCGGCCCAGCGCTCGATGAGCCGATCCAGCTCGGCCTGCAGCGCGTCCATGCGGGCGAGCTTGGCCTGGGTGACTTCGCCCGGCAGCTGGTAGAAGCCGGGATCGGCGATGGCGGTCTGCAGGGCTTCCAGCTCGATTTCCGCGGTTTCTATGGCGCCTGGCAGGGCGTCCAGCTCGCGCTGCTCCTTGTAGCTGAGCTTGCGCTTGGCCGGTGCGGCTGCAGCAGCGACCGGGGCCGCCGCGGGTGCGGGCTCGGTCTTGGCAGCCGCTGGCGCAGCCTTGCCGTCCTCGCGGGTCTGCACGCCGAGCAGGCGCGGCGAGCCGCCCTGGCGTAACCAGTCCTGGTAGCCACCGACGTATTCCCGTACCCGCCCTTCTCCTTCGAACACCAGGGTGCTGGTCACCACGTTGTCGAGGAAGGCCCGGTCGTGGCTGACCATCAGCACGGTGCCCTCGAAACTCAGCAGCACCTCTTCCAGCAGCTCCAGGGTCTCGACGTCGAGGTCGTTGGTGGGTTCGTCCAGCACCAGCAGGTTGGCCGGCTTGCTGAACAGCTTGGCCAGCAGCAGGCGCGCGCGCTCGCCACCGGACAGCGCCTTGACCGGGGTACGGGCCCGCTGGGGGCTGAACAGGAAGTCGCCCAGGTAGCTCAGCACATGGCGATCCTGGCCGTTGATGGTGATGAATTCACGACCTTCGGCGAGGTTGTCGATCACCGTCTTTTCCGGCTCCAGTTGCAGGCGCAGCTGGTCGAAGTAGGCGATCTCCAGCTTGGTGCCGTACTGGATCTTGCCGGTGGTCGGCTGCAGGTCACCCAGCAGCAGCTTGAGCAGGGTGGTCTTGCCGGAGCCGTTGGGACCGAGCAGACCGATGCGATCGCCGCGCTGGATCAGCAGGGTCAGGTCACGGATCAGGGGTTCGCCACCGGGATGGGCATAGCTCATGTGCTCGGCGAGGATGACCTGCTTGCCGGACTTGTCGGCCGTCTCCAGCAGGAGGTTGGCCTTGCCCTGGCGCTCACGGCGCTCGCTGCGCTCGTTGCGCATGGCCTTGAGGGCGCGGACACGGCCTTCGTTGCGGGTACGGCGGGCCTTGATGCCCTGACGGATCCACACCTCTTCCTGGGCCAGGCGCTTGTCGAACAGGGCATTGGCGGTCTCTTCCGCCGCCAGTTGCTGCTCCTTGTGCACCAGAAAGCTGGCGTAGTCGCCCTGCCAGTCGATCAGGTTGCCGCGATCCAGTTCGAGGATGCGGGTGGCCAGGGCCTGGAGGAAGGCGCGGTCGTGGGTGATGAACAGCACGGCGCCGGGATAGCCGCGCAAGGCGTCTTCCAGCCAGGCGATGGCGCCGATGTCCAGGTGGTTGGTGGGTTCGTCGAGCAGCAGCAGATCCGGCTCGGCCACCAGTGCCTGGGCCAGCAGCACGCGCCGCCGCCAGCCGCCGGAGAGTTCGGCGAGGGTCTTTTCCGCCGGCAGCTGCAGCCGGCTCAGGGTGCTGTCCACCAGTTGCTGCAGGCGCCAGCCATCGCGGGCCTCCAGCTCCTGCTGGACGTGCATGAGCCGCTCCATGTCCAGTTCACCGCTGGTGTCCTGGGTGAGGTGGTGATACTCGGCGAGCAATTCGCCGACACCGGCCAGGCCGGCGGCCACCACGTCGAACACCGAGCGGTCGTCGGCGCGGGGCAATTCCTGCGGCAATTCGCCGATCTTGATCGCCGGGGCGCGCCAGACCTCGCCGTCGTCGGCCTGCTGCTCGCCCTTGACGATGCGCAGCAGGCTGGATTTGCCGGTGCCGTTGCGGCCGATGATGCATACCCGCTCGCCCCGTTCGATCTGCCAGGACACCCCGTCCAGCAAGGGGGTGACGCCAAAGGCCAGGGATACGTTGGTGAACTTGAGCAGCGCCATGGGTTTCTCCGCGAAAAAGGCCAGCCAGTCTAGCAGAGACGCCTGCCCCGGCGCCGGTCGGTGCGAGCCGGCGAAACGCCCGGACCGCCCGACGGCAGGCCATGGCCGACGCTTTCGCCACCTGCCGCCGGCACGTAAGCTAGACTGCCCCGTGACGGTCGGCCGCCTGCCCTGAGCCTGGCGCGCCGCCCCCTCCGCATCCAGCTTTTACGGAATTCCCATGCGCGGTCGCCTGTTCGTCATCCTGCCCCTGCTCCTCGCTCCCCTGATCGGCTCCACCACCTCGCAAGCCGCTCCCCTGGAGCAGCAGCGGCAACTCTACGACCAGGCCAAGGCGGCGCTGGACCGCGGTGATGCCAGCGTCTACCTGGCCAATCGCGGCGAATTGCGGACCTATCCGCTGGAGCCCTATCTGGCCTACGACGAGCTGATCAAGCGCGTCCCCGGTGCCAGCGATGCCGAGATCGAGGGCTTTCTCGCCGAGCACGGCGATCTGCCGCAGTCCAACTGGCTGCGCCTGCGCTGGCTGCGCAGCCTGGCCGATCGCGGCGACTGGAATCGCTTCGAGAAATACTATTCGCCGGACTTCAACTTCACCGAACTGGACTGCCTGCACGGCCAGTACCTGATCGCCCAGGGCAATGCCAGCGAGGGCTTCAAGCTGGCGGAGAAGTACTGGCTGGTGGGCAAGGCCCAGCCGACCACCTGCGATGGCCTGTTCCAGGCCTGGGCGGCGCGCGGCCAGCTCACCGAGGAGCGGGTCTGGGAACGCGCCAAGCTGGCCGCCGACAAGGGCGAGTACGGCCTGGTGCGCACCCTGTCCGCCCAGTTGCCGACGCTGTCCGGCCAGGCCCAGCGGCTGATCGACGTGGCCCAGAAGCCGCAGCAGATCGCCAATGTCCAGGCCTTCGCCCCGGCCAGCGAGAGCCTCGCCGACGTGGTCGGCCTGGGCCTGCGCAAGCTGGCGCGCCAGGACCCGGAACAGGCCATGAGCCTGCTTGAGGTCTACAGCCAGCGCATGCCCTTCACTCGCGATGAAAAGGTCGCCATCGCCCGCCAGATCGGCCTGACCCTGGCGAAGAATTTCGATCCGCGCGCCCTGCCACTGATGGAGCGCTATGACCCCGAACTGCGGGACGACGACGTCAGCGAATGGCGTGCCCGGCTGCTCCTGCGCCTGGGTCGCTGGAGCGATGCCCACGCCCTGATCGAACGCTTTCCGCCGAGTCTGGCCAAGGCCAATCGCTGGGAATACTGGCGGGCCCGCACCCTGGAGCTGATGCAGCCGCAGAGCCCGGCGGTGCTGCGCGAATACGCCGAGGTCAGTCGCGAACGTGACTACTACGGCTTCCTTGCCGCCGACCGCAGCAAGGCGCCCTATCAGCTCAACAACAAGCCGCTGATGCTCAGCGACGCCCTCAAGCGCAAGGTGCGCAATACCCCTGGCGTGCAGCGCGCCCTGGAATTCATCGCCCGCGGCGAACCGATCAACGCCCGCCGCGAGTGGTTCTATGTCAGCCGCCACTTCAACCGCGACGAACTCGTGGCCCAGGCGCGCATGGCCTATGACATGCAATGGTATTTCCCGGCGATCCGCACCATCAGCCTGGCCAAGTACTGGGACGACCTGGATATTCGTTTCCCCATCGCCTATCGCGAGAGCTTCGTGCGCGAGGCCCAGACCCGCGGTCTGCACAGCAGCTGGGTGTTCGCCATCACCCGCCAGGAAAGCGGCTTCATGGCCGATGCGCGCTCCGGCGTGGGCGCCATGGGCCTGATGCAGCTGATGCCGGCCACCGCCAGTCATACCGCCAGCAAGTTCGCCATTCCCCTGGCCTCGCCGCAGCAGGCGCTGACCCCGGAAAAGAACATCCAGCTGGGGACCGCCTATCTGTCGATGGTCCATGCCCAGTTCAACGGCAACCGGGTATTGGCCTCGGCGGCCTACAACGCCGGCCCGGGGCGGGTGAAGCGCTGGCTGACGGGCGCTCGCCACCTGGCCTTCGACGTCTGGGTGGAAACCATTCCCTTCGATGAGACGCGGCAATACGTGCAGAACGTGCTGGCCTACGCAGTGATCTACGGCCAGAAGCTCAATGCGCCGCAACCCCTGGTCGACTGGAACGAGCGCTTCTTCGACGAGACCTGAGCGCTCGCCGGCCCGCCCTGATACCACCGCAGCGGACTCGGACGCCTGTTCGTGTCCGCTGCACAGTGACCGCCTAGAGCCCCTGCGTCATCCGACGGCAGCATCCTGCCAGGCCTTAGGCCCCGTGACAGCTGCGCAAAACAGCGCCACCCCCTATACTGCAGCCCCTTTTTTTCCGCTATTGAACCGGAGAAACCCATGCTCAAGCGTTCGCTGGCCCTGGCAGCAGGCCTGGCCCTGTCCCTGACGTCCCTGCTCTCCCACGCCGCCGCCGAACTGCGCGTCTCGGCCATTCCCGACGAGGCGCCCACCGAGCTGATCCGCAAGTTCAAGCCGCTGGGTGAATACCTGGAGCAGCGCCTGGGCATGCCGGTGAAATTCGTCCCGGTGTCCGACTATGCCGGCGTGGTGGAAGCCATGGCCTCGGATCGGCTGGACCTGGCCTGGTTCGGCGGCTTCACCTTTGTCCAGGCGCAGCGCAAGGCGCCGATGACCCCCCTGGTGCAGCGTGAGGAAGATCAGAAGTTCACCAGCAAATTCATCACCGCCGACCCGGCCGTGAAGACCCTGCAGGACCTCAAGGGCAAGACCTTCGCCTTCGGTTCGGTCTCTTCCACCTCGGGCAGCCTGATGCCACGCTACTTCATGCAGCAGGAAGGCATCGTCCCCGAGCAGTTCTTCTCGCGGGTGGCCTATTCCGGCGCCCATGACGCCACCGTCGCCTGGGTCGCCGCGGGCAAGGCCGATGCCGGTGTGCTCAACGCCTCGGTGTGGAAGAAGCTGGTCGACGCCGGCAAGGTCGATACCAGCAAGGTCCGGGTGATATCCACCACCCCGCCCTACTACGACTACAACTGGACGGTGCGCGGCAGTCTGGATCCGCAACTGGCGGCCAAGATCAAGCAGGCCTTCCTCGACCTGGATCCGGCCAAGCCGGCCGACAAGGCGATCCTCGACCTGCAGGCGGCCAGCCGCTTCGTGCCGACCTCGCCGGACAACTACAAGAGCATCGAGGCTTCCGCCCTGGCAGCCGGCCTGCTCAAGTGAGTCTCGCCCTCAGGGGCGTGACGCTGGTACACGCCGACGGCTCGCCCGCCCTGGCCGATCTCGACCTCAGCCTGCAACAGGGTGAGCAGGTCGCGCTGATCGGCCCGTCCGGGGCGGGCAAGACCAGCCTGTTGCGCCTGCTGGCCACCGGGCTGCGACCGGTCGCAGGTGAGCTGGAGCTGCTCGGCCAGGAGCCCTGGAGCCTGGGCAACCGGGAGCGGCGCCAGTTGCGTGCCCGCATCGGCCTCATCCATCAGGCGCCGCCCTTGCCGGCGCGCCAGCGCGTGATCACCGCGGTACTGGCCGGACGCCTCGGCCAGTGGTCGCTGGCGCGCAGCCTGGTCAGCCTGGTGCATCCCCTGGATCGTGACGGCGCCGCCGCCGCCCTGGCGCCGCTGGATCTCGCCGATCGCCTCTATTCCTCCTGCGATCAGCTGTCCGGTGGCCAGCTGCAGCGCGTCGGCATCGCCCGGGCGCTCTATCAGCAGCCGCAGCTGCTGCTCGCCGACGAACCCGTGTCGGCCATGGACCCGGTGCTGGCCGGCCATACCCTGGAGGTGCTGAGCGACGCTGCGGCGCGCCAGGGCACCACCCTGGTAACCAGCCTGCACAATGTGGAGCTGGCGTTGCAGCGCTTTCCACGCATTCTCGGCCTGCGGGCCGGCCGCTTGCTGTGGGACAAAGCCGCGAGCGCCGTCACCCCGGCCGATCTCGCCGCGCTCTATGCCAACGAGGGGCTGAGCGCCACACTGGCGCCCGCCGCACCGGCCCCGGCCGAGACGCCGCTCGACCTGCCGCGATGCTGACCTCGCCCCGCCAGGACCCGGCCGCCCGGCCCCGTCTGCTGCTCACCCTGCTGGCCCTGCTGCTGGCCTGGCCGACGCTGCGCCTGGCGGAATTCGATCTCTTCGGACTCTTCACCGGCGACAACGCCCGCACCATGGGCAACTTTCTCGCCGGCTTCTGGCCACCCGCCCATGACGCCGACTTTCTCGCCGTGCTCGGGCGCGCCACCCTGGAAACCCTGGCCATCGCCACCCTGGGCATGGCCCTGGCGGCGCTGATCGCCCTGCCCGCCGCTCTGCTCGCCACTCGCGTGCTGTCGATCTCCGCCCTGCCCCGCGGCGGACGTCCAGGCCGCTTGCCGCGCCTGCTCCGCGGACTGGTCCGCGGGGTGCTGATCGTCCTGCGCAGCGTGCCGGAGATCGTCTGGGCGCTGCTGTTCGTCCGCGCCGTGGGCCTGGGTCCCACCGCCGGGGTGCTGGCCATCGCCATCACCTACGGCGGCATGCTGGGCAAGGTCTATGCGGAGATCTTCGAATCGGTCGATCCCCGCCCGGCGCGGGCTCTGCTGCTGCAGGGCGCCGGTCGCCTGCAGGCCTTCGTCTATGGCGTGCTGCCCAATGCCGCGGGCGAGATGATTTCCTACAGCGTCTACCGCTGGGAATGCGCCATCCGCGCCTCGGTGGTGATGGGCTTCGTCGGTGCCGGCGGTCTCGGTCAGCAGGTGGACCTGTCGCTGCGCATGTTCGCCGGTGGCGAGGTGGCCAGCCTGCTGCTGACCTTCCTGGTGCTGGTGCTGCTGGCCGATGTGCTCAGTCGCCTGCTGCGCCAGGTGGAGCGCAGTCAGGGCGGCGGCCGCGGCGCTCTGACGGTGCTGGCCATGGGCGCCGCCCTGGTGGCGTCCGCCAGCTACCTGGGTACAGCCTTCGGCGAATTGCTGAGCGTTCGCGCCCTGGCGCAGATGGGCAGCTTCCTGGCCGATTTTCTCAAGCCGGACTTCTCGGTTACCCAGCTATTGGCCGTGGCCCACGGCGCGGTGGAGACCCTGGCCATGTCGGCCCTGGGCACCCTGCTCGCCGGGCTGCTCGGCATCCTGCTGGCGCTGCCGGCGGCCGGTCGCCTGGGCCTGGGCGCCCTGGCGCTGGCGCGGCTGCTGCTCAATGCCCTGCGCGCCGTGCCGGAACTGGTCTGGGCGGCGCTGATGGTGCTGGCCGCCGGCCTGGGACCCAACGCCGGGACCCTGGCCCTGGCCCTGCACACCGCCGGGGTACTCGGCCGGCTGTTCGCCGACGCCCTGGAAAACACCCCCAAGGCGCCCGCCGAGGCCATTCGCCTGGCCGGCGGTGGCGCGCTGGCGGCCTTTCTCTACGGCACCCTGCCGGCGGTCTGGCCACAGTTGCTGGCCTACCTGCTCTATCGCTGGGAAAACAACATCCGCATGGCCAGCATCCTCGGCTTCGTCGGCGCCGGCGGCCTGGGGCAGCAGCTGTACTTCAGCCTGAGCCTGTTCCAGCAGGCCCAGGCCGCCACCGTGATCCTCGGCATGCTGGTGCTGGTGCTGGGCGTGGATCTGCTGAGTAACTGGGCCCGGCAGCGCTGGGTCGTTCGTTAGAGCCTATTCAAAGGCTGCTGCGCGTCGGCCAAACGGCATTGAAAAGACCCTGGGTCGCCAGCCCGGCCGGAATGCTCATTTACTACTCGTAAACTCGTTCGCGAGCCCGGTCCGCTTCCTCAGGTCTTTTCGCGGGGCCGCCGAGGCCTTGTTTGGCTCTAGCTCGCGAGCCTTTGAACAGGCTCTTAGCGAATCTCCGGCAGCAGCAGCGCTGGCAACTGCGCCAGAAAGGCGGCTTCGTCGTCGAGCTGGCGCAAATCCAGCCAGAGCGCATCGGCGTCGATGCGCCCCACCACCGGAATGGGTAGCTGGCGCAGGCCCTCTTCCAACTGCCGCAGGGCGCGCCCACGCAGGCGCTTGCTGACCTGGGGACGACAGCACAGCGCCGCCCCGGGCAGCCGTGCCACCGGCTGGGCGCCACTGCCGATCATGCCCAGCGCCGGCTCCACGCTGACCGCATAGGTCGCGCCCAGCACGGCGGCGAAGGCCGGCAGCAGCCGCTCGGCCTGGGTGGTGATGGCCTCGGCCGGGCGGGATAGCAGGCGCAGGCTGGGCAAACGTTCGGCCAGTCGATCCGGATCGCGATAGAGCGCCAGGGTCGCTTCCAGGGCGGCCAGGGTCAGCTTGTCGACCCGCAACGCCCGCTTGAGCGGATTCTTCTTGATCCGCTCGATGAGGTCACGGCGACCGACGATGAGGCCGCACTGCGGGCCGCCGAGCAGCTTGTCGCCACTGAAGGTCACCAGGTCCGCGCCATCGCGCAGCGCCTGTTGCACCGTGGGCTCGGCGGGCAGCCCCCAACGGGTCAGGTCAACCAGGGTGCCGCTGCCGAGGTCTTCCAGCAGGGGGACGTTATGGGCGCGGGCAATGGCGGCCAGCTCCGTCGTGGCCACGCTGGCGGTAAAGCCCTGGACGCTGTAGTTGCTGGTGTGCACCCGCATCAGCAGCGCGGTACGCGGGCCGATGGCGGCTTCGTAGTCGCGGGCATGGGTGCGGTTGGTGGTGCCCACCTCCACCAGCTTGACCCCGGCGCGGGCCATGATGTCGGGGATGCGAAAGGCACCGCCGATCTCGATCAGCTCGCCGCGGGACAGCACCCCTTCCTTGCGTGCGCCTATGGCATGCAGGGCCAGCAGAACGGCCGCGGCGTTGTTGTTGACCACGGTCACCGCCTCGGCGCCGGTGAGTTCGCGCACCAGGTCGGCGACCAGGTCGTCGCGATCGCCGCGCTTGCCGGTGGTTAGATCGAATTCCAGATTCATCGGCTGACGCGCGGCCTCGGTCACCGCGGCGATCGCCTCTTCCGCCAGCAGCGCCCGTCCCAGGTTGGTGTGCAGCACCGTGCCGGTGAGATTGAACACCCGCCGCACCCGCGGCTGGCTATGCAACGCCAGGCGCTCGCCCAGGCGACCGGCCAGCACGCCCTCCTCCACCTCCACGGCGGTCAGGGTGCCGGCTCTCAGGGCGTCGCGCAGATCGTCCAGCAGCGAACGATAGCCGCCAAGGACCAGCTCGCGACCGTGGCGCTCCTCCAGCGGACGCGAAGCGGGATGGCGCAGCAGGCGGTCGATGGACGGCAGGCGAATGGCGGTCATGGGAGCCTCTTGATCGATTCGACCCCCAGTGTAGCCCGAACTCGCGGCGGGTCGACCAGGGCGCGCCGCGCTGCCGCAGGCCTGGCCCGTCCCGGCGTGGGGTGGCCGAACCCGGACCCGGGGCGTCCGGAAATGACCCCCGGGTTCCCGGTTTGCCGCGTGCCAGAGCCCGTCCTAGGATGGTTTTCGCGGGCTTTTCCCAGGCGCCTAGCGTGGTCCTGGCGTGGAAGGCCCTGGCCACCGCGTCCACCTCACGACAATAACAAAGGTGCCGTCATGTCCAAGAAAACCTCCCCCTGGGCCAGCGATGGCCTGCTCGACAACAGCGACATCGTCAGCCTCGGCAACTTCACCTACCTGCACACGCTGAAGAGCGCCGCGGTCACGCCGCTGGCGCAGACCAGTTCGGCCAGCACCCCAACCGTCAGCGAATTCCTCAACGGCGCCATCAGCGAGTACGTGCTGGGTGGCACGCCCGACGGCATGCGGCCCTTCCTGGTCGATGGCCAGCAGCTGACGCTGCACAACTCGCTCAATGGCGCGACGGCCCACACCTGGATCACCGCCGAGAACCAGGTGCTCATCAGCTATGCCGGCACTACCAGAGGCGAGAATCTGCTGATCGATCCCCTGTCCACCGCCGGTGGTCTGCTGAGCGATCTGCAGATCCTCGGCCAGCAGGTCTCCAGCGCCCAGCGCCAGTCGCTGGACTTCGCCCACCAGGTGATCGAGGCGGCGGCCAAGCAGGGCTATGGCACCCAGGACATCTTCGTCACCGGCCACTCCCTGGGCGGCATCTCGGCGGCCTACGTCGCCCAGCAGACCGGTCTCGGCGGCATCAGCTTCGAGGCCTCGGGCATTCCCCGCGATGCGCACGCGGCGGGTCACGGAGGCAACTTCGTCAATGTGGTCACCCTCGGCGATCCGGTGGCCAACTACAGCTCCGACATCCGCGGCGAGCAGCCCTTCGCGCCCAGCTTCGTCAGCCAGGCCGAGGGCGGCGGCAGCCTGCCGCACTATGGTTCGCTGTTCCTGATCGGCGCCCAGGCCGACCAGCACGACCTGACCCAGGCGGCAGCCAAGGTCGGCCACCTGTTCAGCGGCGACAACGGTGGCCAAGTCAATCCGCTAGGGGCCGCCCTGCATCCAGTCAGCGTGGCCGCCGGCATCGCCGAAGCGGCGCGCCTGATCGCCGAATTCCATCTGCCGGCCGCCGAATACACCAACCTCGGGGTGACCCCTACCGGTGGTTTTCTCGACACCCTGCCCGCGCAGATTGGTACGGCCCATGGCCCGGTGCTGATGGTCGGCAACTACAGCGTGGCGGAATTGCAGGCCTTCGCCGAGACCCACGCAACCTTCGGCTGAGAGCCGCTTATAAAACTACTGCGCGTCCGCCATACAGGCACGTGCGGTGCTCGGAATCCTCATGTACTACTCGTACACTCCGGTTCCTGCGCGCCGCACACACCTGTCTGACAACCGCTCGCGACGTTTTATAACCGACTCGCGCTTTTGCGGCGGCCTTGTTTCGCCGCCGCGACAGAACTCCCCCCTGCCATTCGGGTCTGCCCTCCTATCGTCCGGGATCCCGAGGGTCCCGCCCGCCTTAGTCCAGGAGAGCACCATGACCGCAGACGGTCCCCAGCGCATGACCGATGAAGAAGCCCAGGAATTCGCCACCGAGGTGTTCAACCTCGCGCGCACCGGCAATGCCGAGGTGCTGGCCCTGGTGCTGGAGAAGGGGCTGACCCCCAATCTGCGCAATCACAAGGGCGACAGCCTGCTGATGCTGGCCAGCTACCACGGCCACCTGGAGGCCAGCCGTGTCCTGCTGGAGCACCGGGCCGATTCGAATCTGGCCAACGACATGGGCCAGTCGCCCCTGGCCGGCGCGGCCTTCAAGAACAACCTGCCGATGGCCGAACTGCTGCTGGAGCACGGCGCCGCCGTGGAGGGCGCCATGCCCGACGGCAAGACCGCGCTGATGATGGCGGCCATGTTCAACCACGTGCAGATGGTGGAACTGCTGGTCGCCCGCGGTGCCGATCCCAAGGCCCGGGACGCCGCCGGCAACACGGCGCTGAGCGTGGCCCGCGCCATGGGGGCCCAGGACACCCCCGCCGTGCTGGAGCGACTGGGCGGCATCTGAATGGCTCGTTGTTCAGCGGCGGACAACGCCACGCTGGTGGCAGCCCTTGCCGAAGTGCTGCGCCACGACTACGGCTGTCATACCGCTATCCTCTACGGCTCGCGCGCTCGTGGCGACTGGGAGCCTGACAGTGATCTGGATGTACTAGGGTTCCGGGATACGGACGCCCCGATCCGCTTGCCCACGGACTGGCAGGGCCTATATGTGGATGGCTGGATCGATGCGACCGCTGCACGACCCAATGCCAGTTGGGTTCGGCTAAAGGGCGGCCGAGTCTTGTTCCAGCGCGAACGGTTTGGCGAGCAGGTGCTTGCCCAGGTGGAAGAGCTAGTAGCAGAACAGACCGTAGCGCTGTCAACCAATGAACGTCTCCACCGGCAACAGTGGGCGCGGCGCATGTTGCGCCGGGCAGCACGCGACGATGCCGAAGGTCACTATCGGCTTCACTGGCTGCTGTTCTCCCTGCTGGAAGACTATTTCGCGGTGCGGGGACTCTATTATCCGGGTCCGAAAGCGGCTTTTGCCTTGTTGCGCCAAGGTGCGCCTGAGCACTTTCATGGCTTTGATCGAGCGATGGCGATGAGGGGCTCGCTAACCGAGTTGGCCGATCTGGTTAGCTTGATCTACGACCCCTCCACCGGTATCGAGCAGTCTTGAATCCAAGCACCTGTTTCAGCGCTTCTGGTAGCGATAGAACAGGTTAGGCTCGCTGACCACATAGAGGTTGCCGGCGGTATCCAGGGTGACGCCTTCGGGCTGGCGGATCCGCCGTGACAGGCCACCAAAGGGCGCCACCAGGGAACGGGTATCCAGGGTATGGCCCTGGTCGTCGAGTTCGATCAGCACCCGCGATTCGTCGCTGAGCAGCAGCAGGTGGCCGGTGCGGCGATCGACATGGACCGCGGACAGGTCACCGGTGCTGGGCGCCTGGTCCAGCCAGGCCTGGCGATCAATGATGCGCAGGGCGAAGTCGCCGTCGAAGCTCCTGAGCAGGCCACGGATTTCATAGAGCTTGCGCGGCGAGTGCTCCTTGACCACGAACAGGCGATCGCGGGCGGCATCGTAGTCCAGCCCCTCGAAGCCCTGGTTGGCGCGGGGGAAGAGATCCAGGGTCAGGCTGCGATAGTCCTTGCGGCGGAGCACGTCGTCGCCCTCGGGGATGCCTACCAGGGTCAGGGCGTTGGCGCCCTCTTCCGCCAGCAGCAGGCGGTCGCCTCCCAGATAGGTCACGCCTTCGACGTCGTCGAAGCCCTCCAGGCGATGGCGTTGCAGCAGCTCGCCGTCCCGGCTCAGGGCCAGCAACTCCGGCGGATTGTTGACCACCGCCCAGAGGCGATCCCGCTCCGGGTCATAGCTGAGGTCGGACAGATTCTCGCTGACGCCGGCCACCGGCTTGGCTTCCACCGCCACCCGGTAGCGAACGAGCTCCAGGGAGGTTCGGGGTTCGCTCTGCCACTGCTGGCCGAGCCAGAACAGCAATTGACTATCCAGATGGCTGCTGCGCATACCCTGGGTCACTCCCAGTGCCAGCAGCAGCGCCAGGGCCAGCAGCCAGCCGGTCCGCCCAATCCTGATCCGTCGTACCCACGCCGTCATCGCCTTGCCCCGTCATTGTTGTACGGGGCGGAGTATCCGGGGCTGTCTTTATGGTTGTGTGACAGTCCTAGCGCCGGGGCTGAACGGGGTTACCCTCCCAGCGCGAGCGACCCGGCAAGGTTTCGCCCTTCATCACCAGCGACAGCGGACCCAGTTCCACGTCGTCGCCGACGCGGGCGCCATAGAGCACCACGCTGCGCGGCCCCAGGTTGACCCCGGCTCCCAGCTCGACTTCGCCCACCTTCATCACCCGGTCTTCGAACAGGTGGGTCTGGGGCCCGGCCAATGCATTGAGTTCGCCATGGTCACCGAGGCGCACGCAGTCGAATTCGGTGAGGTCGGTGGTATCCAGGTAGGTGCCGCGCCCCAGGCGGGCGCCGAGCAGGCGCAGCGCCAGCGGCAGCCAGGGCGTACCGCGCAGGGTGCCGAGCAGATTGGGCACCGCCAGGGTTTCGTAGAGGCTGGTGATGGCTTCGCTGCGCCAGACGAAGAAGGTCCACATGGGCGCCGAGCGCGGGCGATAACGACCGACCACCAGCCACTTGAGTCCCAGCACCACCAGGAAGCTGGCCAGGGCGAAGGCGCTGCCGGCCAGCAGGGTCTCGCCGAGCAGTGGCAGCCAGGCGCCGGCCTGCCACAGCGGCACCAGGGCTTCGGCGATGGCGCAGCCGGCGGCGACGGTGAAGCCGGTGGGCAGCACGATGCGCAGGGCCTCGATCAGGCCACGCGCCACCCGGCGCCAAGGTGCCGGGCGGAAGGTCAGGCTTTCCGGGTAGCCGGTCAGGGTCTCCCGCGCCGGCAGCCGGACCGCCGGCGAGCCGAGCCAGGTTTCGCCCTGGCGCAGGGGCACGCCTTCGTCGAGCCGCCCCAGGACACCGATCAGGGCGTCTTCGGGGAGGTGGCAGCCGTCGGCGACATAGGCGCCGTTGCCGACGAAACTGCGGCGGGCGATGGAGGTGCGTCTGAGGGTCATCCAGCCCTGGGCCACCTGTTCGTCACCGAGCATCACGGCATCGGCGATAAAGGTCTCGGCGCCCAGTTCCAGCAGCGAGGAGACCGGGCCCTGGGCGGTGGAGATCTCGGCATCACGGCCGACCCGGGCACCCAGCAGGCGATACCAGAGCGCCGAATAAACGGTGGCATAGAGGCCCTGCAGACTCTGCAGCGCCGACTCCTGGATCAGGTTGGCCAGCCACTTGCGCCAGTAGAAGAGGCTGTCGATCGACCACTGGCCTTCTTCCAGCCGCGGCAGGATCAACCGCCGTGCCAGGGCGCAGCCAAGCAGGGTCAGGGCGACGCTGACCATGCCCAGCGGCAGGGCCAGTACGCCGTATTGCAGGGCATCGAGCAGCAGCGAAGAGGTGTGCCACCAGGGCAGCCCACCGAAGCTTTCCAGTTCGTCGATCAGCAGCGCCAGGGGAAACAGCGGCATGAAGAACAGCACCGAGACCACCAGGCCACTGAGGGCATAGAGCCCTTTCAGCACGGCACGCTGGGCGCGGGATACCGGAGCCGGCGGCAGGACGCGGGCACCGGCGGCGCCCTGGTCATGGGCCGGGGCGCCGCCCCAGTTGCGTCCGGCCGGGATGCGCTGGCCGCTGCGCAGGGCGGATTGGGCCTGCAGGCGCGCACCGTCACCGAGGGCGGTGTCGCCTTCGAGGATGGCATAGGAGCCGACCTGGGCTTCGCGACCCAGGGTCACGGCGCCGAGCAGCAGTTCGCCGCGCAGCACCCGGGCGTTTTCGAAGTTGACGCCGTTGCCCAGGCTGGCGCCCTGCCCCAGGGTCAGCAACTCGGGGACGCGCAGGGTCAGGGTGCCGACGAAGGCCTCGGCGCCGACCTGGGCGCCCAGCAGCCGTAGCCAGCCACGGGCCAGGGGCGAACCGCTGAGCAGGTAGGCCGGCGCCAGGGCGAGGAAGCGCTCACCCAGCCACCAGCGATAATAGGTCAGGCCCCACAGCGGATAGCGACCGGGCTGCAGGCGACCGGTCAGACGCTTGCCCAGCAGGGCCACGGCGAATTCCAGGCCGATGGCCAGAACGAACAGACTCAGGGCGGTCAGCATGGCCAAGGGCAGCGCGGTACCGGAATGGATCAGCAGCGGAAAGGCCAGGAAGGGTGCCAGCCAGCGGCCCAGGCGCAGGGTCAGGAGCGGCGGCAGGGCCACCGCCTGGGCCAGGCCACAGCGCCAGCGTCGCCAGCGGCTGGGCGGCGCCCAGGCCTCGGTGGCCGTCGCCGTGCCCGCCTCGGCGGCATCCGCCTCCAGGGCGTCGGCAATGGCGCCCAGGGTGCGGCCGGCATAGACCGCCTTGACCGTGGCGCTGGCATAGCGCGGGTCCTGGCGCAGGCGCGAGACCAGGCGGGCGGCGAACAGCGAGTGCCCGCCCAAGTCGTCGAAGAAATCCATCTCGGCGTGCAGGGGCTGACCGGGAAACAGCTCGGCGGTGGCCGCCAGCAGCGCACCCAGGGCGCCACTGGCCGGAGTGACCGGCGCCACTACGGCAATGGCCAGGGGCCGAGCTCGCAGTTGCTTGCGGTCGATCTTGCCGGAGTTCAGCCGCGGCATCTCGCCGAGCCACTCGAAGCGACTGGGCACCATGTACAGCGGCAGGCAGCCGGCCAGCTCGGTCCGCAGCAGGTCGCTGCGCGGCAGCGGACCGCCATCGCCGACCAGGAAGGCCACCAGCTGCTCCACGCCGCCTTCTTCGCGCAGCACCACGGCCACGGTCCCGACGCCGGGTTGCCGCGCCAGGGTGGCTTCGATCTCGCCCAGCTCGACGCGATAGCCGCGGATCTTCACCTGGTCGTCGACCCGGCCCAGGCAATGCACCTGGCCGTGTTTGTCGACCCGTGCCAGGTCACCGGTGCGATAGAGCTTGAGGTCGTGGCTGCCGGTGCTCCAGGGATTGGGCAGGAATTTCTCGGCGGTCAGTTCGGGACGCCCCAGGTAGCCATCGGCCACGCCGGGACCGGTGATGCAGAGTTCACCCACCTGATCGCGTGGCAGCAGCGCCAGCGGCAGGCTGGCATCGGCGTGCACCACCAGCAGGCTGTAGTTGGGCAGCGGCCGGCCAATGGTCACCGGCTCGCCCGGTTGCAGTTGCGCCAGACTCGCCGAGACAGTGGCCTCACTCGGGCCATAGGTGTTGAACAGCCGCCGCTGCGGCCGACTCCAGCGCGCCACCAGGGGCTCGGGGCACATCTCGCCGCCGAGGTTGATCAGGCGCAGGCTGGGGACGTCTTCCGGCAACAGCGCCAGCAGGGTCGGCACCACGTGCAGCACGCTGATGCGATTGGCGCTCAGGGCGCGGGCCAGGGCCTCGGGGTCGGCGGTGATCTCCCGCGGCGCCAGCCAGAGAGTGGCGCCCACCAGGTAGCTGATCCAGATCTCTTCGAAGGACATGTCGAAGGCCACCGAGAAACCCTGGTAGACCCGATCGCCGGCCTCGATGCCGAGCAGCGAATTCTCGCTGCGCAGGAAGTGACAGATGCTGTCCTGGCGGATGCCGATGCCCTTGGGCTTGCCGGTGGAGCCGGAGGTGTAGATCAGGTAGGCCAGGTGGTCCGGAGAGACCTGGCCACGCCGGCGCAGGGTCTCGCCCTGGGCCAGGCCGACGCTCAGCTCGTCGGGGGTCCAGCAGCCGAGCCCGGGCCGCGCCAGCAGATCGGCGAAGGGCGCCCCGGTGATCACGCCCACCGCCTGGGCATCTTCCAGGCAGAGGGCCACGCGATCGGCCGGGGTTTCGGCGTCGCAGGGCAGCCAGGCGGCGCCGGTCTTGGCGATGGCCAGCTGCATCACCAGCAGCTCGATACCGCGTGGTAGCCAGAGGCCGACCACGCGGCCAGGCCCGGCACCGGCGGCCAGCAGCCGCGACGCGGCGCGGTCGGCCCAGGCGTTGAGTTCGCCATAGCTCAGGCTGCGCTCGCCTTCGAGCAGGGCGGGCCGCTCCGGCGCCCGCGCCGCGGTGGCCTCGAACAGATCGGCGAGGACTTCATCGCGGCACAGATCGGGGCGGATGGGGCCTTCGACCAGACTGAGGGAGAGTTCGGCAAGCGCTTCCATGGGGACAGCCTCTGGGTGTTTGGCGCAGTGTGTATCTCCCGGGTTACGCGCTCCTTAAGGGGCGCTTAGGGTTTGCTTAAGGCCGGACCAGCCCTGCGTCGCGGGCGCCAGAACGGCTCTGAAACGCGCCTTCCACTCGATCCGCCATTGATCGGCGATGGACGGCGGTGCGCTGGCGAGGCCAAAAAAAACGCCTCCCGAAGGAGGCGTTTTCAGCTACCGCTCGGCGATCAGCGCAGATCGAAACGATCCAGCTCCATCACCTTGGTCCAGACCTTGACGAAGTCCTTGACGAACTTCTCCTGGGCATCGGCACTGCCATAGACCTCGCTCAGGGCGCGCAGCTGGGCGTGGGAACCGAACACCAGATCGACCCGGGTACCGGTCCACTTCACCGCACCGGTCTGGCGATCGCGACCTTCGAAGGTGGCCTTGTCCGGACCGGTGGCCTTCCATTCGGTGGCCATGTCCAGCAGGTTGACGAAGAAGTCGTTGGTCAGGGTCTGCGGCCGCTGGGTGAAGACGCCATGCTTGGCGCCGCCCACGTTGATGTCCAGCACGCGCAGGCCGCCCAGCAGCACCGTCAGCTCGGGCGCGGTCAGGTTCAGCAGGTGCGCCTTGTCCACCAGCAGGAATTCCGGCTTGACCTTGAATTCCCCGCCGACGTAGTTGCGGAAGCCGTCGGCCCAGGGCTCCAGGTGCCCGAAGGAGTGGACGTCGGTCTGCTCCTGGGAGGCATCCACGCGCCCCGGGGTGAAGGGCACGCTGACCGAATGGCCCGCCGCCTGGGCGGCCTTTTCCACCCCGACGCTGCCGGCCAGCACGATCAGGTCGGCGATGGAGACCTGCTTGCCCTGGCTATTGAAGTCACGCTGGATGCCTTCCAGCACGCCCAGCACCTTGGCCAGTTGCGCCGGCTGGTTGACCTCCCAGTCCTTTTGCGGCGCCAGGCGCAGACGGCCGCCATTGGCCCCGCCGCGCTTGTCGGAACCGCGGAAGGTGGAAGCAGCCGCCCAGGCGGTGCCGACCAGTTCGGACACGCTCAGGCCGGACGCGGCCAGCTTGTCCTTGAGTGCCTTGACCTCGGCCTCGCCCAGGGGCGCGCCTGCAGCCTTGGGCAGCGGGTCCTGCCACAGCAGTTCTTCGGTGGGGGTTTCCGGGCCCAGGTAGCGAGCCAGGGGACCCATGTCCCTGTGGGTCAGCTTGAACCAGGCACGGGCGAAGGCGTCGGCCAGCTGGTCCGGATTTTCCAGGAAGCGGCGGGAGATCTTCTCGTAGGCCGGATCGAAGCGCAGTGCCAGGTCGGAGGTCAGCATGGTCGGCTGATGACGCTTGCTGGGATCGTGGGCATCGGGCACGGCATTGGCGCCGGCGCCGTCTTTCGGCCGCCACTGGTGGGCGCCGGCCGGACTCTTGAACAGCTCCCACTCGAACTTGAACATGTTCTCGAAGTATTCGTTGCTCCAGCGGGTGGGCGTGGAGGTCCAGGTCACTTCGAGGCCGCTGGTGATGGTGTCGGCGCCCTTGCCGGTGCCGTAGCTGTTGTGCCAGCCGAAGCCCTGCTGTTCCAGGTCGGCCGCTTCCGGCTCAGCGCCGACGTTGGTCGCCGGGCCTGCGCCGTGGGTCTTGCCGAAGGCGTGGCCGCCGGCGATCAGGGCGACGGTTTCCTCGTCGTTCATGGCCATGCGGCCAAAGGTTTCGCGGATGTCATGGGCCGAGGCCACCGGATCGGGATTGCCGTCCGGACCTTCGGGGTTCACGTAGATCAGGCCCATCTGCACCGCGCCCAGGGGATTTTCCAGGGTGCGCTGCGGATTGTCGTTGCGACTGTGCTCCACCGGATGCTGCTCGGGCTGGGCGGTCAGCACACCGTCACCGGGCTGCTCCATCTGCTTGTGCGCGCCATAGCGCACGTCGCCACCCAGCCAGACGGTTTCCGAACCCCAGAACACCGCATCGTCCGGTTCCCAAACGTCCTGGCGACCGCCGGAGAAGCCGAAGGTCTTGAAGCCCATGGATTCCAGGGCGACGTTGCCGGTGAGGACGATGAGGTCGGCCCAGGATATCTTGCGGCCGTACTTCTGCTTGACCGGCCAGATCAGCCGGCGCGCCTTGTCCAGGCTGACGTTGTCCGGCCAGCTGTTGAGCGGCGCGAAGCGCTGCTGACCCTGACCGGCGCCGCCACGGCCGTCACCGACGCGATAGGTACCGGCGCTGTGCCAGGCCATGCGCACGAACAGCGGGCCGTAGTGGCCGAAGTCGGCCGGCCACCAGTCCTGGGAATCGGTCATCACGGCGCGCAGGTCGGCCTTTACCGCTTCCAGGTCGAGGCTCTTGAATTCGGTGGCGTAGTCGAACTCTTCGCCCATGGGATCGGAGAGTGAGGAATGCTGGTGCAGGAAGTTGAGATTGAGCTGGTTCGGCCACCAATCCTTGTTGGTGGTACCACCGCCGGCGGCGTGATTGAACGGGCACTTGGATTCGGTCGACATCTTCTTGGCTACCTCAGGGTCTTGTTCATCCGGTTGTCAGCCGCGACAGCAGCACGGCCTGCAGAAGGCGTGGTTCCGGTCGCGTCGGCCTAGGGGCTCGACAGGCGTTGAGGCCGGCGTCGAGCCGGCTCCGGGTAGAGCCCCACCATGGGCGAAGCGGACGTTGCGGTCATTGTTATCCCCTCATCAGATGGGCACACCGACGAAGCGGCGCAGTCTCCATACTAGACGGCTTCGCCACCCGGTGTGATAGAAGGTTTTGTGCGCCTCGATAGACTGGCTCTGCAAGATGACCCCCGGGTGACAGGCTGCTGCAAGCCGATTCCTGGCGCGATAAGCAACGTTGGCGACCGCTTTGCAGAGGTTCGCGCGGCCTGGCTTAGTGAAGCGGAATCGAGGGCGCGCGTCGGCACTGGCCAGGGCGAGGCAGTCCGCCATATGCGGAAACAGAAGGAGCGGCGACTACCCTGCCCCGGGCGGTCGCCGTGCCCGGTCTAGCCCGGGGCGAACAGCAGATTGGGCGCGTGGCGCTCGTAGCCTTCTTCCGCCAGGCGCACGTCCAGCGCCAGGCTGGCGAGATCGGCGGACAGGGGTTCGCTGCGGGCGTCGTGGTCGCGATAGAGGTGCTTGAGATAGGTCTTGCAGTGGGCGCAGGTCTCGGCGCGTAGCGGAGCCTTCTGGGCGTTGGCGTCGTCGGTGCTCAGGGAGTAGTAGCCCAGGCCCTTGCCCGTCTCGCAGTGGCTGCACTTGACCCGCACGAAGTGCCACTCGCAGGCGCACAGCGAGCAGGTGAGGTATCTCAGGCCATTGGCCTTGCCCAGGTGATGGATGATGCCGGCCATGGGCGGCGCACCGCAGCAGGGGCAGGACGTCTGACTACCCTGTTCGCGCAGGGCGCTGAAGTCACTGCGCTGCAGCCAGTGGGTCCAGGCCACCTGCAGGGCAGCGCCAAGAAAGGGCACCACGCCAGCGGGCACCAGCTCGTAGCTGCCGGCCAGCAGCGCGATGGCCCAGGCCTTGCGCTGGCCGGCATCGGCCTGGCGCAGTTCGTCCAGGGCGGCCTGTACCGGCGCCTGCGCAAGCTTGAGGGTCTCCAGCAGGGCATCCAGCGCGGGCAACCAGTCCCCCTCGCGAACCAGGGTGTCGTAACCCAGGGGTGGCAGACCATGCTGCAGACTCTGGGCGCTGCGCGCCTCGTCCAGCGGCAGGGGGGCGAGACGGTCGAAGACCCCTTGCTGGGCTTCGCACAGGTCGGCCATCAGCAGCAGGTAGTCACTCAGCGCATTGCCGGCGGCCAGCAGGCGCAGGCGGTCGGCGCGATAGCCGAACAGCTCGCCACCGGGCAGCAGGATGAAATCGGGATTGACGGCCGCGGCTTCGATTTCGCCGGGCTCGAGGATCTGGCCCGCCATGGCAGGGCTCCTTAGCAAAACGGTGGAAGATGGAGGATTCAGGATAGCGGGCGGGTTGGGGTGTCGGGCTCCGCTGCCCTCACCCCAACCCTCTCCCGGAGGGAGGGGGCAAAATGCCGCGCCCCTCAGCCGTAGGTTGGGTCGAGCGTAGCGAAGCCCAACGATAGAGACCGCTCACTTCTTCTCGCGGGTGACCTTCTCGTACCACAGCGAGTGGTGCTTCTTGGCCCAGGCCCGGCTCACCCAGCCGGTCATCATCGCGGTCACCGAGCCCTTGATCCAGATCCCGGCATAGATGTGCACGATGATCGACAGCACCAGCACGAAGGCGGCCACGGCATGGGCCAGGGCGCCCAGGCGGATCACCGGGATGGGGAACAGGTGGGCGAAGTACTGCCGCCAGATGACCACGCCGCTGACCAGCAGGACCAGCATGCAGGCCAGCAGTACCCAGAACAGGATCTTCTGCCCAGGGTTGTACTTGTCGATCGGCGGCAGCTTTTCCTCGCGGTTGTTCAGCACATCGTTGATCTGCTTGAGCCACTGGGCGTCTTCACGACCGATCTTGTTGTGCCGCCAGAAGCGGATCACCAGGAAGGCGAAGAACAGGAACATCGCCACACCCATGAAGGGATGCAGGATGCGCGTCCAGGTGCCGCCACCGAACAGGTTCGACAGCGGGAACAGCGCGGGGTGGAACAGCGCCAGTCCCGATAGCCCGGCCATGAAGAACAGGATCGCCACGATCCAGTGGTTGGTCCGCTCGTTGGCGTTGTAACGCTGGATTTCAGGTTTCATCTCGATCTCCCAGGACGCCCCCGGCCAAACCGGGGGCGTACCCCTGCTAGGGCTGCTTGTCGTGCGGATCGAAGATCTGCACGGACGGACTCAGCTGCTTGACCTCGCCCCTGGGCGCATCGCCCTCGGGACGAGGCGGCGCCTCGACCACCTCGTCGTCGTCATCGGTCCGGTTCGGGCCGACGCGCACGTAGTGGAAGAAACCGGCCAGCACCGCCGCGCCCATGGCAAACAGCGCCAGGGGTTTGGTGAAGCCCTTCCACAGGCCCACGGTGGGGCTGATGGTCGGGTCCTTGGGCAGGTGGTTGTACAGCTGCGGCTGGTCGGCATGGTGCAGCACGTACATGACGTGGGTGCCCCCTACCCCAACCGGGTCGTACAGCCCGGCGTTCTCGTAGCCGCGGCTCTTGAGATCGACGATGCGCTCGGCGGCGTGCTCCTTCATGGCGTCCTTGGTACCGAAGACGATGGCGCCGGTCGGGCAGGTCTTCACGCAGGCCGGCTCCAGGCCGACCCCGACCCGGTCCGAACACAGCGAGCACTTGTAGGCCTTGTTGTCCTTCTTCGAGATCCGCGGGATATCGAAGGGGCAACCGGCGATGCAGTAGCCGCAACCGATGCAGTGGTCCTGGTTGAAGTCGACGATGCCGTTGGCGTACTTGACGATGGCCCCCGGACTCGGACAGGCCTTCAGGCAACCCGGCTCGGCGCAGTGCATGCAGCCGTCCTTGCGGATCAGCCACTCCAGCTTGCCGGCCTCGTCCTCGTGCTCGGTGAAGCGCATCAGCGTCCAGGAGTCCGCGGTGAGGTCCGCCGGGTTGTCGTAGGTGCCGTGGGTGTGGCCCACCTCGTCGCGCAACTCGTTCCATTCCGAACAGGCGACCTGGCAGGCCTTGCAACCGATGCACTTGGACACATCGATCAGCTTGGCCACTTCCGCCTGGGTGCGCACCGACGTATAGGCCGTGGTGGTCGCGGAGCGGGCGTAGATATCCTGGCTTGCCATCACGCTTTCTCCACGTTGACGAGGAACGACTTGAACTCGGGCGTCTGGGTGTTCCCGTCACCCACGAAGGGGGTCAGGGTGTTGGCCAGGTAACCCATCCGCGCCACGCCGGAGAAACCCCAGTGGATGGGGATGCCGACGTGGTGCACCGTCTCGCCGTTGACCTGCAGCGGACGGATCCGCTTGGTCACCACCGCCTTGCAGACGATGTGGCCGCGCTTGGAGGTGACGCGCACGAGATCACCCGCGGCGATGCCCTTCTGCTTGGCCAGCACCTCGCCGATCTCGACGAACTGCTCCGGCTGGATGATGGCGTTGAGGCGGCAGTGCTTGCTCCAGTAGTGGAAGTGCTCGGTCAGGCGGTAGGTGGTGGCCGCATAGGGGAAGTCCTTGCGATCGCCGAAGTCCGCCCAGTCGTCCTTGAGCACCCGCGCCGCCGGGCTGTTGAGCGCCTTGCGGTTGTTGGGGTGCAGCGGGTTGACGCCGATGGGCGTCTCGAACGGCTCGTAATGCTCCGGGAAGGGCCCTTCGGCCATCTTGTCCAGGGCGAAGAACCGCGCCACCCCTTCCGGGTTCATGATGAAGGGACTCATGCCGTCGGCCGGCTTGGCGTCGATCTTGTAGTCGGGCACATCGGTGCCGCCCCACTTCTGCGCCTTGTCGTTCCACCACACCAGCTTCTTGCTCGGGTCCCAGGGCTTGCCGCTGAGGTCCGAGGACGCGCGGTTGTAGAGGATGCGTCTGTTGTTCGGCCACGACCAGGCCCAGCCCAGGGTCTGCCCCATGTGGAACGGATCGCTGTTGTCGCGCCGCGCCATCTGGTTGCCCTGCTCGGTCCAGGCGCCGCAGAAGATCCAGCAACCCGAGGCGGTACTGCCGTCGTCCATCAACTGGCCGAAGCCGGCGAGTTGCTGACCGGCCTTGGCCGAGACCGCGCCCTTGGCATCCAGCACATCGGTGACGGCGTAGCCGTTGAACTCCTTGGCGAGTTCTTCCGGCGCCGGCTCCTCGGGCTTGGCGTAGGGCCAGGACAGCCCCAGGATCGGATCGGGGAAGGCCCCGCCGTCCTTCGCATAGGCCTCGCGCAGCTTGAGGAACAGCTCGGACATGATGGCGATGTCGCTGCGCCCTTCGCCGGGTGCCTCGGCACCCTTGAAGTGCCACTGCAGCCAGCGGCTGGAGTTGACCAGGGAGCCGTCTTCCTCGGCGAAGCAGGTGGTGGGCAGGCGGAACACCTCGGTCTGGATCTCGGCGGTGTTCACATCGTTGTGCTCACCGTGGTTGCGCCAGAACTCGGAGGTCTCGGTGGCCAGCGGGTCCATGATCACCAGCCACTTGAGCTTGGACAGCCCGCGCATCACCTTGGCCTTGTTGGGGAAGGCGGCGATGGGGTTGAAACCCTGGCAGACATAGCCGTTGACCTGGCCCTTGCCCATCATGTCGAAGTAGCGCAGGACGTCGTAGCCGGCGCCGGTGACATCGACCTTGGGCAACCAGTGATAGCACCAGTCGTTGTCCTTGGTGGCCTTGTCGCCGTACCAGGCCTTCATCAGGCTGACGTGGAACTTGCCGTAGTTCTGCCAGTAGCTCATCTGCCCCGGACGCAGCGGTTTGCTGGCGCGGCGGGCGATGAAGGCGTTGTAGTCCTGCTCGCCGTCGCCGCCGATGGTCAGGTAGCCGGGCAGCTGGATCGACAGCAGGCCCAGGTCGGTGAGGCCCTGGATGTTGGAGTGACCGCGCAGGGCGTTCATGCCGCCACCCGGCAGGCCGATGTTGCCCAGCAGCAGCTGAACCATGGCGCCGCAGCGGATGATCTGCGCCCCGATGGAGTGCTGGGTCCAGCCCAGGGCATAGAGGATGGTCATGACGCGACCGGGCGCCGAGGTCTCGGCGATTTCGGCCCAGACCTTCTGGATCGCGTCGGTCGGCGTGCCACAGGTCTGGCTGGCCACTTCCAGGGTGTAGCGGCTGTAGTGCTGCTTCATCAGCTGGAAGACGCAGCGCGGATCCTGCAGGGTCGGATCGATCTTGACGAAGCCGTCGTCGCCGATCTGGTAGCCCCAGTTCACCTTGTCGGTGTAGGTGCGCTTCTCGGCGTCATAGCCGTTGTACAGGCCGTCCTCGAAGGTGAAGCCTTCCTTCACCAGGAAGCCGGCGTCGGTGTAGTTGCGGACGTACTCCTGCTGGATCTTGTCGTGGGTGATCAGGTAATTGATCAGCCCGCCGAGGAAGGCGATGTCGCTGCCGGTGCGGATCGGCGCGTAGTAATCCGCCACCGAGGCGGAACGGGTGAAACGCGGATCGACCACGATCAGCCGGGCGTTGTTGTGCGCCTTGGCCTCGGTGACCCATTTGAAGCCGCACGGATGGGCTTCAGCGGCATTGCCGCCCATGATGAGGACGAGATTGGCGTTCTTGATGTCGCTCCAATGATTCGTCATCGCTCCACGGCCAAACGTCGGGGCAAGACCTGCCACCGTCGGGCCGTGTCAAACGCGCGCCTGGTTGTCGAAGGCCAGCAGGCCCAGACTCCGTGCGATCTTGTGCGTCAGATAACCGGTTTCATTGGAGGACGCCGAGGCGGCCAGGAAGCCTGTGGTCAACCAGCGATTGACCGTCTGGCCCTTGTCGTTGGTGGCGATGAAGTTGGCATCGCGGTCTTCCTTCATCAGGGTAGCGATGCGCCCGAGCGCCTCGTCCCAGCTGATGCGGGTCCACTCGTTGCTGCCGGGCTTGCGGACTTCCGGGTACTTGAGGCGATTGGGGCTGTGGATGAAATCCAGCAGGCCGGCGCCCTTCGGGCAGAGGGTGCCGCGATTGACCGGATGGTCGGCGTCGCCCTCGATGTGAATGATGTTCTGGGCCACGTTCTTGGCCCGGTCGCCCATGCTGTACATGATCAGGCCGCAGCCGACCGAGCAATAGGGACAGGTGTTGCGGGTTTCCACGGTGTGCGCCAGTTTGAAATGGCGCACCTGGTCGGCAAAGGCGGCTGTGGGAGCCATGCCTAACGCCGCCAGGCTGGATCCCGCAAGGCCGACTCCAGCGACCTTGAAGAATTGCCGACGGTTCATATCCACGATTCTTATCCTCGTTCAGGCTGGGTCCGGTGCGTAGCCGAACCCTGCACAGAGAGTAACCCAACAGCCTGGCTTATCGAGCGCTCAGCTGTTGTCGCCGATCAATGGAAGTCGGCCTTCCGTCCCCTGATCCGCCGCGGCCTGACGAATGGCCTGGGATCCCGCACGGCCGGGTACCCTCCGTTGGCAGCGGATCATCGTCGGCCAGCCGCCGCTCACCGAGCGGGTGCGCAAGTCCAGGGCCTGGCGAAAGGTAGCCAGTAGAGCGGTCCGGCGATCCTGGCGACTCGGCAGCTCCGGAAAGTCATGCTAAGCTGGCTAACTTTCCTCGCGATGCCTGCGGACCCCTTCACCATGTCCAAGCACCTGCCGACGCCGCCATAGCGCCACCCCTCCCCTGGTGACGGCCCCTGCGGTCTGTACCCGAGTCCTGCTGCCCTGTCGTCTCTCCGCGATCGCGCCCCGCCGTGCTGTCGCCCGTTCTGGATACGTCATGAAAAGTGTCTCTCCCCGCGCCGACATCCTGGCCGGTCTCACCACGTCCTTCGCGCTGGTGCCCGAGTGCATCGCCTTCGCCCTGGTTGCCCATCTCAATCCGCTGATGGGGCTCTATGGGGCCTTCTTCATCTGTACTCTCACCGCCCTCTTCGGTGGCCGCCCCGGCATGGTCTCCGGCGCCGCCGGCTCCATGGCGGTGGTCATCATCGCCCTGGTGGTGCAGCACGGCGTGCAGTACCTGCTGGCCACGGTGGTGCTCGGCGGCCTGCTGATGATCGCCTTCGGCCTCTTGCGCCTGGGCAAGCTGATCCGCATGGTGCCGCACCCGGTCATGCTGGGGTTCGTCAACGGCCTGGCCATCGTCATCGCCCTGGCCCAGCTGGAGCACTTCAAGCAGGGCGAGACCTGGCTCAGCGGCACGCCGCTGTACCTGATGATCGGTCTGACCGCCGTGACCATGGCCATCATCTGGCTGCTGCCGCGGCTGACCCGCGCCGTGCCGCCGGCCCTGGCCGCCATCCTCGGCGTGGGGCTGGCGGTGCATTTCCTCGACCTGCCCACCCGTACCCTGGGTGACATGGCCCATATCGCCGGCGGCCTGCCGCGCCTGGCGCTGCCCGACATCCCCTGGAGCCTGGAAACGCTGCAGATCATCCTGCCCTATGCGGTGCTGATGGCCCTGGTCGGCCTGCTGGAGACCCTGCTGACCCTGAATCTCACCGACGAGATCACCGAGAGCCGCGGCCTGCCCAATCGCGAGTGCGTGGCCCTGGGCGCGGCCAACATGGCTTCGGGGCTGTTCGGCGGCATGGGCGGTTGCGCCATGATCGGCCAGACCATGATCAACCTGAGCTCGGGTGGCCGTGGCCGGCTGTCGGGGGTGGTCGCCGGCGTGCTGATGCTGCTGTTCGTGCTGTTTCTCTCGCCGCTGATCGAACGCATTCCGCTGGCAGCGCTGGTGGGCACCATGTTCGTGGTCGCCCAGCAGACCTTCGCCTGGGCCTCGCTGCGGGTGCTGCACCGGGTACCGCGCAGCGACATGCTGATGATCATTGCCGTCACCGTGATCACCGTCTTCGCCGACCTCGCCACCGCGGTACTCTGCGGCATCGTCCTGGCCGCGCTCAACTTCGCCTGGCAGCACGCCCGCCGGCTCTATGCCGACAGCCATCTGGAGGCCGACGGCAGCAAGAGGTACCAGGTGCACGGCACCCTGTTCTTCGCCTCCACCGCCACCTTTTTGAACCAGTTCGATCCGGCCGGCGACCCCGCCAGGGTCGTGGTGGACTGCCGCCACCTGAGTTTCGTCGACTACTCCGCCGTGGCCGCGCTGCGCACCCTGCACGAACGCTATGCCAAGGCCGGCAAGCGGGTGCGGGTGCTGCACCTGTCCCAACGCTGCAAGCAGCTGCTGCGCCGCGGCGGCATGACGGACGACCTCGCCCTCGGCGATTGAACCCGCAACGGCGCGCCCGGGTCTCTCCCAGCAATGTCCTGCTCCTGGAGACCTGCGGCCATGTCCAAGATCCTCGCCTGCCTCGACGGCTCGGCCGTCAGCGCCGCCGTCTGCGACTTCGCCGCCTGGGCCGGCACCACCCTGGATGCCCCGCTCACCCTGCTGCACGTGCTGGATCAGCGCCGCTATCCGCGGCCGGGCCAGGCCACGCCGCCCCTGCTGGTCAACCGCGAACACCTGCTGACCGAGCTGGCGGCGCTGGATGCCCAGCGCGGCACCCTGGCGGAAGACCAGGGTCGGCTGCTGCTCGATGCGGCCCAGCTGCGGGTGGAGGAGCAACAGGCGCGCTGCGCCGGGGCCGTGCTCCAGCATGGTGACCTGATAGGTTCGCTGGAAAGTCTGCAGGAGGATTTCGACCTCATCGTGCTGGGCCGTCAGGGCGAGGACAGTCCACCCAAGCGGCTGATCGGCCGCCACCTGGAAAGCGCCATCCGCCTCCTGCATCGCCCGCTGCTGGTGGCCGGCCACCTGTTCGTCAAGCCCAGCGGCGTGCTGCTGGCCTACGACGACAGCAACAGCGCGCGCAAGGCGGTGACCTGGGTGGCCAACTGCCAGCTGTTCGACGACCTGGCCTGCCACCTGGTGACCGTCGGCCGCGACCGCGAAGAACGCCGCGCCGCCCTCGCCCGCGCCGCCGACGAACTCAGGGCCCGGGGCCGCACGGTCACCACCGCCATCACCGACGGCGACGTGGAACTGGGCCTGGAGCGCTATCGCAAGCAGCACGGCCTGGAGCTGGTGGTGATGGGCGCCTTCGGCCACTCCCGCCTGCGCCACTTCTTCATGGGCAGCAACACCCGCAACATGCTGGAAGCCGCCGGCAGTGCGCTGATCGTGGTGCGCTAGCGCATGACGGCACGGCTCCGCCCTCGTTGCATCAGGGTGATCCCCAGCAGGATCACCCCGGCAGCGGACAGCTCGCGCAGGCCCACCGCCTCCCCATGAGCCCAGCCGATGACCAGGGCTACCGCCGGGGTGAGATAGGTCGCCGACGCCGAGGCGACGGCACCCAGGCGCTCGAGCAGGGCGTAATAGAGCAGAAAGGCCATTCCGGTACCCAATACCCCCAGCCCGAGTGTCACTCCGGCCAGTGCCCGCGGGTGCAACAGCAGCTCGCCCATACCCGAGGTATCGGTCACCAGCAGCAGCAAGGCCAGGGCAAGCCCCATTTGCCAGGTCACCAACGCCAGAGCCGGGAGGCCATGGGGTGCAAGGAATCGACAGACATAGACATAGGAGCCGCCGAATAGCGCTGCTGCCCCCAGCATCCAGAACACCCCCCGCTTATCCAACGGGGCCGCTCCGCCCTGCCAAGGCGCGATCAGCACCACCACGCCAACAAAGCCCAGCAACACGCCCCAGAGCATCGCTGCGCTGGTGCGCTGCGAGCGTAGGAACACCAGACTGGCCAGGGTGGTAAACAAGGCGATGGTGCCGCCCAGCACTCCAGCGACGGCAGAAGGCAGCCGTTCGGTACCCTTGGCGATGGCGAAGTAATAGAACGCGGTGGCGAACAGTGCCATCACCAAGAAGTGCGGCAACAAACGCAGCTGCTCTCTTTTGAGTGCGCCTCGCCGCCAGGCCACCAGCACCAGCGGTACGAAGCCACAACAAACCCGCAGCAGCGTCATCTGTGCCGGTGAGATGAAGCTGGCAGCCAGCTTCATGTAGATGAAGTTGGAGCCCCAGAATAGGCCAAGCGCCGCGAACATCATGACGTTAAGACCCATTATTTCCTCCTGGCAACCGGCGCCGAGTCGTGGAATAAAGGTCTCTATCTACCGGATTTCCGCTGATTCCTGGCACGCTATCCTCTGCGCACAGCCAATAGAAAAAACAGGGTCAGGAAGATCATGACGGTCAGCCACCGCCTCCCCCCGTTGAAAGCGCTGCAGGCCTTCGAAGCTGCTGGGCGGCGAGGCAGCTTCCAGGCAGCCGCCCTGGAGCTGTCCGTCACTCAGGCAGCAGTCGCCCAGCAGGTACGCCAGCTAGAGGAGCGCTTGGGTTTCCCGCTGTTCCTGCGTCAGCGCCGAGGCGTTCAACTGAGTGAACGCGGTCGCGCCTACTTCCAGGATGTGCAACGCGCCTTTGCCCTGCTCCGTGAAGCCACCGATACACTGCTGTCGCGCAGGCGGGTGATCACCGTAAGCGTGACGCCTACGTTTGCTGCCAAATGCCTGATTCCACGATTGCCGGCTTTTGCCCAAGCCCACCCCGACCTCGATTTACGGGTGCAGGCCAGTGACGTCCTGGTGGACTTCGCCCAGGATGGCGTGGATCTGGCAATACGCCTTACTCGCCGCCCCGTACAGCGAGGCATGACGGCAGACTTCCTCTTTGCCGAGCTGATCGTGGTGGCCAGCCCTACGCTGATCGGCGCAGGTAAACTGCCGCTGGATGCGGCGGAGCTGGCCCGTTATCCCCTGCTCGACGACGGTCAGGCTAACTGGTTGGCTGTACTGGATGGGCAGCCCGTACTCCAGGCCTTGCATATGAACCAGGCCGCCCTGGCCATAGACGCGGCCCTGGCCGGTCAAGGGGTGGCCATGGTCAATCGGCGCTTCGTGCGCGAGGCCCTCGACAGCGGTCAACTGCTCCAGGTACTGGCCGAGCCCGTCCAGAGCGACTGGAGCTATTACCTGGTCATGCCGACGCGAAGCCGCACGGACGCTGCTCTACTAACGGTTGGCGAGTGGCTGAAGACGCTGGCAAGCGACACCTTGGCGTCGGTCTGATGCGCCTAGAAATCCACCCGCCCGCGACTGGCCTTGAGGCCGCTGCGGCGCGACTTGCCTTCCAGGCGGCGCTGCTTGGAGCCGTAGGTGGGCTTGGTCGGACGCCGCGGCTTTTCCTGGACATTGGCCGTGGCGATCAGCGTGGCCAGGCGTTCCAGGGCGTCGGCGCGATTCTGCTCCTGGGTACGGTATTGCTGGGCCTTGATCACCACCACGCCGTCGCGGCTGATGCGCCCGTCGCGCAGCGCCAGCAGGCGCTCCTTGAGCGCTTCCGGCAGCGAAGACGCCTGGATGTCGAATCTCAGGTGGACGGCGCTGGAAACCTTGTTGACGTTCTGCCCACCCGCACCCTGGGCGCGAACCGCGGTGAGCTGGATTTCCTGCTCGGGCAGCGTCAGACGCTCGTCGATGACCAGACTCACGCCAGGTGCGCGCCGCGGCTGAGCCAGGCGTCCAGCAGCGGTTCCAGTTCCTCCAGCGGCTGGTAGCCGTTGGTGACCAGCGCCAGCTGGCCGTCACGCTCGGCCAGCAGCGTGGGGAAGCCGGCGATACCCAGATTCAGCGCCCAGTCGAAGTCGGCCTGGGTCGCCTGGTGTGCCGGCTCGCCGTCGAACAGCGGCGCGAATTCGATGCGCGGCAGGCCACAGGCTTCGGCCAGTTCCACCAGCAGCGCCGGCTGGGTGACGTCGCGGGCTTCGACATAGAAGGCCCGCTGGATACGCTTGGCCAGTGGCCAGACCGCCTCTTCGTCGAGCTGGCGAGCGGCGACCAGGGCGCGGCAGGCCGGCTCGGTGTCGTACACCAGGCCTTCCGGCGGCCCCTGGTCCAGGGCGAAGGGCTGGCCGGTGGTCTCCTGCACCGCCTGCCAGTAGGCCAGGGTGCGCACCCGGCTGGCGGTGTCCTGGGCCACCCGCTCGCGACGCAGGCCGCCCACCACCAGGCGCAGCGGAATGCCCTGGGCGGCCGCCCGCTCGGCCAGGCGCTCGACCACCGGCGCGAAGCCCCAGCACCAGGAGCACATGGGGTCCATCACATAGAGCAGGCGACCGGGCATCCTAGACCTCCTCGGGGTTGGGCATGGCGTTCAGCCGCGGATCGCGGCCGATGGGATGGGGTTCGTTGCGCAGGCGCGCCAGTTCGATCTGCTTCTGCCGCTCGCGGGCGCCGGCGCGGGTCTTTTCCGACAGCGAATCCCAGCAGTGCGGGCAGCTGATGCCGGGGCTGTAATGCACTGACTGCATGTCTTCCGGCGAGACCGGCGTGCGGCAGGCATGGCACTGGTCGTAGACCCCTTCGGCGAGGTCATGGGTCACGGTCACGCGGTTGTCGAAGACGAAGCACTCGCCTTCCCAGCGCGACTCCGCTGCCGGCACCTCTTCGAGGTACTTGAGGATGCCGCCCTTGAGGTGGAAGACCTCGGGAAAGCCTTCCTGCAGCATGAAGCTCGACGCCTTCTCGCAGCGGATGCCGCCGGTGCAGAACATGGCGACCTTCCTGTGCCGGGCCGGATCGAAGTGCTCGCGGATATAGGCCGGGAAATCGCGAAAGCTCTTGGTATGGGGATCGATGGCACCCTTGAAGCTGCCGATGCCCACCTCGTAGTCGTTGCGGGTGTCGATCACTAGCACCTCGGGATCGTCCACCAGGGCGTTCCAGTCCCGGGGTTCGACATAGGTACCCACGCGGCGGTTGGGATCGACGCCGGGTACGCCCAGGGTGACGATCTCCTTCTTCAGCTTGACCTTGGTGCGATAGAAGGGCTGCTCGGTGCAGTAGGATTCCTTGTGATCGATGTCCACCAGGCGCGCATCGGCGCGCAGCCAGGCGAGCACGGCGTCAATACCTTCGCGGCTGCCGGAGACGGTGCCGTTGATGCCTTCCTCGGCCAGCAGCAGGGTGCCCCTGACGTCATGCGCCAGCAGGGTTTGCAGGAGGGGTTCACGCAATTGGACGTAGTCGTCCAGGGTGACGAACTTGTACAAGGCCGCCACGACAATCTTGTCGGTCATCTTCGGGTTCCCAGGGGTCGCCCTCGCAAAGGGCGGACCGGTTAGACGAAAACGCCGGCAAGGATGCCGGCGCCGATCAAATTTTAACCAATACGGACTGCCGCTGAACAGGGCTCGCCGGGTTCAACCCGCGAGGTCGTGCTTGCTGCCGCCGCGGCAGGTGGGCGAATCCGGTGCCTGGCCCTGCGCCGCCCACTCTTCGGGGGTATAGGTGTGCAGCGCCAGGGCATGGAACTGGCCCATGAGTTCGCCCAGGGTGCCGTAGACCTTCTGGTGGCGCTTCACCGCGTTAAGGCCGGCGAAGTGATCGCTAACCACCACCGCCTTGTAGTGGGTCTCCTGGCCGCGGCTGTGCATGTGGCTTTCGTCCAGCACCTCCAGGTGCTCGGGTTGCAACAGGCCCAGGCTGGACTGGATACGTTCGCGCATGCTCATGGGGATACCTCGACTGTGAGAAGCGTCATTCTAGCGAGCCTGGGCGCCGCCCGGAAACGACAAAGCCCGGAACGGGTCCGGGCCTTGTGGCAAGGCTGAATCAGCGCTTGGCGGGCGGGGGTGCGTTCTCGGCACCGGCCGGCGGCTTCACGCCCAGCTCCTTGTCCATCTCGGCGAGGATGCCGTTGACCTTGGGTACCGCCTGCTCCAGCTTGGCCTGGGTCAGCTGGGCGGACTGCGCCGACAGGCGCGGCAGGGTGGCGATCATCTTCTTGCCCAGATCGGACTGGTAGAACTTGATCAGGCCCTCCAGCTCGTCTTCGGTGAAGTTGTCGGTGTACAGCTTGACCATCTCGGGCTTGATCTTTTCCCAGCCGATGGTGCTGTCCAGCGCCTGGTTGGCGCGGGCGGTGTAGCTTTCCAGCACGGCTTTCTTGGCCGGCGACTTGGCCTGCTCGAAGTGCTGGGCGAAGAGCTGCTGGACCTGGGCGTAGACCGGCGTGGTCAGCTTGTCGGCGTTGGCCAGCTTGAGAAAGCGCTCCGCGTCGGCCGCGTGGCTCTTGGCGTCGGCCAGGGCGAAGCTGCTGGCGCTGGCGAGCACAACGACGGCGCCAAGCGTACGGAGGGTCTTCTTCATGGGCATCCTTCAGGAGACTGAAAATGGACCGCGAGTGTGCCACAGAGCGGCTGAACCTGGCCTGAACTTATCGAGGACTACCGCCAAGTTGAGAACACTTCCCATTTGGGAACCCTGGCGCTAACCTGCTGCCCAAGTTAGCTGGACCCTACCTCATCAACGGAGACCGCCATGAGCCGCACCGAAACCGATAGCATCGGCCCCATCGAAGTAGCCGACGACGTCTACTGGGGCGCCCAGACCCAGAGGTCGCTGGAAAACTTCGCCATCGGCAACCAGCAGATGCCGCTGGCGGTGGTACATGCCCTGGCGACGGTGAAGAAGGCGGCCGCGCGGGTCAATCTGCGCCTTGGCGAACTGCCGGAAGATGTCGCCACCCTGATCGAAAAGGCCAGCAGCGAGATCCTCGACGGCTTCCACGATGACCAGTTTCCCCTGGTGGTCTGGCAGACCGGCAGCGGCACCCAGAGCAACATGAACGTCAACGAGGTCATCGCCGGACGCAGCAACGAACTGGCCGGCAACGGCATGGGCGGCAAAAAGCCGGTCCATCCCAATGACCACGTCAATCGCGGCCAGAGCTCCAACGACTGCTTCCCCACCGCGATGCACATCGCCACCGCCCTGGCGG
Organism: Pseudomonas sp. LA5; assembly: GCF_028640825.1. Lineage (NCBI taxonomy): Bacteria > Pseudomonadati > Pseudomonadota > Gammaproteobacteria > Pseudomonadales > Pseudomonadaceae > Pseudomonas > Pseudomonas sp. LA5. The sequence goes on from NZ_JAQYZY010000057.1 coordinate 90,207, forward strand.
TACAGAACGACCTGCTGCCGGCCATCGCCGAGCTGTCCGGCGGCCTGGCGCTGCAATCGGCGCGCTACCAGAACCTGGTCAAGACCGGCCGCACCCACATGATGGACGCCACCCCGGTGACCTTCGGCCAGGAGCTGTCGGCCTTCGTCGCCCAGCTGGACCTGGCCGAGCGCGCCATCCGCAATGCCCTGCCGGCGGTCCTGGAACTGGCCCAGGGCGGCACCGCCGTGGGCACCGGCCTCAATGCGCCCAAGGGCTTCGACGAAGCCATCGCAAAGGAAATCGCCGAACTCACCGGCCTGCCCTTCGTCACCGCGCCGAACAAGTTCGCCGCCCTCGCCGGCCATGAACCGCTGGTGGCCCTGCACGGTGGTCTCAAGACCCTGGCCGTGGCGCTGATGAAGATCGCCAACGACCTGCGCCTGCTGGGTTCCGGTCCGCGCGCGGGCTTCGCCGAGGTAAAGCTGCCGGCCAACGAGCCGGGCAGTTCCATCATGCCGGGCAAGGTCAACCCGACCCAGTGCGAGGCGCTGTCGATGCTGGCCTGCCAGGTGATCGGCAATGACGTCACCGTCGGTTTCGCCGCCAGCCAAGGCCATCTGCAGCTCAATGTCTACAAGCCGGTGATTGCCCACAACGTGCTGGAATCCATCCGCCTGCTGGCCGATGGCAGTCGCAACTTCAACACCCATTGCGTCACCGGCATGGAGCCGGACGAGCACAAGATGGCCGAACACCTGGAACAGGGGCTGATGCTGGTGACGGCGCTCAATCCGCACATCGGCTACGACAAGGCCGCCGAGATCGCCAAGAAGGCCTACGGCGAGAACAAGACCCTGCGCGCCGCCGCGCTGGAGCTCGGCTATCTGACCGATGCGCAGTTCGACGAGTGGGTCCGTCCGGAAACCATGCTGGAAGCCGGTGGCCGTGGCTGAGGCCCGCGGCGCCACGCCGCTGGAGGGAGATGGCCGGCGCCTGCTGGTCATCCAGGGCAATCCCAAGCGCACCAGTTTCTGCCAGTCGCTGGCCGACGCCTATGTCCTAGGCGCCCAGGCCAGCGGCCAGGTGGTGCGTCAGCTCAAGCTGGCCGACGCCCAGTTCGATCCGGTACTGCGCGAAGGCTATGACCTCTCCCAGACCCTGGAGCCGGATCTGCTGGAAGCCCAACGGCAGATCCACTGGGCCGAGCACCTGGTGTTCATCTATCCGGTGTGGTGGAACGGCCTGCCGGCGGTACTGGCGGGTTTTCTGGAGCGGGTTCTGCAACCGGGCTTCGCCTTCGCCCAGCGCGACCAGACCTGGGGCGGCGAGCCCCTGCTGACCGGCCGCAGCGCCGAGTTGCTGGTCACCTCCGACACCCCGCCCTCTCCCTGGCAGCGCCTGCGCAACCAGGCGCCCCATCGCCAGGGCATCCAGGAAGGCCTGGAAGCCTGCGGCATCCAGGTGCTGCAGGTCCACGAGTACTCGCCGGTGCGAGCGGCGGACGAGGAACAGCGGCTGCGCTGGTTGCAGGAAGTGGAGCGGTTGGGACGGAACGAATAGTCCACCCAAGGGCCTTGGTAGGTTGGGTTGAGCGCCAGCGAAGCCCAACAGCACTTCGACACTGGCCCTGTTGGGCTTCGACGATGGCGCCGTCTGAGCCCAACCTACGGGTCTACCGCGACCCAAGCTCCAGGCATAACCAAAGCGCCTTTTATTCTTTCTCCTGCGGATCATCCAGCGGCACTATCGGCTTTCCCTTTCGTCTGCGGAGCTCCGCCATGACCCGCTATCTCATCCTTCCTGGCTGGCAAGGTTCCGGCCCTGATCACTGGCAGACCCACTGGCAGCGGCTGCTGCCTGACGCCCATCGCGTCGAGCAGGACGACTGGCAGCGTCCCGATCCGCAGCTCTGGGTCGCCGCGCTCGACAGAGCCATCGCCCAAGCCAATGCGCCGGTGGTGCTGATCGCCCATAGCCTGGGCTGCGTGACCGTCGCGCGTTGGGCGGCCAGTGCCCCGGTGGCCCGTCGGCAGCGGGTGCTGGCGGCCTTGCTGGTGGCGCCGGCCGACGTCGAGCGCCCGGGTTGCCCGGCGGAGCTGGTGGGTTTCGCGCCCTTGCCACAGGAGCCACTGCCCTTTCGTTCGCGGATAGTGACTTCGGACAACGATCAAGCCATCAGTCTCGCGCGGGCCGAAGCCCTGGCACGCGACTGGGATAGCGACCTGGACATCCTCCCGGGTGCCGGCCATATCAATACCCGCTCCGGGCATCGGCAGTGGGAAGAAGGCCTGATCCACCTGGCGAAGCTGGGGTCGAGCCAGGGCCTGCACGTCGCCTGATCCCCGCTCTTCCGAATCTTTCATAACGCCCCGGTCCCAGGCGCTTCCCTGGCTCAGCCGGGGCGCTGGCGTGTCTGCCACGGGGAGCGGCTTGCCTTCTCGAGCCCAACATCTCAAGGCCAAAACAAAAAACCCGCCACCAGGGCGGGTTTCCTCACCACCAGGGCCGCATCACAGCTTGGCGATTGACACCTCGGTGGATTTGACGAAGGCGATCACCTCGCTGCCCACCACCAGTTCCAGCTCCTTGACCGAGCGGGTGGTGATGACGGAGGTGACGATGCCGGCGGCGGTCTGGACGTCGATCTCGGAGAGCACCGAGCCTTCGATGATTTCCTTGATGGTGCCCTTGAACTGGTTGCGAACGTTGATGGCCTTGATGGTCATGGCAGAACTCCTCGGATGAGCGATCAGTAGGCCCAACGCAGTTGCGTGGGCAGGGGTTGCACGATTTCGGGTAGATCGGGATTGAGCGGTTGCTGCAGCACCCGGGCCAGTACCTCGGCTTCCAGGCGCGCCAGTTGGGCATCGCCGGCGGCCCGGGGGCGCGCCAGGTTGACGTCGAGATCCAGACCGACATGGCCGTCTTCGATGAGCACCACGCGGTCGGCCAGGGCTACCGCCTCGCCTACGTCATGGGTCACCAGCAGCACGGTGAAGCCGTGGCGCTGCCAGAGGCCTTCGATGAGCTGCTGCATCTCGATCCGGGTCAGGGCATCCAGGGCGCCCAGCGGTTCGTCCAGCAGCAGCAGGCGCGGCTGGTGGATCAGGGCGCGGGCCAGGGCCACGCGCTGCTTCTGGCCGCCGGATAGTGCCGAGGGCCACTCCTGGGCGCGATCGGCCAGGCCGACCGCCGCCAGGGCTTCCAGGGCGCGCGGTTTCCAGTCGCCCCTGAGGCCCAGGCCGACGTTGTCGATGATGCGTTTCCAGGGCAGCAGGCGCGCATCCTGGAACATCAGCCGGGTGTCCTCGCGGTGCTCCGCCAGGGGTTCGTCCTGCCCCAGCAGGGTGCCGCCACTGGCGCGGTCAAGACCGGCCACCAGGCGCAGCAGGGTGCTCTTGCCGCAGCCACTGCGGCCCACCACGGCAACGAACTGGCTAGCCGGGATCTGCAGATCGATCCCGTGGAGCACGGTGCGCTCGCCAAAGGTCTTCACCACCTGTTGCAGCTTCAGGGCGATGCCCCGCGAGAGCGGCGGAACGGCTTGCAGACTGGTCATGCGTGGGCTCCCTTCTGATAGGCCGGGTGCCAGCGCAGCCAGGCACGCTCCAGGCCGCGGGCGGCGAGATCCGCCAGCTTGCCGAGGATGGCGTAGAGCAGGATGGCCAGCACCACGATGTCGGTTTGCAGGAATTCCCGGGCGTTCATCGCCAGGTAGCCGATGCCGGAGCTGGCGGAAATGGTCTCGGCGACGATCAGCGTCAGCCACATCAGGCCGAGGGCGAAGCGCACCCCCACCAGGATGGCCGGCAAGGCGCCCGGCAGCACCACGTGCCAGAACAGCCGCGCCCCGGAGAGGCCGTAGCTGCGGGCCATCTCCACCAGCGCCGGATCGACGTTGCGGATGCCGTGGTAGGTGTTGAGGTAGATGGGAAAGAACACCCCGAGGGCCACCAGGAACAACTTGGCCGACTCGTCGATGCCGAACCAGAGGATCACCAGCGGGATCAGCGCCAGGTGCGGCACGTTGCGCACCATCTGCAGGGTGCTGTCGAGCAGGCGCTCGCCCCATTTCGACAGCCCGGTGATGAAGCCCAGCGCCAGGCCGATGCTGCCGCCGATGGCGAAGCCGATGCCGGCGCGCCAGCCGCTGATGGCCAGGTGTTGCCAGAGCTCGCCGCTCTTGACCAGACTCCAGCCCGCTGCCAGCACCGCCGCCGGCGACGGCAGGATGCGACTGGACAGCAGGCCGCTGCTGACCGCCAGCTGCCAGGCGACGATCAGGGCCACCGGCACCACCCAGGGCGCCAGGCGCTGCAGTTGACGTTCGATCGTGCTGTTCATGCCTGCCTCCCTCAGCTCTGCGCCGCTTTCTGCGGCAGGATGTCGTTGGCCACCATCTCGCCGAAGGGACTCACGTAATTGGCGCCTTCGACCTGGGTCGGCCGCTTGACCGGCAGGTGCGGGAACAGCAGTTCGGCCACCCGATAGGATTCTTCGAGGTGCGGATAGCCGGAGAAGATGAAGGTGTCGATGCCGAGGGCGGCATATTCCTTGACCCGCGCGGCCACGGTGGGACCGTCGCCGACCAGCGCGGTCCCGGCACCGCCACGCACCAGGCCGACACCGGCCCAGAGGTTGGGCGCGATCTCCAGCTTGTCGCGACGGCCCCCGTGCAGGGCCGCCATGCGCTGCTGGCCGACGGAATCGAAGCGGGCGAAGGCGGCCTGGGCCTTTTCGATGGTGGCGTCGTCCAGATTGGCGATCAGCCGGTCGGCGGCCCGCCAGGCCTCTTCATTGGTCTCGCGGACGATCACGTGCAGGCGGATGCCGAAGCGCACCGTGCGGCCCTGGGCCGCGGCCTTGGCCCTGACCGCCTCGATCTTCTCGCGCACCGCGTCCAGGGGCTCGCCCCAGGTCAGGTAGAGCTCCACCTGCTCGGCGGCGAGGTCCTGGGCGGCATCGGAGGAGCCGCCGAAGTACAGCGGCGGGCGCGGTTGCTGCAGCGGCGGATAGAGCAGCTTGGCGCCCTTCACCTGGATGTGCTTGCCGTCGTAGTCCACCGTCTCGCCTTCCAGCACGCGACGCCAGATGCGGGTGAATTCCACCGAGGCTTCGTATCTTTCGCTGTGGGACAGGTGCAGGCCGTCACCGGCCAGTTCGTCCGGATCGCCGCCGGTGACCAGGTTGAACAGCGCCCGGCCGCCGGAGAGGCGATCCAGGGTGGCCGCCTGCCGCGCTGCCACGGTGGGCGAGATGATCCCGGGGCGCAGGGCTACCAGGAACTTGAGTTTCTGGGTGACCGGGATCAGCGAGGCGGCCACCAGCCAGGAATCCTCGCAACTGCGGCCGGTGGGGATCAGCACCCCGCCGAAGCCCAGGCGGTCGGCAGCCTGGGCGACCTGGCTCAGGTAGCCGTGGTCGACGGCGCGGGCGCCTTCGGCGGTACCCAGGTAGCGGCCATCGCCGTGGGTCGGCAGGAACCAGAAGATATCGAGACTCATGGGGCTTTCTCCAGCAGGCGAAATCAGGGTTTGGCGGCAGCGGTCTGCAGACTGGCGGGCGGGGTCCACACCACGTCACGGATGACCAGCGGCTTGGGAATCAACTTGAGGGCGGTGAAGGCGTCGGCGATCTTCTGCTGCTGCGCGGCGACCTCGGGACTGATGAAGCGGGCGCCATAGCCCTGGCGCCTGACCACCCGCTCGGCGGTGTCCAGCGGCAGGTTCAGCAGCGGCGCCACCTGGGCGGCGACCTGGTCCGGGTGGGCCTTGGCCCACTCGCCCACCGAGCGCACCTCGTCGACGATGGCGCCGACCTGCTCGGGATGAGCCTTGGCGAAGCTGCGGGTAGCCAGATAGAACTGGTGGTTGTCGGCCAGGCCGGTGGCATCGGTCAGGGTGCGCGCCTGCAGTTGCGTCTCGGCAGCGGCCTGGTAGGGATCCCAGATCACCCAGGCGTCCACCGCGCCGCGCTCGAAGGCGGCCCGGGCATCGGCGGGCGGCAGATAGACCGGCTGGATGTCGCGATAGGGAATGCCGGCCTTGGCCAGCGCCTGAACCAGCAGGTAATGGACGTTGGAGCCCTTGTTCAGGGCGATCTTCTTGCCCTTGAGATCGGCCAGCGACCGGATCGGCGAATCCTTGGGCACCAGGATGGCTTCGCTGGTGGGCGCCGGCGGCTCGTGGGCCACATAGACCAGATCGGCGCCGGCGGCCTGGGCGAACACCGGTGGCGTCTCCCCCGTCACGCCAAAGTCGATGCTGCCGACGTTGAGGCCTTCCAGCAGCTGCGGGCCACCGGGGAATTCGGTCCATTGCACCTTGACGCCGTCCTTGGCCAGGCGCTGCTCCAGGGTGCCGCGGGCCTTGAGGGTGATCAGGGTGCCGTACTTCTGGTAGCCGATGCGCACCGTCTCTTCCGCCTGGGCCAGGCCGGCGGCCAGGGTCAGCAGGGAAACGGCGAGCAGCGAGCGCGAGAAGGAGAACTGCATGACTAAGGCTCCTGGTCAGATGCCCCAGCGCGCCTGGCCGATGCGATCGGCCAGCAGCTCGGGGGTCAGGGGTTGGGGACGCCGCACCAGGGCCGCGTGAAATTGTTCGAGGGATTCGTGCAGGCGCTGCTCCAGCGCCGGGGTCAGGGCGACCCCGGTCTCGGTGTAGCTGACCTGGCTGTCGTCGGCGAAGACGCCGTTGAGGATTTCCTGGGCCTTGAGCGCCGAGAGCACCGGCTTCAGCGCGTAGTCGATGGCCAGGAGATGACCGCTGGAGCCGGCGGTGGCCAGGGGCAGCACCACCTTGAGTGCCAAGGCGCGTTCGGGCAGCAGGTCCAGCAGCGTCTTGAGGGCGCCGGCCAGGGAGGCCTTGTAGACCGGGGTGGCGATCACCAGGCCATCGGCGGCCTGCAGCTGGGCGATCAGTTCCACCACTGGCGGGCTGTCGAAACGGGCGCCGATGAGGTCGGCGGCGGGAAAGTCCTGGATGCGCCAGCGGGACAGTTCCACGCCGCGCCCCTGCAGCCAGTTCGCTGCCAGATCCAGCACGCCGCTGGAGCGCGAGCGCGCTGCCGGACTGCCTGCCAAAGTCACCACCTGCATCGCCGTCTCCTGGAGAAAAAAGAGCGGTATCGCGCCGCTCGAAAAAGGAATGAGCGGACCTTAGCAGCGGGTGTTTATTCCCTAAAAATACCCTTTCGGCACTTGGTTATAACCAGAAAAACAAAACCCCGGCTTGAGCCGGGGTCGGGTTGTCGCAGGAAATTTCAGCGATTGGGCTGGGGCGTCAGGCGCAGATAGGGTTTCACCGCGGTGTAGCCCTTGGGGAAACGCCGCTTGAGTTCTTCCTCGTCCTTGAGCGACGGCACGATGACCACGTCGTCGCCATCCTTCCAGTTGCCCGGGGTCGCCACCTTGTGGTTGTCGGTGAGCTGCAGGGAATCGATCACCCGCAGGATCTCGTCGAAGTTGCGCCCGGTGCTGGCCGGATAGGTGATCGACAGCCGCACCTTCTTCTGCGGATCGATGATGAACAGTGAACGCACGGTGAGGGTGTCGTTGGCGTTGGGGTGAATCATGTCGTAGAGGGTCGAGACGCTGCGATCGGCGTCGGCCAGGATCGGAAAGCCCACGGCGGTGGCCTGGGTTTCCTCGATGTCCTTGATCCAGCCCTGGTGCGATTCCAGACCGTCCACCGAGAGGGCGATCACCTTGACGTCGCGCTTGGCGAATTCGTCCTTGAGCTTGGCGGTGAGGCCCAGTTCGGTGGTGCAGACCGGGGTGAAGTCGGCCGGATGGGAGAACAGTACGCCCCAGCTGTCGCCCAGCCACTCGTGGAAGCGGATGCGACCCAGGCTGGAATCCTGTTCGAAATCGGGGGCGATGTCGCCCAGACGGATGGTCATTGGCAGTTCTCCTGATGCAGGTAGGGATAGCGGCACTATGCCGCCCACCAGAGCGGGCGGGAAAGATCGGATCACGCTGTGGTTATAACGCGAAAGCCGACCCCTCTTGGGCCATCCCCCGGTCGCGACGCCACGTGCCGCGTGATCATCCTCACAATTCCGTCGCGCTTTTTCCACCCGGGCGCAGCGCCCGCTAGGGTGCTACACCTAAGGAAGATCGACGGACCGCAATTCGGCCGAGCGGGGCAACCCGCAGCGCTCGCCATGGTCTGTTGGCAAGACGAGGAGGAGATTCTCATGTTCGGCAAACGCAATGACGACCCTGGTGCCACCACCCATTTCCGTAGCGAGCGCGTCAGCGTGGTCAACGGCCAGTTCTTCTTCACCACCCGCGAAGGCACCCTGGAAGGCCCCTTCTTCAGCCGCGAGGAAGCCCTCAACCAGATCGATCGCTATGTCGAACGGCTGCAAACCTCTCAGGGCCTGATGCGCCAATCCGTCAGCAACGTCTGACCGCCTGCGCTCGATCCTTTAGACTGCGCGCCCTGAATGCCAGGCCGCGCCGCTCATGACCGACTTCCAGCACGCCCAGCTCGACTGGGACGCCTCCGGGCAACCGCTCTCCCGCACCTATGGCGATGTCTACTTTTCCCGTGCCAGCGGCCTGGAAGAGACGCGCTACGTCTTCCTGCAGCAGAATCGCCTGTCCGAACGCTTCACCGCGCTGGCCGCGGGAGAGGTCTTCACTATAGGCGAGACGGGCTTCGGCACCGGCCTCAACTTCCTCTGTGCCTGGCAACTCTTCGCCGCCTTGGCTCCAAAGGAAGCACGCCTGCATTTCGTCAGCGTCGAGCGCTTTCCACTGACCGCCGCCGATCTCGCCCAGGCACTGACCCTCTGGCCGGAACTCGCCCCCTACAGCGCGGCGCTGCAGCGGCAGTACCAGGCCATCCATCCGGGCTTCCAGCGCCTGATCCTGGACGACGGGCGCGTCACCCTGACCCTGCTGGTCGGCGATGTGCTGGAGCGCCTGCCCGAACTGGATGCCCGGTGCGACGCCTGGTTCCTGGACGGCTTCGCCCCGGCCAAGAATCCCGAGATGTGGACGCCCGCGCTGTTCGCCGAACTGGCGCGGCTGTCCCACGCCGGCACCACCCTGGCGACCTTCACCTGTGCCGGCTTCGTCCGCCGTGGCCTCAACGAGGCCGGTTTCGCCATGGCCAAGGTGCCCGGCTTCGGCCACAAGCGGGAAATGCTGGCCGGCGCGCTGGAACGCCCGGTCACTCCTGCCGCCGTACCCTGGTATGCCCGCCCACCGCGCCCCCGGGGCCCGCGCACGGCGCTGGTCATAGGCGCCGGCCTGGCCGGTTGCGCCACCGCCGCCAGTCTCGCGCGCCGCGGCTGGCAGGTCCGGGTCGTCGAGCGCCACGGGGCGCCCGCCCAGGAAGCCTCCGGCAATCCCCAGGGGGTGCTCTATCTCAAGCTGTCGGCCCATGACACCCCGCTCAGTCGGCTGATCCTCGACGGCTTCGGCCTGACCCTGCGCGAGCTCCAGGCACTGCCTCCGGGTGCCGCCTGGTCACCCTGTGGAGTGCTGCAACTGGCGCTGACGGACAAGGACGCCCAGCGGCAGGCGCAATTGGCGGCGCACTTCCCCGCCGATCTGCTGCAACCGCTGGATAGGGAAGCCGCCAGCAACAGGGCCGGCATCGCTCTGACAGCGGGTGGCCTGTTTTTTCCGGAAGGGGGCTGGGTGCATCCGCCCGCCCTGTGCGCGCACTGGCTGACCCATCCGAACATCGAGCTGGTCACCCATACCGAGGTGACCGCTCTGCAACAAACCGAGCATGGCTGGCAGGCCCGCACCCAGGGTGAGTCACTGGTGGCGACGGTGGTCGTGGTGGCCAGCGCCGCCCAGGCCAGGACGCTGCTGCCTGAGCTGCCGCTCAAGGCGATTCGTGGACAGTTGTCCGCGCTGCCGGAAACCCCGGACAGCCAGGCGCTGGCGACCGTGGTCTGCGGCGAAGGCTATCTTGCTCCGGCGCGGGAGAGTCGGCATTGCCTGGGCGCCAGCTTCGTCTTCGACCGGGACGACACCGAACCCAGCCAGGCGGAACACCAGAGCAATCTGCAGCTGCTCGCCGAGCTGTCGCCCGAGCTGGCCGCCAGCTACCAGGCCGAGGCACTGGACGGTCGGGTGGCCTTTCGCTGCACCTCGCCGGACTATCTGCCCCTGGTCGGGCCGGTCGCGGATGAAGTCGCCTTCGCCCAGCAGTATCAGGCGCTAGCCTACGACGCCCGCCAGGTACCCGAGCAGGCGGCGCCCTGGCGTACGGGACTCTATGTGAATCTGGCGCACGGCTCGCGTGGCCTGGGCACCACCCCGCTGGCCGCCGAACTGCTGGCGGCCTGGCTGGAAGACGAACCCCTGCCGGTGGCCCGACGGGTGGCCGAAGCCTGCCACCCCACTCGCTTTCCCCTGCGCCGGCTGATCCGCGGCGGCTAGATGATCGCCAGCGGCGTCTTGCTTTGCGGCGGCGGAAAGGCACCGTCGAGCAGCGCGAAGTCTTCTTCGCTCAGGCGCAGATCCAAGGCCCGCGCATTCTCTTCGAGATGTCCGGCATCGCCCGCCTTGGGAATGGCGATCACGCCCGGCTGACGCAGCACCCAGGCCAGGGCGATCTGCGCCGGGGTGGCCTGATGCCGCTCGGCCAGGGTTGCCAAGGTGGGGTGCCGCAAGAGATCGCCGCCCTGCCCCAGCGGACAATAGGCCATCACCGGCATCTGCTGACGCTGGCTCCAGGGCAGCAGGTCATGCTCGATGCCGCGCTGTTCCAGATTGTAGAGCACCTGGTTGGCGCTGCAGCGATCATCGTTCAATTCGAGCATGTCGCTGGTGTCGAGATTGGACACGCCCCAGTGGCGGATCTTGCCTTCGTCGCGCAGCTTCTCCAGCGCCATGACCGTCTCGATCAGCGGCACCTGGCCGCGCCAGTGCAGCAGATAGAGGTCGATGACATCGGTGCCCAGGCGCTTCAGGCTGCGTTCGCAGGCCAAAGGTACCCCGGCTTCGGTGGCATTCTTCGGATAGAACTTGCTCACCAGGAACACCTCGTCCCGCCGCCCGGCGATGGCTTCGCCAACCAGTTCCTCGGCGCGGCCTTCGCCATACATCTCGGCGGTGTCGATCAGGGTGAGCCCCAGGTCCAGGCCCTGACGCAGGGCGCTGACCTCCTGGCGATGCAGGTCGGCGTTCTCGCCCATGCGCCAGGTTCCCTGGCCCAGCGCCGGAACGGTAGTGCCATCGGGCAAACGAACGGTTTGAGCGGTATTCATGGACGCATCCTTCTCTTGGGGTGTGGACGTTGGAACGCCAGCGCGACGCCGATTCTCCCGGTCATCCGCCAAACGGCAGCCAACGCCTCCCCACAGGCCCTGCGACCTGACGTCGCACTGGTAAAGTACGCCTATAAGGATTCCAAGAATAACCACCAGGACCTGCCATGAAACCGTCGATCCTGGGCCTTTGCGCCCTGCTCTCTGCTGCCCTGCCCATGACCTCCAGCTACGCTGATGTCATTACTCTGAGGTTTTCCCATGTGGTGGCACCGGAGACCCCCAAGGGCAAGGGTGCTCAGCTGTTCCAGCAACTGGTGGCGCAGCGCCTCGCCGGGCAGGTCCAGCTGGAGGTGATGCCCAGCGGCACGGCCTTCACCGACGCCAACGAACTCCAGGCGCTGCAGGACGGCAAGGTCGACATCCTGGCGCCGGCGATCAGCAAGCTCACCGAACTCAGTCCCAAGCTCAAGCTGTTCGACCTGCCCTTCCTGTTCGAGAGTCGCGCGGCCCTCGATCACTTCCAGGCCCGCCCCAGTGGTCGCCAGCTGCTGCACAGTCTGGAGCCGGCCGGCATCATCGGCCTGGCCTACTGGCCCAACGGCCTCAAGCAGCTGGCGGCGCGCAAACCCTTGCGCGAACCCGGCGATGCCAGGGGGCTGGTATTCCGCATCCAGAATTCCGACGTCCTGCAGAGCCAATTCGAGGCCCTCGGCGCCACGGCGGTCAGGCTGCCCTTCAACCAGACCCTGCAGGCGCTCACCACGGGCACCGTCAATGCCACCGAGAACACCTGGTCCAACTACTGGAGTCAGCGCCTCGATCAGCAGCAGCGCTATTTCACCGAAAGCAATCACGGCGCCCTGGACTACATGCTGATCGTCAAGGCGGATCGCTGGCGCACCCTGCCCTTCGCCGTACGCAGCACCCTGGAGGAAATCATCGACCAGGTGACCTTCGAGGTGAAGAAGCAATCCGAGGCGGAAAATCAGCGCGATCGCGCGCGCATCGCCGCCGCGGGCGGCAGCGAGATCATCACCCTCACCCCCGAGCAGCGGACCCGCTGGCGCGAGGCCATGCGCCCGGTGTGGCAACGCTACGAAGGCGAGCTCGGCGCCTCCCTGCTCAAGGCTGCCGAGACCTCGAACTAGAAGCGCTGTTGCGGCGGTACGGCCCAGCGGCGCAATGGCAGATTGCCCGGCTCGCGACACTGCAGATCGCGAAAGGGCCCCGCGACCCTGACCCAGCCCGCGCCCGGCGGCGTCTGGGTACAGAACTCCTGGCCATCCGTGTTGCTGCGCCAGCGCCAGTAGGCCGCCGGCTCGGCGAAGGCGTGGGTACCCACCAGTCCCAGCAGGAAGATCACCAGGGTCCTGCCGGCGGTTCGCTGGAACCTCTCGCGCGATAAGCATGTCGGTTTAAGGGTAGTCCCCTCGAATTCGCACAGGATCTTCGCCATGCCGCTGTCCGTCTTGCGTAGCAAACCCACCCTCCTCGCCCTGGCCCTGGTTGGCGCCGGCCTCGCCCTGACCGGCTGCGCCCGCGATCCGGAAAAACGTTCGCTGGGTGCCGAAGCGGTCAGCAATGCCAAGAGCATGGCGCGTACCGATGCCGACATGCAGAAGGTGCTCGACAAGTACGCCAGCTTCGATCCCAAGGCCGTGGAAAAACTCACCGCCCAGCAGGCCCGCAAGCAGCCTACCATCGCCGATGCGGTCAAGGGCGTCCTGCAGGACGAAGGTCGTCCCACCCAGCCCGAAGCCCTGGTGCCGGGCGTTACCAGTGTCGACCGCGCCGTCGACGGCGCCGCCGGTGTGCTGCCGGCCCGTATCTACACCCCCGAAGGCCAGGGTCCCTTCCCGGTCATCCTATATTTCCATGGCGGCGGCTGGGTGTTCGCCGATCGCAACGTCTACGACGCTGGCGCCCGCGGTCTGGCCAAGCAGGCCAATGCCATCGTGGTGTCGGTGGACTATCGCCAGGCGCCCGAATACAAGTTTCCCGCCGCCCATGACGACGCCCTGGCGGCCTATCGCTGGGTGACTACCCATGCCGCCTCGCTGAATGGCGATCCGCAGCGCCTGGCCCTGGCCGGCGAAAGCGCCGGGGGCAACCTGGCGGTGGCGACCGCCGTGGCGGCGCGCAAGGCTGGTCTCACCGCGCCCAAGCACGTGCTGTCGGTCTATCCGGTGGCCCAGACCAACACCCATACCCAGTCCTATGAACAGTATGACGACGCCAAGCCGCTCAACCGGCCGATGATGCTGTGGTTTGTCGAGCAGGTGACCCGTACGCCCGCCGACCTCAAGGATCCACGCCTGGATCTGACCCGGGCCGACCTCGCCGGCCTGCCGCCGGTAACCATCGTCAATGCCGAGATCGATCCCCTGCGGGATGACGGTGGCTTCCTGGAAACCGCCCTGCGCCAGGCCGGCGTGCAGGTGCAGCGCAAGGTCTATCCGGGTGTTACCCACGAGTTCTTTGGCACCGCTGCCGTGGTGCAAAAGGCCAAGGACGCCCAGGCCTATGCCGGCAGCCGGCTCAAGGCCGACCTGGGCAAGTAACGGCGGCTCGCTCGTCCTAGACACCGCCGGCCCCGTGCCGGCGGTGTGCATTCAGTCAGGAAATAATAGCGGCCCTGCTTCGCGCATGAAGATCTCACAGGTCTTGGGCCCGACCCCCTTCAGCCGCTGTAGACGCGCCTCGAAATCCGCATGGTCCGTACTGGCGTCACGCAATCTCACGAAGCTGCCGCCATACTCCTCCTGTAGATGGAGACAGACGTCCAGCAGGCGCGTGGCCGTGCTCTCGTCATAACGCCGGTAATGCCCTTCGCCGAGATAGCCGACCAATTGCCGCCAGCTCAGATTGAGCAGCTTGCGCGGCGTGTCGCGACCATAGGTGCGATAGAGCACCGTCCAGGCCTGGGCGGCGATACCCTGGGAGATGCGTTTGCCGAACAGGTAGCTCGCCAGGAACCAGCCAAACAGCGCCGATTCGTCGTCCACCTCCAGCATCAGGCCGAGATCGGCCGCCGAAGTCGTCTTGCTCAAGCCGTATCCCTCGCGTAGGCGTCTTGCCTAGGAAGGCTCTCCACCGCCTGGGGTTCGACATCGGCGACGGCCGGCAGACTACTGGCGTATCACCTGGCCGCGCTGCGGGGCCAGGCGTGCCAGCAGGGCATTCTGCGCCCGCTCCGGAACGTCCTCACGCTGCATGGCCAGTTGCAGGTCTTCCACCAGGGCATTGAAGTCGGCGGGTTGCAGATTCAGACCGCGATGACTTTCCGCCATGCTCGCCCCTTCATAGCGGCAGGGACCGCCCGCATCGACGCAGAATTTCTGGATGAGCAGACTGCGCAGTCGCGCGATATCGACGTTGGCGAAGTAGTGCCGGATCCGCCCGTCATGCGCCACATTGAGCAGCATCCCCTCGACGATCCGGGTGATGCCGGGCTGGCCACCCAGCTCCTGATAGAGCCGATCACCCGTCGGCGGCTGAGGCGTGCACCCCAGCATCAGCAGCAGCGCCGCCAGTACCAGCGTTTTCCCCTGCATCAGTAGCTCCCCTGCAGCGACAGATAGAGACCCTGCTGATCGTCCAGGGTGGCGATCTCGCCCAGCCAGGCATAGGCCAGCACCAGCGACAGGTGCTTGTTGGGGAAGTAACCGACGAAGGTATCCACCCAGTCGCTCTCCCGGGTGAAGGACAGATTCTGCGGCTTCTCGCGATACTCCATGCCTACCGCCCAGCGCGGATTGAAGAACACCGCGGCCGAGCCTTCCTTGAGCCACTGACGGCTGTCGTTGCGGTCACCACCGAAGCCCAGCAGCCCCATCTCGTTGGCGCGGCTGTACCTGAGACCGACGTTGAGCAAGAGGTTGTAGCCGAAGGCACCGCCCAGCAACAGCCGACTGGCGCCCAGGTAGCCCTCGACATCGCTGTCGCGCCGCGCGCCCACGGCAGCGGGAATGCCGAAATCCCGTTGATGCTTGTATTGCACCCCCACGGCTAGCTGCGGCAGCCGGTCGTAAATCAGGTCGCCCGCCAGGCGCACCTTGGCGCCGACGATGTCCTGGCTGAGGCTGTCTTCCTCAAGCTTCATCAAGCGGCGCAGGGTCGGCATGTCCAGGCGCTGGCGGGCATAGGACATTTCCACCCGATTGTCGTAGGCCACCGCCACGCCGGCCGCATCGAGCCGGTAGTCACCGGTCCACACCCGGGTGGCAAAGGCCGTGGCGCCGGGCTGGCCGCTTTCGCCATAGCCACCGATCACCGCCCAGGGCGTGATACCGCCGCCCGCCGCGCCTTCCAGACTGCTGGCGCCGCCGGTGGCCAGCAGCTTGCCGCCGTCGGCCTGGGCAGCGGTTGCCAGCAGCAGGCCAGCCAGCAGCCAGCCGTGCTTCATGACAACGCCTCCAGCACCGGCTGGCTCTGCCGCTCCATCCAGGCCTCGAATTCCGCGGCCGGCACCGGGCGGCTGATGTAGTAACCCTGGATCACATCGCAGCCCCAACTGCGCAACAGCGCCAGGGCCCGGGCTTCCTCGACCCCCTCGGCGACCACTTCCAGGCCCAGGTTGTGGCCCATCTCGATGGTCGAGCGGACGATGACGGCGTCATCGTTGCCCGGCGCCAGTTCCTTCACGAAGGACTGGTCGATCTTCAATTCGTCCACCGGCAGCCGCTTCAGGTGCGCCAGGGAGGCATGCCCGGTACCGTAGTCGTCCACCGACAGCCGGATGCCCAGCACGGACAGCTGCGTCAGCAGCGCGATGGCCGCCTCGGGATCGTCCATGATGGCGCTCTCGGTAATCTCGAAGGTCAGCTGCCGCGCCGAGACGCCGGCGTCATCGAGCCAGCCCATGACGCGCTCGGGCAAGCGGGCATCGGCCAGGTCGACCGCCGAAACGTTCACCGATACCTTTACCTCGCGATCCTGGGTCTGCCAGAGCGCCAGCTGCCGGATAGTCGCCTGGATTACCCAGCGGGTGAGTCCGGCCATGCTGCCACTGTGCTCGGCCAGGGGAATGAATTCACCCGGCGAGACCATGCCCAGCTCGGCATGGCGCCAGCGCAGCAGCACCTCGGCCTGGTGCGGCCCATTGCCCTGCAGGGCCACCTTGGGTTGGAACACCAGCATCAATTCACCCCGTTCGCCCGCCAGCGGCAGGTCGTGGACCAGTTGCAGACGCCGCTGCTGGGCCGCATCCCGACCTTCATCATAGACCCGGAGGCGATCCGGCACCTGGCCGGCATCGAGCATGGCACTGCGCGCGCGCTCGATCAGCAGGGTCGGATCATCGCCATGGCGGGGATACTCGACGACGCCGATCCGGCAACTCAGCCGAAACAGCTGGCCTTCCCATTCGATGGGTTCGGCCAGTGACAGGCGCAGTTGCTCGGCCAGACCCACCGCGCCTTCCAGGCCGACGCGACAGAACTGCACGAGAAATTCGTCGCCTACCGGGCGCGACACGCAGCCGCGCCCGGCCAGCAGCACCTGGGCCCGCTCGGCCACCATCCGGAGGATGCGATCACCCCCGGCGACCCCGGCGCTTTCGTTGATCGCCTGGAAGCCATCCAGCCCCAGGTACAGCAGCGACACCTGGGACTGGGTGGCGATAAAGACCCGCAGTCGCTCCTCGGCCAGGATGCGATTGGGCAGACCGGTCAGGGCGTCATGCAGGGCATTGTGGTTGAGCCGCTGCTCGCGCTCGGCGATCCCCTGGCGCATCTCTTCGAGCACCTGTGCCAGCCGGCCGAATTCGTCACGGCGCTGGACCTCCACCTTGACCCCATAATCTCCCTGACCGATGCGCCATGACATCACCGACAGCTGCCGCAGCGGCTGGGCCAGGTTGCGCGCAAGCCAGAGCGCACCTAGCAAGGCCGCCAGCAGGGCACCGCCGGCGATCAGCGCCAGTTGCCTGAGCAGGGGTTCGAACTCGGCCATGGCCACGTCGAGCGAACGCAGCAGATAGACCTGTACCGGATGATCGGCGGTCCCGAGGGTCAGCCGCTTGACCTGATAGAGCCGGCCGCCCAGGGTCAGCTGCCAGATGTCGCTGCCCTGGGGTGAAGTCGCCAGCTCATGCAGCAGCAGCCGTCCCTCCTGCTCCGGCAGGGTACTGGCCATCAGCGCGGCTTCGCCGAGAAACACCACGTCCAGATTGATCAGCGAGCGAAACTCCTCGGCCATGGTCTGATCCATGGCGAAACTCATCACCACCTGGGCGATGGGCACAGGGGCACGGACCGGCACCGTGACCCGCAACTGCGGCAGGCCGGTACCGGCCAGCACGCAACTGCCGTCATTGCCCGACGCCATGGCAACGGGCAGACGCTCGCCTTCGCTATGCGCCGCCACGGTGCTGGCGATCAGCCGGCCGTCCAGATCCAGCAGGTAGGTATCGCCCGCGCCCACCCGGGCGCCGTGGTTGGCCAGCACCGACCTCAGCGTCGGCACATCGCCACTGGCCACGGCGTCGCGAAAGCCGAAATCGGCGGCGAGCACTCGCACGGCATCGTTCAGCCGGCGGCAGCGGCCGTCCAGCACCTGGCGGAATACCCGCGCCCCGGTGTCGAGCTGGTCATAGGACTGGCGCACGGCACTGGCCTCGGTGGCAGCCTTGACCGTCAGATAGACCAGGGTGATGACCACCAGCATCAGCAGGAAGAGGCTACCGGCGATGCGGGTCTGGAAACTATGGATGAGCTTCATCGTGCGTGGCCTTGTGGAAGGCATCCTCGAAAGCCGAGCTCGCCGGTTCCGCAGGCTGCGGCTTCGGCTGGACCGCCAGCTGGAGTTTCAGGGTCACCGGCTTGCCCGCCACGTCCAGCGCAGGCTGGGCAACCTCCTGCTTGTCGCTGAGGTCGGGATGCCAGAGCGCCAGCTGATAATGACCGTCCGGCGCCTCCAGTCGGGCGCGACCCTGACTGTCGGTCACCGCGGAGCGCCCGGCGGTGGTCACGTAGACGTAACCCACCATCCAGTCATGGATGTTGCAGCCCACCACCACCACGCCGGGCTGGTCGAACACCACCGGTGTGCTGGGAAGCCCGTGGTAGAGCGGCAGCTCGAAGCGCTTGGGACTGGAAAAGGAATACACCTGATGGCGAATGTCATCGGTATTGGGAAAGCTCACCGCCGTCCCGGTGGCCACCGCCAGGACATGGGGGACGAATCGCCGATTCTGCTGATCAATGGCCGCGGGCTGCCGCTCGGGCACCAGGCCCTGGCCCGACAGCATCACCACGGCATCGGCCAGGGGCGCCCCCTGACCATCGACCACCTGCACCGCGACCTCGGCCGCTTGCGCAGCTCCCAGGCCCAAAGCCAACCATCCCGCTACCAACCAATGCTTATTCACCCGCTGCTCTCCACCACGCGCCCTGGGAAACTCTCGCCGACTTCGCGGCGTGACTTCAGCTTTAGCGGCAGTGCCGGAGGAATCTTTATCGTCGCGGTGGCCAGGCTCGGTCCCGGTCGTCGCACTTCGAGCGGTACCCGGCGGTCAAGAAGGACAGGTCTTTGCCTGCGTTGAAAAAGCGCCA
Source organism: Pseudomonas sp. LA5 (assembly GCF_028640825.1). Classification (NCBI taxonomy): domain Bacteria; kingdom Pseudomonadati; phylum Pseudomonadota; class Gammaproteobacteria; order Pseudomonadales; family Pseudomonadaceae; genus Pseudomonas; species Pseudomonas sp. LA5. Next base: position 108,980 of record NZ_JAQYZY010000057.1, read on the forward strand.
CCCTCGCCCCATGTTGGCCTCACATCCAAGCCCAAGGTACGCCAATGAGCGATCAGGACAATCAAGCGGATATTCTCAGCGAAGAAGCCGGTCAGACCGGCCTGGTCCTGCCTGGCCAGAATCTTCCCGACAAGCTCTACGTCATTCCCATCCACAACCGGCCCTTCTTCCCGGCCCAGGTCCTGCCCGTCATCGTCAATGAAGAGCCCTGGGCGGAAACCCTGGAACTGGTGGCCAAGACCGACCACCACTGCCTGGCGCTGTTCTACATGGAGCAGCAGCCCGGCGATGCCGAGGGTTTCGATCCCGACCAGCTGCCGCAGCATGGCACCCTGGTGCGCATTCACCATGCCACCCGTCAGGACGGCAAGCTGCAGTTCGTCGCCCAGGGCCTGTCGCGGGTGCGCATCCGCGGCTGGCTGCGCCGGCAGCGCCCGCCCTACCTGGTGGAGGTCGAGCACCTGCGCCCCAACCCCGATCCCAGCGACGAGGTGAAGGCCTACGGCATGGCGCTGATCAACGCCATCAAGGAGCTGCTGCCGCTCAATCCGCTCTACAGCGAAGAGCTGAAGAACTATCTCAATCGCTTCAGCCCCAATGACCCCTCGCCGCTGACCGACTTCGCCGCCGCCCTCACCACCGCGCCGGGCGACGAACTGCAGCAGGTGCTCGATACCGTGCCCATGCTGCAGCGCATGGAAAAGGTCCTGCCGCTGCTGCGCAAGGAGGTCGAGGTCGCCCGCCTGCAGAAGGAGCTGTCCGCCGAGGTCAATCGCAAGATCAACGAGCGCCAGCGCGAATTCTTCCTCAAGGAGCAGCTCAAGCTGATCCAGCAGGAGCTGGGCATCACCAAGGACGATCGCAGCAGCGACATCGAAAGCTTCCGCCAGCGTCTGGAAGGCAAGAGCCTGCCCGAAGCCGCGCAGAAGCGTATCGAGGACGAGCTGAACAAGCTGTCCATCCTCGAGACCGGCTCGCCGGAATACGGTGTCACCCGCAACTACCTGGATTGGGCCACCGATCTGCCCTGGGGCGTCCACGGCCAGGACAAGCTCGACCTCAAGCACGCGCGCAAGGTACTCGACCGCCACCACGCCGGGCTCGATGACATCAAGAATCGCATCCTCGAATTCCTCGCCGTGGGCGCCTTCAAGGGTGAGGTGACCGGCTCCATCGTGCTGCTGGTGGGTCCGCCCGGGGTGGGCAAGACCAGCATCGGCAAATCCATCGCCGAATCCCTCGGCCGCCCCTTCTATCGCTTCAGCGTGGGTGGCATGAGGGACGAAGCCGAGATCAAGGGGCACCGGCGCACCTATATCGGTGCCATGCCCGGCAAGCTCGTCCAGGCGCTGCGCGACGTCAAGGTGATGAATCCGGTCATCATGCTCGACGAGATCGACAAGATGGGCCAGAGCTACCAGGGCGATCCGGCCTCGGCGCTGCTGGAGACCCTGGATCCGGAGCAGAACGTCGACTTCCTCGACCACTACCTGGATCTGCGCCTGGACCTGTCCAAGGTGCTGTTTGTCTGTACCGCCAACACCCTGGATTCCATCCCCGGCCCCCTGCTGGACCGCATGGAGGTCATCCGCCTTTCCGGCTACATCGCCGAGGAGAAGCAGGCCATCGCCAAGCGCCACCTCTGGCCCAAGCAACTGGACAAGGCCGGGGTGCCCAAGGATCGCCTGACGCTTACCGACAGTGCCCTCAAGGCCCTGGTGGAGGGCTATGCCCGCGAAGCCGGCGTGCGCCAGCTGGAGAAGCAGCTGGGCAAGCTGGTGCGCAAGGCGGTGGTCAGGCTCATCGAGGATCCCAAGCTCAAGGTCAAGATAGGTGCCTCGGATCTCGAGGACTACCTCGGCATACCGCCTTTCCGCAAGGAGCAGGTGCTGTCCGGAGTCGGCATCATCACCGGCCTGGCCTGGACCAGCATGGGCGGCGCCACCCTGCCGATCGAGGCGACGCGCATCCATACCCTGAATCGCGGCTTCAAGCTCACCGGCAAGCTGGGTGACGTCATGAAGGAATCCGCCGAGATCGCCTACAGCTACGTCACCGCGCACCTCAAGGACTTCAAGGGCGATCCGAATTTCTTCGACCAGGCCTTCGTCCACCTGCACGTCCCCGAAGGCGCCACGCCCAAGGACGGCCCCAGCGCCGGCGTCACCATGGCCTCCGCCCTGCTGTCGCTGGCCCGCAACCAGGCGCCGAAGAAGAACGTGGCCATGACCGGCGAGCTGACCCTCACCGGTCAGGTACTGCCCATCGGCGGGGTACGGGAAAAGGTCATCGCCGCGCGACGGCAGAAGATCAGCGAACTGATCCTGCCGGAGCCCAATCGTGGTGACTTCGAAGAGCTGCCCGCCTATCTCAGGGAAGGGCTGACCGTCCACTTCGCCAAGCGCTTCGCCGACGTGGCCAAGGTGCTCTTCTAGTCTGACCGGCCAATCTCTTGGGGTATGCTCTGCGTTTTGCCGTCATACCCCGGAGGTTTTCATGTCCAACCGTCTTCTGTTCTGCGGCTGTCTGCTCCTGGCCGGCTGCAGCAGTACCCAGCCGAGTGGCAACCTCATCCTGGGCGACGACAGCGACTGCACTCCGCTGGCCATGCACACGGGCCAGGAACTGACCCTGACCCTGCCCAGCGATCCCACCAGCGGCTATCGCTGGAGCATCCTCCAGCGTAGCGACAACCTCAGGCAGCTCGGCCCGGAAGTCTTTCGCGAACAGCGCCAGGATCAGGGCGGCATTGGCAGCGCCGGTCAGTCCCTCTGGCGCTTCCGCGCCCAGAACGCCGGCAGCGCCCATCTCGAACTCCAGGCCCGCCAGCCCTGGGATGCCGAAGCCGAGCCCCAGGCACGCTTCGACTGCCGTATCGAAATCCGCTGAAGCCACGTCCTGCAGTGCCTGCCGGGGGTACAATGCCCCCTTTCGATTTTCCAGGTACCGCCCATGAGCGAAGCCGACCGCCTGTTCGCGTCGCCGCAGCCTCCTGCCGACTTCACCTTCAACGAAGACGTGGTGCGCGTCTTTCCCGACATGATCAAGAGATCCGTGCCGGGCTATCCCACCATCGTCGAGAATCTTGGCGTCATCGCGGCGCGTTTCGCCCAGCCCAACAGCCGCCTCTATGATCTCGGCTGCTCCCTGGGCGCCGTGACCCAGGCCCTGCGCCGTCATGTCCGCGCCGAGGGTACCCGGGTGGTGGCCATCGACAATTCCACCGCCATGGTCACCCGCTGCCGCGAATACCTCAGCGCCCAGGATTCGATGCACGAGGAGTTGCTGCCGGTCGAAGTGGTGGAAGGTGACATCCTCGAGGTTCCGCTCGCATCGGCCTCGGTGATCGCGCTCAACTTCACCCTGCAGTTCATCGCGCCGGAGCAGCGCCTGGGCCTGCTCAGCCGTCTGCGCAACAGCCTGCTGCCAGGAGGAGCCCTGTTGCTGTCGGAAAAGATCCGGTTCCCGCACGCTCAAACCCAGGCATTGCTCAACGGCCTGCACCTGGACTTCAAGAGAGCCAATGGCTACAGCGAACTGGAAATCGCCCAGAAACGCACCGCGCTGGAAAACGTCATGCTCACCGACACCCTGGCCGAACACCGGGCACGCCTGCAGGCCGCCGGTTTCACCACCGTCGAACCCTGGTTCCAGTGCCTCAACTTCACCTCCCTGATCGCCCTGCCATGACCCAGCCCCCTTACCTCGCAGACCTGCAACAGGCGCTAGCGGATACCCCGCTGGCCATCTGGTCCCAGTCCCTCGAAGCCGTCCTGGCCGCCAAGTACGCCCGTGGCCATGGCGATCTGCAGCGCTGGCAAGCGGGTATCGATGCGCTCCCCGAAATCGCTGTAGCAGCTGTCGACCTGCATGAGGCCGTGCGCCTCGCCGGCGCTCCTACCGCTGAGCAGCACCAGGTCCTGCGCGAGGCACTGCTGCAACTGCGGCCCTGGCGCAAGGGGCCCTTCCAGTTGTTCGATCTCCATCTGGACACCGAGTGGCGCTCCGACTGGAAGTGGGACCGGGTCGCCCCCCACCTGGATCTGCAGGGCAAACGCGTCCTGGATGTCGGCAGCGGCAACGGCTACTACCAGTGGCGCATGCTCGGTGCTGGAGCCAGCCTGGTCCTGGGCGTCGATCCCAACTGGCTGTTCCACTGCCAGTTCCAGGCCCTGCGGCGCTATCTGCCCGACCTGCCGACCTGGCACCTGCCACTGACCCTGGAAGAACTGCCCGCACTGGACGGCGGCTTCGATACCGTCTTCTCCATGGGCGTGCTCTACCATCGGCGCTCGCCCATCGACCACCTGCTGGACCTGAAGAACTGCCTCGACAGCGGCGGTGAGCTGGTCCTGGAAACCCTGGTCGTTGAGGGCGATGCCACCACCGTCCTGGTTCCCGAAGACCGCTATGCCCAGATGCGTAATGTCTGGTTCCTGCCCTCCGCGGCCGCGCTGCAACTCTGGCTGCAACGCGCAGGCTATCGTGACATCCGCCTGGTGGACCTTACCCCCACGACCGTAGACGAACAGCGCTCCACCGAATGGATGGGCTTCCAGTCGCTACCGGACTTCCTGAACCCGGAAGATCCCAGCCTGACCGTCGAAGGCCTCCCCGCCCCCCTGCGCGCGACCCTGATCGCCCGCAAACCCTGAACGCAAAAAGCCCGGCACATGCCGGGCTTTTTCTTGCTCGCGTAACGTTGTAGGGGGATTGGGCTGAGCCTGGCGAAGCCCAACCTCCGGAAGCCCCCCTCACCGCCTTGCCGCCGTTCGCTTGATCCCTGCAGCAGATCTCATCGTTGGGCTTCGCTGCGCTCAGCGCCAACCTACGATGATTCTGTGCCGTGCTTCCAACACAACAGCCCGGCGCAGCCGGGCTGTTGGGGCTCTTGGGCTCTTGCGGACGTAAAGCGGCACCTGCCTAGCAGGCACTACTCCAATGCCGCCGCCGCGCCCTTTTGGTCCCCTCCCCCCCGGGAGAGGGCTAGGGTGAGGGCACCCTCAGCCACGCGGCTTCAGGCGTCCGCTAGCCGATTAGCCGATTGCCCGCTCCCAGCGCTCAAGCCCCTGACGCCCGGCCAAACTTTTCCCGCCGCAAAGACAACACCCCCGCCAGAGTGAACTGAGCGGGGGTGCTGGGTGTTA
>NZ_JAQYZY010000057.1:114176-209176 GCF_028640825.1 Pseudomonas sp. LA5
CCCGCCGAGATGGCAACATGGCCAGGTGACACCAGTGCGTGTAAGCCTTTTGCCATAGCCTCGGGAACATGGCGACCGCCGCCTCGACTAATGCTGACCCTCGCCGAAGATCCGCCATGGCCCTCTCGACTTCCTTCGCTATCGTGCAACAGCAGATGCGCCGCGCTGCCGGCCTGGTCTGGAGTACCTCTCCCGCGCTGATGATCGGCCTGGTTCTGGCCACCCTGGTCGCCGGCCTGCTGCCGGCCCTCGCCGCCTGGCTCGGGCAGCGCATCGTCGATGCGGTGGTGGCGGCCATGCGGCTGCATGCCGAGCAGGGCCAGGCGCCGCTGTGGCCAGTGCTGAAGTTCGTGCTGGCCGAAGCCGGGGTGCTGGCCGCCCTGGCGGGAGCCCAGCGGCTGCTGTCGGTGCAGCAATCGCTACTGCGGGTACGCCTGGGGCAGACCGTGAATTTGCTGATCCTGGAAAAGGCCCAGACCCTGTCGCTGGCACAATTCGAAGACGCGGATTTCTACGACAAGCTGGTGCGGGCCCGGCGCGAGGCGTCCATCCGACCGCTGGCGCTGGTGACCAAGTCCCTGACCCTGCTGCAGAACCTGATCTCGCTCGTCAGCTTCGCCGTGCTGCTGGTGCATTTCTCGCCCTGGGCGCTGTTGCTGCTGGTGGTGGGTGCCCTACCGGTGTTTCTGGCCGAGGCGCGCTTTTCCGGCGATGCCTTTCGCCTGTTCAGTCGGCGTGCACCCGAGACGCGCCGCCAGACCTACCTGGAGACCCTGCTTTCCCACGAGGCCTACATCAAGGAAGTCAAGCTGTTCGGCCTGGCGCCGCTGCTGCTGGAGCGCTATCGCACCACCTTCACCAAGCTCTATGCCGAGGACCGTCGCCTGACCCTGAGACGTGACGGCTGGGGTTTCGTCTTTGGCCTGCTGGGCACCCTCGCCTTCTATGCCGCCTATGCCTGGGTGGTGCTCGATACCGTGCGCGGGCGTCTGAGCCTGGGCCAGATGACCCTCTATCTCACCCTGTTTCGCCAGGGCCAGGCCGCGGTCAGCGCCAGCCTGACGGCCCTTGGCGGACTCTACGAAGACAGCCTCTACCTGAGCAATCTCTACGATTACCTGGGCCAGCCGACCAGCGCCGAGGGCGGCAGCCTCACCGCCGGCAGCCAGCCCGGAGATGGCCTGAGATTCGACGGGGTCGGCTTCACCTATCCGGGCGCGACCGCACCGACGCTCAAGGACATCAGCTTTCACCTGGCGCCGGGCCAGAGCCTGGCCCTGGTGGGCGCCAACGGCTCGGGCAAGACCACCCTGATCAAGCTGCTGACCCGGCTGCATGCGCCTACTCAGGGACGCATCCTGCTCGATGGCAGCGATCTGCAGGAGTGGCAGCCGGCCGCCCTGCACAGGCGCATTGGCGTCATCTTCCAGGATTTCATCCGCTACCAGCTCACCGCTGGCGAAAATCTGGGGGTCGGCGACACCACGGCCTTCAACGACGGGGCGCGCTGGCGCAAGGCGGCCGAACAGGGCCTGGCCGACGAAGTCATCGCCGGTCTGCGCGAGGGCTACGAGACCCAGCTCGGACGCTGGTTCATGGGCGGCCAGGAGTTGTCCGGCGGGCAGTGGCAGAAGATTGCCCTGTCACGCGCCTATATGCGCGAAGACGCCGACATCCTGGTGCTGGACGAACCCACCGCCGCGCTGGACGCCGCCGCCGAGGCGGTGATCTTCGAGCGCTTTCGCGCCCAGGCGCAGCAGCGCATGACCTTGCTGATCTCGCACCGTTTCTCCAGCGTGCGCAATGCCGATCAGATCCTGGTGCTGGAAGGCGGCGAGATTCGCGAGCGAGGGGATCACGAGCAGCTGCTGGCGAGCGGCGGCCGCTATGCCCAGCTGTTCGATCTGCAGGCCAGAGGCTATCGCTGATCGCCGGTGGCGAACTTCGCGTGGAGGGCTCTGCCCAACGCTTACCAACCACTCGCGGAGGCCGCATGAACGATCAGATCAAGGAAAACCCCGACGACCTGGACATCGATCCGGACATCGCGCCCGATCCAGAAGAGCCCGTGGGCGAGGATCCGGATGACAAGCCGATCGAGGAACGCCTGCCGCAGAAGAATCCGCGCAATCCGGAGTACAGTTGATGAACGCCATCCTGCCGTTGCCCGAGGACGAAGATCCGGAGGGGCTGCATCCGGCGGAGTTGCCGGCCGACGAGGACGATGCGCCGCCGGTGGATCCGCTTTGACGCCTGGAGTCGGTATCCGGATGGAGCTGGCATAGGGATTGCCCTCACCCCGGCCCTCTCCCGGAGGGAGAGGGGAAAAGAGCGGCCCGTAGATTGGGTTGAGCGTAGCGAAGCCCAAGCCCAAGCCCAAAACTTTCACACTATGAAAAAGGTCCGCCGTGGCGGACCTTTTCTTTGGCCTTATTTCGCGCCGGGTTGCGGTTTGTAGAGCTCGAGCAGCTTGAGCGTGACGCCATTGGTCCAGCCGAAGCCGTCCTGCAGCTCGTACTCGCCGCCGCCGCCGCCCTGGCCGCCGGTGAGGTCGTATTTCTCCACCAGCTTCTGCTCGCGGGCGTAGAGGTTCTGCACCTGGGTCAGGAAGCGGGTGCCAATGTCGGCGGCCAGCTTGTCCTGCTGGTAGCGACGCAGGCCGTCCACGGCCACCCACTGCAGCGGTGCCCAGCCATTGGGTTCGTCCCACTGCTGGCCGGTCTTGACCGTGGTGGTGGCGATACCGCCCGGACGCAGCAGCTGGTTGGCCACGGTCGCGGCGGTCTGGTCGGCGCTGCTCTGGCTGGCAAGACCGACGAACAGCGGGAACAGGGTAGCGGCGGAAACCTTGTCGGTACGGCGCTTGGCCTGCCAGTCGAAGTCGGTGTAGTAACCGGCCGGATTCCACAGGTAGCGGTCGATGGCCTGCTGGCGGGTCTTGGCCTTCTGGCTGTAGGCCTGGACGCAACTGGCCTCGCCGGTCTTCTCGCAGGCCTTGGCGATGGTCTGTTCCAGGTGATAGAGCAGGCTGTTCAGGTCCACCGGGGCGATGGCGGTGGTGCGGATGGTCGCCAGGGTCTTGCCATCGCCCAGCCAGCGCGAGGAGAAGTCCCAGCCACTCTCGGCTCCGGCGCGCAGATCGCGATAGACCTCGCCGGCCGGTCGGCCCTTGGCCTGGGCGGCGGTGGCCAGGTCTTCCAGGTAGGACTCCTGGCGCGGGGTATCGCGAGCATCCCAGTAGCGATTGAGCAGGGTGCCGTCGGCCAGCCTGACCACATGGGCATTGGCCTGGCCCGGTTGCAGGCCTTCGGCCCCGGCCATCCAGTAGGCGTATTCCTTCTGCAGTTGCGGCAGGTAGCGGCGATAGGCGGAGTCGCCTTCCAGGCTGGCCTGCAGATCGACCATGTAGGCGAAGAACGGCGGCTGCGAGCGACTCAGGTAGTAGCTGCGATTGCCGTTGGGGATGTGGCCGTAGACGTCGATCTCATGGGCGAAGTTGTCCACCATGTCGCGGACCAGGTCGGTGCGCCCGTCCTTGGCCAGTCCCAGCATGGTGAAGTAGGAATCCCAGTAGTAGACCTCGCGGAAGCGTCCACCCGGCACCACATAGGGCTTGGGCAGCGGCAGCAGGCTGCTGTAGGCCGGCACCTCTTCGTAGTGGCGGGTCAGCACCGGCCAGAGATCCTTGACGTGGGTCGGCAGGTCGGCCCCCGCCTTGGGCGGTGCGGCCTTGATCGGATCGGATTCTTCGAAGTTGGCGCTGACAAAGGCCTTGAGGTCGAAGCCCGGCTTGTCGCGCTGGGCCAGGTAGTCCTGGCGGATGTCGGCCGGATTGCGCTTGGGCAGGGCATCGACGAAATGCTTCTGGTCGCTGAACAGCTTGCCCTGCTGCACGGCGGCGAACAGCTCGGGATAGGCCTGGTCCGGCGGCACGGCGCGGGCGTTGCTGGCGTCGCGCCAACTCCAGGTCGGGGTTTCCGGCTTGCTGCCCTCATGGGCGCAGGCGGCGAGAAAGGCGATGGACAGGGACAGGACGAGCATCCGCGCGGGTGGCGCAGGTGGCAGGCGTTTCATGAAGCGCTCCTTTTCTTGTCGACACGACAGCAGCCGCAACGGACGTTGCGACACGAAGGATCGACCCTGGAGCGCCGCGACAGTTCGCCGCAATCGGCTCAGCCGCCCGGACGCAGACGCCTTACGCAGCGTGCCAGCTCTTCGAGACCGAAGGGCTTGCCAATGAGTTCGACGCCCTCTTCCGCCAGCTCCGGCAGGGACGCCGGGTCCGCCTGACCGGACAGATAGAGCACCGGCAGCCCGGGGCTGGTGGCCCGCGCCTGCTCGGCCAGTTGCCGGCCGTCCAGCCCGGAGAGGCCGAGACTGGTCACCAGCAGATCGATACGCAGGCTGCCCGAGGCGATGAGGGCCACGGCGGTGGCGCTGTCGGCGACAGCCAGGGGCGTGTAACCCAGCTCCGCCAGCACCTCGCCGATGATGACGCGGACTTCACGCTCTTCTTCGACGATCAGCGCGCAGTCACCGGAGACCTCCGGCAGGACCGGACCTTCGGCTTCGCTGGGCGCGGGCTCCACCACAGGCTGAGCCAGTAGCCGCGGTAGATAGAGGCTGATGCAGGTGCCCTCGCCCACCACCGAATGGATCTCCACCTGACCACCCGATTGGCGGACGAAGCCATAGATCATCGACAGCCCGAGTCCGGTGCCACGCCCGCTGGGCTTGGTGGTGAAGAAGGGTTCGCAGGCGCGCTTGAGGGTATCGGCGTCCATGCCGGTGCCGGTATCGCAGACCTGGATACGGACGAAATCACCGGCCACCGTCTCGATCGGCAGGCCGATGCTGAGCGGTCCGCTGACATTGTCCACGCGGATGCTCAGGTTGCCGCCCTCGGGCATGGCATCGCGGGCGTTGATGGCTAGGTTCAGGATGGCGTTTTCCAGCTGATGCGGATCGCAGTGCAGCAGCCAGAGGTCGGCATCGAGCTGGACGTCCTTGCGGATCTTCTTGCCCAGGCTGTGACGCAGCAATTCGTGCATGCCCTGCACCAGCTGGCCGGCATCCACCGGGCGGGGTTCGAGTACCTGACGGCGGGCAAAGGCCAGCAGGCGCTGGGTCAGGGCCGCGGCGTTCTCGGCCGAGCGGGTGGCGGTGTCCAGGTAGCGCTCCAGCTCCTGGATGCGCCCCTGCTGCACCCGGCGACGCATCAGATCGAGCGAGCCGACGATGCCGGTCAGCAGGTTGTTGAAGTCGTGGGCGATGCCGCCGGTGAGTTGGCCGATGGCCTCCATCTTCTGCGCCTGGCGCAGCTCCTCTTCCAGGGCCATCAGCTCCTGGCTGCGTATCTCGATGCGCTCCTCGAGGTTGCGATTGAGTTCGTCCAGGGCTTCGCGAGTGTGGACGGCTTCGCTGACATCGCGGGAAATGGAGAGGAATCTCAGGGGCTGGCCGTCATCGCCCAGGATCGGCGTGACCACCACGTCCCACCAGCGCCGGGTGCCCTTCGCCGTGGGTGCCAGCCCGGTGAAGCGCCCGATGCCGCCCTGCCGCGCCGCCTCGATGGCGGCGGTCACCTCATGGCGCTGCCCTTCGGGCCAGAGTTCGGCCCAGGGACGGCCCTGGAAGGGAATGAAGTCGTCGATCTCCATGACCACCAGGCCGCCCGGATTCATGTATTCCAGACGCCCTTCCAGATCGATCAGCTTGATGCAGTCGACGCTGCAGACCATGACGCTGCGCTTGAAGGCCTCGCCCTGCCAGAGCTCGGCTTCATGGCGTCGCTGCGCGGTGATGTCGAGCAGTACGCCACCGGCCTCGCGCCGCTGGAATTGCAGGCAGCGCAACTGGCCATCGGTGCCCTGGCGCCAGGCCTCCCAGACCTGGCCCGCGGCGGGCAGCAGCCCCTCGGGCGGTGCGCTGCGACTCTGCAGCCCGCTGAGCAGCTCGGCGGGCGAAAGGCCCCGGGCCAGCGCCTCGGCGTCCCGTTCCAGCATGGCCGCACAGGTGGCATCCGCGCGCCACTCGGCGCGGCTGGGATCGTATTCGAACAGGCCGACGGCAAGGAATTGGGACATGGTGGGTAGGTGGCCGGTAGGAAAAGGAGATGTCATAACGCCAGCAGAAACGGCGAACCTGTCTACGTTAACAGTTTCATCGTTTCGCTTCGCGCTGGGCTTCGACCACTGCGCCGGAAAAATTACTCACTCGGTCGCGTTTTTCTCCACGGCATAGCGCCGCTCCAGACCGCTATGGCCCAGACCTACGCCCTTGCGCACCTTGAGCTGCACCGGGATACGCTCCTTGAGCGCCTCCACGTGGCTGATGATGCCGATGGTCTTGCCGCTGGCATTGAGCTGATCGAGGGCATCCAGGGCGACCTCCAGGGTCTCGCCATCGAGGGTACCGAAGCCTTCGTCGAGAAACAGCGAGTCGATGCCGGTGCGCTGGCTGACCAGATCCGACAGGGCCAGCGCCAGGGCCAGGCTCACCAAAAAGCTCTCGCCACCGGAGAGGGTACGGATGTCGCGCAGGGCATCGGCCTGCCAGGTGTCGAGGATCTGCAATTCCAGCTCGGCGGCCTGGCGCCGGAAGAGTCGATAGCGACCGTGCAGGCGCATCAGCTGACCATTGGCGAGATGCACCAGGTGATCCAGGGTCAGGCCCTGGGCGAACTTGCGGAATTTGGCGCCGTCGGCCGAGCCGATCAGACCGTTGAGGTGCTGCCAGAGGTCGTGATCGCGCTCCTGGCCGGCGATCTCGCCGAGCAGGGCCTGCAGACCATCGCGGCGGCGCTCGTCTTCGCGCAGGGCGGCGTTGACCTCGCCCTGGCGCTGGCCCAGGGCGCGCAATTCAGCACCGGCGGCGGCCAGTTCGGCATCCAGCTCGGCGGCGCTGCGCTCGGTCTGCGGCTCGGCGTTCAGGATTGCCAGGCGCTCCTGCGCCGCACCGGCCAGGGCGCGCGCCTCGGTCAGGCCGGTCTCGAGACGGGTGCGCTCCAGCGTCAGAGCGCTGTGCTCGTGGTCGTCCAGTTGCGCGGCGCGCCAGGCGTCGGCGTCGGCGAAGGCGCTGGCGGCCAGAGCGGTCTGCCAACGGACGCCGGCTTCGCTGGCCAGCTGCACCTCGCCCGCCAGTCGCTCGTGCAGCGCCTGGTGGCTGCCCTGCAGCGCCGCACCCTGCTCACGGCAGTCTTCCCAGGTCGCGGTCGCCTCCGCGAGCACGGCCGCAGCGGCCTCCGGCGCTACCGGGACGGCGGCGACCTCGCCGGCGCGCTGGCGCCAGGTCTCGACCAGCGGCACGAGGGTGGCCAGGCGCTGGGCAATGTCCTTCAGGTGCTGCTGCAGTTCCTGCGCTCGCTGGCGATCGGCCTGCCAGCGGCGCCACTCCTGCTCGCGCAGCGTCAGCCATTCGCCGGCACGACTGGGCACCTCATGTCCCCAGCGCGCCAGCTCCGCGCCCAACTGGCGCTCTGCCGTGGCCTGTTGCGCCTCGGCCTCCCGCTGTTCCCTGGCACCCTCCGCCAGACTTTGCTGCGCTCGCTCCCAGGCCGCCTCGGCCAGCGCCTGGCGCTGTTCGGCATCGGCCTGTTGACGCGCCAGGCGCTGGGCTTCGTTGCGGCCTTCCTCGCCTTGCTGACGCAGGCCATCCAGGGTGGCGAGCACCTGCTGGATGCGCGCCAGCTCCTGGTCCTGACGGCGGCGCAATTCGGCCACCGCGCCAGGCACCTCAGGATCGGCACCCAGGGCCGTGCAACGCTGACGCCAGAGATCGCCCAGTTGCTCCAGCTGCTGACTGGCCTCGGTCTGCTGTTCGGTGGCCTGATCCAGTTGCGCCTTGAGCGCGGCCAGGGCTTCGCTGAGCTCCTTGCCCTCCTGGGTCAGGCGCTCCAGCTCGGTCTTGGCGTCCTGCAGGGCGGTCTGGGTGGCGGAGACGTCCAGCGCGGCATAGTCGGCCACCGCGGGGTGATCACGGGAACCGCACAGCGGACAGGGTTCGTCGGGCTGCAAGTCGGCGCGCTGGGCCTCGAGACTGCGGATGACCCTTTCCTGTTCGAGCAGCTTCTCGCGCTCGCGCACCTGCTGGGCCACCTCGCGATAGCGCCCGCGCAGGGCGTCCAGGCGCACCTGGTGATCGCCATGCTGGCGCTGACGCTCATCCTGGCTGCGGGCCAGACGCTCCACCTGGGTCTGCAGCTGGCGCCGGCGCTCGACCAGCTGATCCAGCTGATCCACCTCGTTGACCCGGCCCAGCGTGGCCTGCCAGAGGGCACGCCAGGCCTTTTCGTCGCGGCCGTCCAGCGCGGCCTGCCAGCGTTCGCGCTGGGCCTGCTCCGTCGCCTGGGCCTGGGCGGCCTGCTCGCGTGCCCGCGTCACCGCCTCCTGCTGGGCTTCGCGTTCCTCGGCCAGCAGCTGCAGCTGCCGGGTCTGCTCCTGCTGGCGCCGCGTCAGGCGCGCCAGGGCCTCGGCTCGTTCATCGCGCAGGGCCAGCTGGCTGCGCCAGTCGCCCAGGCGTTCGCCAAGTTCGGCATGACCACTGCGCTCAGCCAGGCTCAGTTCCAGATGCTGCTGTTCGTCCAGCGCCTGCGCCTGCTCCGCCTCGGCCTGGCGCAGTTGTTCGCCACTGGCCCCCAGGGCCTGGGCCAGGGCGGCATCGCGGCGACTGGCCAGGGTCTGGATCCTCTGATCGAGCTGTGCCAGTTCATCCCGGCTGCGCTGTTCCCGCGCCGCGGCTTCGCGCCAGGCCTGCTCGACGGGCAGCAACCGGGCCGCCGGTTCGGCCGCCGCCAGCCGCTGACGTTGCGGCTCGGCGGCCTCCCAGGCCTGCTGCGCGGTGGCCAGGCGCGCCTGGGCCTGCTGCTCGTCCGCCGCCGTCTGCTCCACGGCGGACAGCCACTGGCGCTGGGCCTGCCAGGTCTTGAGGTCTGCGCCCAGTCGCTCTTCGCGCTGCGCCAGGCCGCTGCCCTCGGCGGCCAGCGCCTGGCGGCGTTCGGCGTCCAGCACCTCGACCCCGGCGACGCGCTGGCGCAGGCCGTCCAGGACGCCCTTGGCCTCCCGCGCGCGCTCGAACACCCGCTGGGAGATCTGCCCGTACACGGCGGTGCCAGTCAGCTCTTCCAGCAGTTCGGCACGCTGGCTGGCACTGGCTTCCAAAAAGGCGGCGAAGCCCCCCTGGGCCAGCAGCATGGAGCGGGTGAAGCGCTCGAAGTCGAGGCCGGTGAGTTCCTCGGTAAGTCTGAGCTTGTCGCCGGTCTTTTCGGCGAGGATGCTGCCGTCGAGCCTGGCCAATTCCACCTTGGGTGGCTGCAGGGCGCCATCGGCGCGGTCGCGGGCGCGTCGCTGGCTCCAGAAGGCCCGATAGCGCTCGCCACACACGGCGAATTCCACCTCGGCGAGGCAGTCGCCGGTATGGCGGGTCATGAGTTCGTTGCTCTCCCCACCCACCTTGCTCATGCGCGGCGTGCGGTGATAGAGCGCCAGGCAGATGGCGTCCAGCAGGGTGGTCTTGCCCGCCCCGGTCGGTCCGGTGATGGCGAACAGGCCACTGCTGGCGAAGGGTTCGGCGGTGAAGTCGATCTTCCACTCACCCTTGAGGGAATTGAGGTTCTTCAGGCGCAGGGTGAGGATCTTCATCGGGCTTTTCCAGGACGACTCGGCGAACCGCCAATTCTGGCATTGTTGGGCCCGCTCGCCCATGCCAACCGACCACTCGACCTATGGTCGTGCCCACCGCTGAACTTGCTTCGCCCCCCGCTCTCAACTGCAAGGTATCGCTCTGCAATCACGTTTCCCGGAGGATCCGTCGTGCGCTCGCCCCTCTCTCCCTTCGATTTCCTCGGCATGCCCCTGCTGGTCGGTGTGGGCACCCTGGCGCTGGTCAGCTGCAGTGGCGGCCACAAGGTCGCCGCGCTGTGGCAGCCGCTGGCGACCTGGCTGGTCTAGCGGATAAAGAGCCCGCCGATCCTGGGATCGCCGGGCTGCCCCTCACGGCATGAACACCGCCCTCATGCAGTTCCTGTCCTTGGACTTGAACAGCTCGTAGCCGTAGGGCGACTCTTCCAGGCTCATCGGATGGGTGAGCAGGTAAGACGGATCCAGCTCGCCCTTCTGGATGTGTTCGAACAGCCGCTCCACATAGCGCTGCCCCGGCTGCTGGCCCGATCTCAGGGTCAGGGCCTTGTTGACGATGGCGCCCATGGGAAACTTGTCGATCACCCCGCCATAGACGCCGATCACCGACACCGTACCGCCCTTGCGACAGGCACGGATGGCCTGGCGCAGCGCCGATCCGCGCTCGGTATGCAGGCGCAGCAGCTGCTTGGTCTTGTCGTAGGCATAGTCGACCTGGGTACCGTGGGCCTCCATGCCGACGCAATCGATGCAGCGATCCGGGCCACGGCCACCGGTCAGCTCCAGCAGCGCCTCATGGATGTTGGTGGTCTCGTAATCGAGGACGATGGCGCCGGCCTTCTCGGCCGCCAGCTGCAGGCGATCGCTGAAGCGATCGATGGCGATCACCCGCTCGGCGCCCAGCAGGTAGGCGCTGCGAATGGCCATCTGGCCAACGCCGCCACACCCCCAGACCGCCACGGTATCGCCAGGCTGGATGTCGGCGATGTCGGCAGCGTAGTAGCCGGTGGGCACGGCATCGGACACGAACACCGCCTGGGCATCGCTGACGCCGTCAGGCACCTTGAACAGATTGACGTCGGCATAGGGCACCCGCACGTAGGTGGCGTGGCTGCCGGCATAGCCGCCGAAGGCATGGCTGTAGCCGAAGATGCCGGAACAGGGCTGCCCATAGGCCAGCTCGGTCATCTCGGGCTTGGGGTTGCTGTTGTCGCAGCAGTTGTAATCCTCGCGCTGGCAGTGCTCGCAGTCACCGCAACCGATGATGGAGACGGTCACCACCCGGTCGCCAACGGCCAGGCCCTGGTTACGCAGGCTGCTGCCCAGTTCGACGATCTCGCCGAGGAATTCATGGCCGATGATGTCGCCAGGCTTCATCGCCGGGACGTAGCCGCCCAGCAGGTGCAGGTCCGAACCGCACACCGAGGACATGATGATGCGCACGATGGCGTCGCGCGGATTGAGGATCTCCGGGTCCGGGACGGTTTCCACCTGCAGACGATTGGGGGCTTGCCAGGTCAGGGCACGCATTATTCGGACCTCGCATGAGTGCCCAGGCCGGCATTGATGTCGGCCTGGGGTTCGTCGGCCGGGCGAGTCACCGGCGGATGAGGCGGCGCCAACGGGCGACCGCTGCGGGAGACCTCGGGGGTGGCGATCTCGCCGGTTTCCAGTTGCTGCTTGAGCCGGCGCAGGCCGAGATTGACCGCCTTGCCGGTGAAGCGGCTGATCCCTTCGGTGACGGCATGACCGAGCAGGCCGACCGGGGCTTCGCAGGCCAGTACGGCCTGGACCAGGGTACCGCGGCCCTGGGGTGCGTCGCTGAAGGTCAGACTGGCCTTGTGCGCCATGAAGGTGCCGGGCACGGTGCTCCACAGCAGGAATTCGTTCTCGCGGCGCTCGCTCTGCTCCAGCGTCCAGCTCAGGGTGCGCCCCAGGGGACCGGAGGCATGCCAGTGACTGTCGCCATCGGCGCCCAGCTCGATGCGGTCGACGAAGGGCAGCAGCGCGCGCAGGTGCTGCAGGTCGGTGCAGTAGGCGAACACCTCCTCACGCGGCTTGGCGATGGTGACGCTGCGCTGGATGGCAGTGGGATTGCGCCAGCCCCAGCGCTCGGCCAGGGCCTGTTCGAAAGGTGATGGCTGCAGCGCGGCCTTGAACTCGCAACGCTGGCGGACGCCGCGACTGAGGGCCATGGCGCCCAGCGCCAGCTTCACGCAGCCGGTGAGGCCACCGCGGCGCAGGCCGCCAAGGATCAGCAGACCACCGCCAAGCAGGGACACCAGGCGTTCGGTGCCCTGGACATTGGGAACTTGGTTGTCGGAACGTGCGTGACGCGTGGCGGCGAGGGGTTGCGACAGGTCGTGCATGGGGTCTCCTCCGGTATGGGCTACATAGAGAGGGTGACCCCGGGGCAGCGGGCCTTGTTCCGGAGGAGAAATACCGTCCGATGGACGCGTTTCGCTGCGATCAGGCGGGCAACTCGCCGAGAACCTCGCGGTAAAGGCCCTCCAGGCGGGTACGCAGGTCGTCGTCCAAGGTTTCCCCGGCCAGGCGCTGGCTGAAGACGTCGAGCGGGCTGAGCTCTTCCAGCGTTTCGCGCTGGGTACCCTGCAGGGTGGGCGCGATGGCGCTGCGCGCGCGCCTTACCCGCAGCACGTCGAGCGGCAACTCGGCCACCAGCGCGGAGATGCGCGGCTGCAGATCGGCCAGGTAGTCGTCACCGGCCACCACCACCTCGGCCCACACCGGGCACTCGGGGCGGCCGTCGACCGCTGCCTCGACCAGGGCGGCGCCCAGGGTGTCGAGAGTACCCTGCACCACGGCCAGCGGCTGGAAACAGGGCACCGCCACGGGCGTCACCCGCTCCAGGGTCGCGCCGAACTCCACCAGCAGGACCTCCTTGGCGCGTTCCTCATCGAAGCTGAGGCACAGCGGCGAGCCGCTGTAGCGCACCTGCTCCAGGCCGCCGACCCGCTGGGGGCGATGGATATGGCCAAGGGCGATGTAGTCCGCCGGCGGAAAGGCGCTGGTGGGAAAGGCGTCGAGGCTGCCGACATAGATCTCCCGTACCGACTCGCTGGTGCTGGCGCCCACGGTGGTCAGATGGCCGGTGGCGATGATCGGCAGGGCAACGCCCAGTTCGGCGCGGCGCGCTTCGGCCAGAGCGTACAACTCGGCATAGTGCCCCTGGATGGCCTGTTGCAGCGCCTGGCGCTTTTCCTCGGCGCTCTGTCCGGCCTGGCTCTGCACCACGTCACGCGGCCGCACGAAGGGAATGCCGCAGAGCAGTGCGCCGATCTCGCCGTCGCGGCGGCGCAATTCCAGCAGCTGGTCGGCTGGCGTCTCGCTGACGCAGGGGATCACCCGGGTGTCCAGGCAGGCCAGCAATTCGCGGGATTCGGCCAGCACCGCGGCGGAATCATGGTTGCCACCCAGCACCACCAGGCTGGCGCCGGTTCCGCGCAGGGCGACGATGAAGCCGTTGTACAGCTCGCGGGCATAGCTCGGCGGGGTGGCGGTGTCGAAGATGTCGCCTGCCACCAGCACCACGTCCACCGCCTGCTCTGCCACCTGGTCGACCAGCCAGGCGAGAAAGGCGCGATGCTCGGCCTCGCGGGTGCGCCCGAGGAAATGCTGCCCCAGGTGCCAGTCGGAGGTGTGCAGCAGGCGCAGGCCGCTCGCGGAAGCAGACTTTCGAACACGTCTGGGCTTGGGTTTTTCCTCGGGGGCAGCGGCGGGCAGATCGAACAGCGGGAGGTTTTCCATGGGTATTGGCGGTCAGAGCGGCAAAGGGCGCAGTATCCTCTCCGGGGCGCCTGAGGGAAACCGCCCCGCGCCCTGACCGGACCGGCGTGCCTAGCGCCGGGGATCGAGGCGCTGACCGGAGGCGGCATCGAACAGGTGCAGGTGCTCCTCCGGTGCGCGCAGCTGCAGGACGTGGCCCGGCGCCGGCCGCTGCTGATGGGGCAGGCGCACCACCAGCGCCTGCTCGCCCCAGCGCCCATGCGCCAGGTTGTCGGCGCCGAGGATCTCCAGGGTGCGGACCACCAGGGGCAGGCCCTGCTCCGAAACGCCGCAGGGCTGCAGGTGCTCGGGCCGGATGCCCAGGCAGACCGGACGTCCGGCCAGATGGTGATAGCCCGGCCCCAGCGGCAGGCGCAGACCGCCTGGCACTTCGCAGTGGCTGCCAGCGGCGTCGACCTGGCCGTCCAGCAGATTCATCGCCGGACTGCCGATGAAGCTGGCGACGAAGCGCGTGGCCGGACGTTCGTAGACCTCCACCGGGGTGCCGAGCTGCTCGACCACCCCCGCCTGCATCACCACCACCCGCTGGGCCAGGGTCATGGCCTCCACCTGGTCATGGGTGACATAGAGGCTGGTGGTATTGAGCCGCTGGTGCAGCTGCTGCAATTCCAGGCGCATCTGCACCCGCAGCTTGGCGTCCAGGTTGGACAGCGGCTCGTCGAACAGGAACACCGCCGGATCACGCACCAGGGCGCGGCCCATGGCCACCCGCTGGCGCTGGCCGCCGGACAGCTCTCGCGGCCGCCGTTCGAGCAGGCCATCGAGTTCCAGAATGCGCGCCGCCTCCTTGACCCGGGTGGCGATCTCGGCACGGCCGAGACCGGCGATCTTGAGACCCCAGGCCAGATTCTCGGCCACGCTCATGTGCGGATAGAGGGCGTAGTTCTGGAACACCATGGCGATGCCGCGCGCCTTGGGTTCCAGCGCGGTGACGTCCCGGCCACCGATATGGATGCTGCCGGCGCTGACCCGCTCCAGCCCGGCCACCAGCCGCAGCAGGGTGGACTTGCCGCAGCCCGAAGGCCCCACCAGCACGATGAATTCGCCATCCGCCACCTGCAGATCGAGGGGCTGGATGACCTGGGTCTTGCCGCCGTTCCAGCTCTTGGAAACGGTCCTGAGTTCGAGGTTTGCCATGGTTACTTTTCGCTATCCACCAGACCGCGCACGAAGGCGCGTTGCATGACCATTACCACCGCCACCGGCGGGATCAGGGTGAGCAGCATGGCTGCCATCACCTGGTTCCATTGCGGCACCCGTTCGCCGAGCGAGAGCATGCCGCGAATGCCCGCCACGGCCGTGCCGAGGTCGGGGTTGCTGACGATCAGCAGCGGCCAGAGGTACTGGTTCCAGCCGTAGATGAAGGTGATGACGAACAGCGCCGCCAGGTTGGTCCGCGACAGCGGCAGGACGATGTCGCGGAAGAAGCGCAGCGGCGAGGCGCCATCGATGCGCGCCGCTTCGAGCAATTCCTCGGGCAGCGTCAGAAAGAACTGGCGGAACAGGAAGGTGGCGGTGGCCGAGGCCATCAGCGGCAGGGTCAGACCGGCGTAGCTGTCCAGCATTCCGAGATGGCCGATGGTGTCCACGGTGGGAAAGATGCGCACCTCCACCGGCAGCATCAGGGTGATGAAGATCAGCCAGAAAGCCAGGGGGCGCAGCGGAAAGCGGAACCAGACGATGGCGAAGGCCGAGAGGATGGAGACCGACAGCTTGCCCAGGGTGATGCCCAGCGCCATCAGGAAGCTGTTGAGCAGCAGCAGCCAGAAGGGTGCGGTGCTGTTGCTCACGCCCTGGGTCCAGATCAGGCTGAGGTTGTCCCAGAGATGGCGCCCCGGAATCAGGCTCATGGGCGTGGCGAACACCGCCCGGTCGTCGAGGGTGGCGGCCACAAAGGCCACATAGAGCGGAAAGAGGATGACGCCGATGCCCAGTACCAGCATCAGGTGGCACAGCAGCGTCAGCCCGCGACGATTCTCGATCATTGATAGCGCACCCGGCGTTCGACGTAGCGGAATTGCACCACCGTGAGCACGATGACCAGCAGCATCAGCACCACCGACTGGGCGGCGGAGGCGGCGAGATCGAGTCCGGTGAAGCCCTCGCGATAGATCTTGTAGATCAGGGTGGTGGTGGCCTGCACCGGTCCGCCGCCGGTGGCCGCGTCGATCACCGGAAAGGTGTCGAAGAAGGCGTAGACCAGGTTGACCACCAGCAGGAAGAAGCTGACCGGCGCGATCAGCGGCAGCGACAGCTGCAGGAAGCGGCGCAGCGGCCCGGCGCCGTCGATGGCGGCAGCTTCCAGCAGCGAGCGCGGGATGGATTGCAGCGCGGCGAAGAAGAACAGGAAGTTGTAGCTGATCTGCTTCCACACCGAAGCGAGCACCACCAGGAACAGCGCCTGACCGGCGTTCTGGGCGTGGTTCCAGTGATAGCCGTAGCGCTCCAGCAACAGGGTGAGCAGACCGAGACCGGGGTTGAACAGAAAGATCCACAACACCGCGGCAATGGCCGGGGCCACCGCATAGGGCAGCAGCAGCAGGGTCTGGTAGATCCGGCTGCCACGCACCACCAGATCGACCAGGGCGGCGAGGACCAGGGACACCAGCAGGCCGCAGCCGGTCACCAGGGCGCTGAAGGTCAGGGTGGTCCAGAAGGAGGCCAGATACAGCGGGTCCTGGAACAGCTGACGGAAGTTGTCGAGGCCGACGAACTGGCTGGACAGGCCGAAGGGATCGACGCTCTGCAACGAGTACCAGAGCGTCTTGCCGGCGGGCCAGAGAAAGAACACGGCGGTGATCGCCAGCTGCGGCGCGAGCAGCGCATAGGGCAGCCAGCCGGAAGGAAAGACCTGACGGGATGTGGACATGGGCGCACGCATCGTCGCGAAAAGAGGAGCGGCGCCGGCACTCGTCGGCAGGCGCCGCCAGGGCGGACCCCAGGCTTACTGGGTGGATTTCTCGAAGCGGCGCAACAGCACGTTGCCGCGCTGCACGGCAGTATCCAGCGCCTGTTGCGGGGCCTGCTTGCCGGTCCAGACGCTTTCCAGCTCTTCGTCGATCACCGCGCGGATCTGCGGCATGTTGCCCAGGCGCAGGCCCTTGGTGAAGGCCAGTGGCGGCTTGTTCAGCATCTGCCGGGTGGCGATGTCCGCCCCCGGATTCTTGCTGTAGAAGCCCTGCTCGCGGGTCAGGTCGTAGGCCGCCTTGGTGATCGGCAGGTAGCCGGTCTGCTGGTGCCATTCGGCGGCGATCTCCGGCTGCGCCAGGAAGGCGAGGAATTCGGCCACGCCGCGCTTCACCGCGGCATCCTGACCCTTGAACACCCAGAGGCTGGCGCCGCCGATGATGGCGTTCTGGGGAGCGCCCTTGAGGTCGCCGTCGTAGGGCATCATGGCCACGCCGAAGTCGAACTTGGCGTAGTGGCGGATGTTGGCCAGCGAGCCGGACGAGGTGGTCAGCATGGCGCAGTCGCCGTTGTAGAACTTCTCCGTGGGTTCGTCCTTGCGGCCGACGTAGGTGAAGTCACCGCGCTTGCCCATCTCCTGCAACAGGGCGATGTGCTTGACCTGGGGCGCCTGGTTGAAGTCCAGCACGGCATCGGTCCCCAGGTAGCCGTTGTCCCGGCTGGCGAAGGGCAGGCCGTTCCAGGCGCTGAAGTTTTCCAGCTGCACCCAGCTCTGCCAGCCGCTGGTGTAGCCGCACTTGAGACCGGCGGCGCGCAGCTTGGCGCTGTCCTCCGCCAGGTCCTTCCAGGTCTTGGGCGGCGCTTCCGGATCGAGGCCGGCCTGCTTGAAGGCGGCCTTGTTGTAGTAGAGCACCGGGGTGGAACTGTTGAACGGCATGGACAGCAGTTGACCGGTCTTGGCGTCGCTGTAGTAGCTGGCGACGGTGGGTACGAAGCCCGCTTCATCCAGCTTCAGGCCCGCGTCCTTGAACACCTGGTAGACCGGCTCGATGGCCCGGGAGGCCATCATGGTCGCGGTGCCCACCTCGTAGACCTGCAGAATGGCCGGCGGCTTGCCGGTCCGGAAGGCCGCGATGCCAGCGGCCAGATTCTGCTCGTAGTCACCCTTGTACACCGGCTGTACCTGGAATTCCGGGTGCGCCTGGTTGAAGCGCTGGGCCAGGGAATCGACCTCCTTGCCAAGCTCCGCATCCATTGAATGCCAGAAGGGAATGGGCGTCGCCGCCCACACCGGGCCGCTACTCACCAGCCCGAGTACCAATCCCAACGTCATACCGCGAAGCGAAGCCTGCATGTCTGTGCCGCCCTTATCGATAGCCTGAGGATCGAAGGCGCGAAATCGCGCCTTCCTGTTCGAAAGGCAACATGCCAGGCAGAGATGACAGTCAGGCTACAGCGAAGACAGCACGCACGGTCCCGCCGAAAGGACCGTCGTAGAGCCTTTCGCGGGCAAAACCCCTGGCAGCGCGGCGGCAGCCTGGCGCGGCCAGCTGCCAGGCGCTAGCAGCGACTCGCGGGCGGCGGCGCCAGGGTCAGCCGCTGCACCAGGCTGGGCACCAGGCTCAGCACACCCAGCAGCGCCATTCCCAGGCCAACCCACAGGGGCGCGCGCAGGCCCTGGCCGGCATCGATGGCCGCGCCGCCGGCCCAGGCCCCCACTGCCAGGCCCGCGGTGATCACCGAGGTATGCAGGGTGTTGACCAGGGGCCCTGGGGTGGCCGCGGCCATGACCCGGGCGACCATGGCCGGGTTGAGCGCCACTCCGGTCAGGCCGATCAGCGCCAGGGCCAGGAGGCTGGCCGCGGCATTCTCGGCGCAGCTGACGAACAGGGCGAAGCCCAGCGCCAGCACCGCCAGCCCGACGCCCTGCACCTTGAGGGTGTAGCGATCGGCCAGGCGGCCCACCAGCAGATTGCCCAGCACGTTGGCGAGGCCGTACCCCATCAGCAACCAGGGAATGGTGGTGGACGCGAAGCCTGTCACCTGGATGAAGATGGGCGAGAAGTAGCTGAAACCGGCGAAGGTCGCGCCGATGATCAGGCCGCTGGTGAGGTAGGCCGCCCAGAGCCGGGCGCTGACCAGGGTGCGCAGTTCACCGCCCAACTGCCCGGCCACGCGCGCCGGCGTGCGCGGCACGCACAGGCCGACCAGCAGGGTGCAGCAGGCCGCCAGCAGGGCGACCGCCCAGAAGCTGGCGCGCCAGCCGGCCAGTTGCTCGATCAGCACCGTGCCCGGCACTCCGAATACCGGCGCCAGCATGAGGCCGGACAGGATCAGCGAGGCCGCCCGGCCGCGGCGATCCGGCGTGACCAGGTTGGCGCCCAGGGTCAGGCACAGGCCGATGCTGGCGGAGCTGGCGATGCCCATGAGCACCCGCCCCGCCGCCATCACCGGATAGCTGGCCGCCAGTGCGGCGACCACGGCGCCTACCAGATAGAGCGCCAGCAGCCACAGCAGCGCCGATTTTTCCGCCAAGCGCAGGGCCAGCAGCAACAGGGTCAGCGGCGGGCCGCCCAGGGCCATGCCTAGGGCATACCAGGAAATCAGATAGCCGATCTGGCCGATGGAGACGCCGAGATCGGCGGCCAGCGCCGGCATCATGCCGGCCACCATGAATTCGGCGGTGGTCAGCGCGAAGATGGTCAGGGCCAGCAGATAGATGAGACGGGGGATGGCGGGTGGGGCAGTCATGACAGCGGGATATTCCAGAAAAAGCGGACAGGAGCGGCGGTAGCGGGCCGGATGTAGGGGCCGATCCCGGGTATCTCGGGAGGCAACAGCTCAGGCGGTCGCAGAGGGTCCGAGTGGTCTCGGGAGGTGTCCGTTCCAGGCGGAACGATGAATCGACAGGCGGCAGGTCGCGCGCCAGGGTCGGCACCTTAGTGGCTGCACGGTCGCCCGGTCAAACCTCGCGCCGCCTGGCTAGAGGCGAAAGTCCTCGGCGATCAGCCCGGCCAGAGAGGCGCAGGCGGGGCTGCGCTCACCGGGCGGCGAGGCTAGCCGCAGCTCGTGCACCGGCAGTTGCGCAAAGCCCTCCTCCGGCTTCAGTTCACGCATCGGCGGGGTCATGCGCGCCCGGTCGGTGATGGCCACGGCCTGGCCCAGTTCGACCGCCGCTTCCAATGCCGAAGAGGCGGCGCTGGTCACCACCGCATGCCAGCGCCGGCCCTGGCGGATCAGCAGGTCGATGCCCAGTTCGCGATAGCTGCAGCCTTCGCCGTGCAGCGCCAGGGGCACGCTGGCGTTCGGGCTCAGTTGCAGCCCGGGACCGGCGACCCACACCGGCTGGGTATGGCCGAACCTCTGGCCGTCCGCCCGATCGGTGCGGGGCGGTCCCACCAGCAGCGCCAGGTCCAGCAGGCCCTGGCCGAGCCAGCGCCGGAGCTGGCTGCTGTTGCCGGTCAGCACCTGCAGGACGATCCCGGGATGCTCGCCCTGCAAGCGCGGCAGCACGGCCTTGAGCAGGCGGGCGGCATAGTCCTCGGCCACGCCCAGGCGCACCTCGCCCACCACCGGCTGGCCGGTGAGACCGGCGAGGATGCGGTCATGGGCCTGCAGCAGGTCGGCGGTCTCCAGCAGCACGCGGCGCCCGAGCGGGGTCAGGGTCACCGCCTGGTTGTCCCGCTCGAACAGCCGGCCGCCGGTCTGCTCCTCCAGTCGGCGGATCTGGCTGCTCACCGCCGAAGGACTGCGATTGAGCTGCAAGGAGGCGGCGCGAAACTGCCCCAGCCGCACGATGGTGTGGAAGGTACGCAGGACGTCGATATCGAGAGGTACAGGCATGATGCGTTTTTATCGAACCATAGCTACCGATAATGTCGTTTGAGTGTATTACTACCCTGGGCCAGGCTCAAGGCATCCCGTCATCTGGAGCCCGGCCATGCCTGCCATCCTGTCTTCCCCGCTGCTGCGCCAGCTCGCCCTGGTGCTGTGCTGGAGCGCCGGTTTCGTTGGTTATCGCTACGCAGCGGACCAGGCCCCTACCCTGCTGGTGACCTTCTGGCGCCTGCTGCTGGCCGCCGTGCTGCTGCTGCCCTTCGCCTGGGCCGAGGTGCGGCGATTGCCGCTGAAGATCATCGGCCAGCAGGCGGGCATCGGCGTGCTGGCCTTCGCCGGAGCGGCAGGGCCGGCCGCCAAGGCCATCGAACTGGGCGTCTCACCCGGGCTGGCGGCGCTGCTGTCGGATCTGTCGCCGCTGCTGGTGGCCCTGGGTTGCTGCCTGCTGCCGGGCCAGCGCACCAACGGGCGCCAGTGGCTCGGCCTGGGCCTGGGCCTGACGGGCGTCCTGCTGGCCACCGGCGCGGGCGTGGGACTGGGCGTGGCCCCCGGCTGGGCCTACGCCCTGCCGCTGGGCAGCGCCCTGGCCCTGGCGCTGGCGACCCTGGTGCAGAGTCGCGTGCCGCCGAGCCGACTGGCGTTGCGGACGCAGCTGTTCATCCAGCTGGCGGCCAGCAGTCTGGTGATGCTGGGGGTGGCCGGGGTGGAAGGTCCGCTGACCCCACCGCTGACCCTCGGCTTCGCCCTGGCGGTGCTCTGGTTGTTGATCCCGACCCTGCTCGGCTTCGGCCTCTACTGGCTGTGCCTGCGCCAGGGCAGCCCCCAGGCGGTGAGTGGCGCGCTCTACCTGAGTCCGCCAGTGGCGCTGCTGTGGGCCTGGGCCTGTTTCGACGAGCCGCTGGCGCCGGGCATGCTGCTCGGCCTGCTGTTCGCCCTGGCGGGCTTGCTGTGCCTGAATGCGGCGGAGCGGTCCCGGCAGCCGGAGCCGGCGCTGGCATCGGGCAGCTGACTCTGGCGGGAAGGTGCGATACTGACGGTCGTCAGCACCGGGAGGCCTCGCGTGCTGCGAGGCTGGCAGAGGGTCAGGCTTTGTCGTCGGCCTGCTCGTCGTGGTCCTTGAGCGCGGGTTTCTTGCCCGGTTGCGGCGCGTGCTCGGCATCGGGTGCGATGTCCTCGCCCTGATGCTTCTTTTCCTGCTGCACTTTCTTGTCGTGGGCGACGTTACGTGGGTCAGTCATGGGACATCCTCGCTCGGTAGGTCATCAGGTTATCCGTCGCCGCGTCAGGCAAGCCGTGTCGCGCCGGGATAAGGCTTCGAGCGGGACGGCAGGCAACCGTTCCTGTGCGCCGACGAAACGCTCTGGGGCGCGCCCTCTGCGCTTTGCCCCAAGCGCAGCGCCAGGCGGCTCAGTACTTCAACCGCCGCTCCTTGGACGGCGGATAGCCGAAGTAGGCCGAATATCTCTTGCTGAAGTGGGTGACCGAGGTGAAGCCGCAGGCCACCGCCACCTCCAGCACCGACAGGGTGGAATGCTGCAGCAGGCGGCGGCCCTCGGTGATGCGGAGCTCCAGGTAATAACGCATGGGCGCGGTGTCGAGCTGCTCGCGAAACAGCCGCTCGACCTGGCGCCGCGAGCGGCCGGCGTAGTCGCACAGCTGCTCGATGGTGAGGGGCTCCTCGATGTTGGCCTCCATCAGGGTCACCACCTCGCGCAGCGGCGGGGTCATCTGCACCTTGAGCGTCGGATTGACCTGGCGAAAGCGCGACTCCTCGAAGGCCAGAATGTTGACCAGGCCATCGGCCAGGGCGCTGCCGCACTGGGCGCCGATCCATTCGAGAAAGAGATGGAAGGCGCCGCTGGGACTGGCCGCGGTGAGGCGATCGCGATCCAGCACATGGCTTTCCGCGGAGGTCTTGCAACCGCGCACCCGTTCGCTGAAGGCGCTGCGCTGCTCGGGATGGATGGCGCAGCGATAGCCGTCCAGCATCCCGGCCTGACCCAGTTGCCAGGCGCCGTTCCACAGGCCGCAGAGGGTCACCTGCTGCTTGGCCGCGCGCAGCAGCAGCGCCTTGAGCCGCGGGTCCAGCTCCAGCGGCGTCCGCAGGCCACCACAGACCACCAGCAGATCGAAGCGGGCGCTCTCCGCGGCGCGGTAGTCGCCGTCCGGACGGATGACGATGCCGAGGTCACTGAGCACCTCGGCGCCGGTCGGGCTGTAGGTCCGGGTAGCGAAGGTCCCGGCGGCCAGCAGGTTGGCGGTGACCAGGGTATCCAGCGCCTGGGTGAAGGACGGCAGGGAAAAGTGATCAAGCAGGATGAAGCCGACCAGCCGGGAAAATTCCGGCCGCGGCCGCGTCGACTGCAACTGCAGGTAGTTCTTGCCCTGGATACCGCTGCCAAAGGTTCTCGAATCGATCACGTCCTACCGCCCCGCTCCTTGCCTCGGGCCCATCCTAGCCCAAAGCCGCGTTCCCACTTGGCGGGAGAACCGCCGCCCATCATGTCGCCAGCGACCAGGGTCCTGTCGAAATCAGCGTTCACCTTGCCGGCGAACAGCAGGCTGCCGTCCGGTTCGTAGGTCCACCTGTGATAGGGGCAGACCCGCTTGGCAACCTTGCCCTGCTCGCGCTCGCAGACCTTGGCACCGCGACGGCGACAGGCGTTATGGAAGGCCCGCACCTGACCGTCCTTGCGGCGCATCACCGCCACCGGGTAGTCGCCGATCTGCAGAGTGAGATACTGGCTGGGCTTGGCGATCTCGAAGGTGTGGCCGGCGAAGATCCAGTCGCGATGCCAGAGTCGTTCGAGGTCCTGGCGACAGACCTCGGGATCGCTGTACAGCGCGCGGGCCGGTTTCGTAGCCGAGGCAGAGGGCTTCGGGCAGGTCGCGGCCGCTGATACGGCGGCCCTGGGCGTGCAGGGCATCGGCCAGCGCCAGCAGTGCCGGGACCGCGGTGCGGCATGGCCCTTGGAGGTGAAGTGCCCCTCGTGGGCGTCCAGGCTGTCGGCGGTGAACCCTCCCGCCCAAGCCGCGCCCAGCAGATTCACCGGGGTGCCATCGAAAGGCAGGCGGCTCATGAATTCGCCACCGGGATAGTGCTTGCGCGCATAGCCATAGAGCGTCTGACCGGTGGCATTGGACACCGCCACGGCCAGGGTGCCGAGGATGTCCAGCAGGCTCTTCTGCAGGATGGCCCGGCTAGGGCGCGGTACCTGGTCGAGGGTGAGGGCTTGGCAAAAGGCGTAGGGCGACATCCGCGGACTCCCTTGTTGTTGGCTGCCGAGGTTGGCCGGCAACAGACAATGAGTCAGGGTCGGGCGCTGGCTCCAACGACTTTTTCGCCGGGCAAAGGATAACCGCAGGTCAGGCGGGCGCCCGGCCGAGACGGCCGAGCAGCCACTGCTGGAAGCGCCGCACCGCCTCGCTGTCTTCCATTTCCTCGCGGATCGACAGGTAGTGGCGGCTGTTGCGCAGGACTACCTGCTCCTGGATCGGCCGCACCAGCTGGCCCTGTTCCAGCAGCGCCGCCACCAGGTGATTCCAGCCCAGGCTGATGCCCTGGTGCGTCAGCACCATGCCGATGATCAGGTTGTAGTCGTTGGCATTGAACAGCGGCGGACGCCCGGCCGGACGCTCGTCCAGATCGATGCCCTGGAAGGCCAGCCAGACGCCCCAGTCGACGTGCTCGGCCACCTGGGAGCGACCGTAGGGACTGAGGTTGAGCAGGGCCGCGTCGCGTACCCCTTCGAGGGTGCGGATCTGCGGATGGCGTTCGAGATACAGCGGAGAGCACACCGGATAGATGATGTCGTGGAACAGCGCCGTGCTGCGATAGCCGTCGCGCACCTTGGGCATCTTGGTGATGAAGGCGTCCGGCTGCACCCCCGGCTCCATGGCCAGGAAATTCTGGGTGGTGACCAGATTCAGTTCGATCTCGGGGTGGCTGGCGAAGAAATCCGGCAGGTGCTGGGACAACCACAGTGCCGAGAACGCCGGCGAGCAGCACAGGGTGAGCATGTGCCGGGCGGTCTGGTTGCTGCGGATGCGTTCGGCGGCCTGGGCGATGTTGACGAAGGATAACTGGGCCGCATCGAAGAACAGTTCGCCCGCCGGGGTCAGCGCCACCGCGCGCCCGACCCGGCTGAACAACTGAGCCCCGAGATAGCCCTCCAACTCGCGGATCTGTCGACTGATCGCCGCCTGGGACACGCACAGCGCCTCGGCGGCGCGGGTGAAACTTGCGTACTTGGCCGCCGCGACAAAGGCCTTCACCGCGCGCAACGAAGGCATTTTCAGCAGCAGCGTATCGGGATCGACGGCTTTGGACATCGCAACTCTCGACGGACGGAAAAGGGGCGGACAAACAGTATTGGCCATGGCCGCGCGACCTTGGAGCCTTTGGAGACGCCAGGCATATTTCACGGCGACACCTCTGGCGCGCTCAGCGAAATCATAACGTGACGTTATCAAATCAGGGCTGGAAATGTTGTTGGATTTGCCCGGGGTCAGCTTATAGATTTGCTGAAAAGCCCCGTTCCGAGGGCCACCAGAACAACAAGAAGGGACCGCCGTCGTGAAGACAGACCCCCATTTCCTCTGCCCAGCATCTCTCATCAATCAGAACTGCACAGCGGTGGTGACTGCCTGTGCTGGGCGCGAAGGAGGCATGGCATGACACGCTCCGACGAAATCATCTCGGTCCGCAACATCTACAAGGTGTTCGGCTCTCAGGCGGACACCGCCATGGCACTGGTCAGGGCGGGGGCTTCCAAGGCGGAGGTGTTCGAGAAGACCGGCCAGGTCATCGGGGTCTTCGACGCCAGCTTCTCGGTCATGCGCGGCGAGATCTTCGTGATCATGGGACTGTCCGGCTCGGGCAAGTCGACCATGGTGCGGCTGTTCAATCGCCTCATCGAACCCACCGCTGGCACCATCTTCCTCAACGGCCGGGAAATCACCGGCCTCAGTGACAAGGACCTGTTGCAGGTCCGCCGCAAGGACATGGGCATGGTGTTCCAGTCCTTCGCCCTGATGCCGCATATGACGGTGCTGGACAACGTCGGCTTCGGTCTGCAGATCAGCGGCGTCGCCGAAAAGGAGCGCAACAGCCGCTCTGTCACCGCGCTGCGCCAGGTCGGCCTGGCCGGCCAGGAAAACTGCTATCCGCACCAGCTCTCCGGTGGCATGCAGCAGCGCGTGGGCCTGGCCCGGGCGCTGGCCAACGATCCAGCCATCCTGCTGATGGACGAAGCCTTCTCGGCCCTCGATCCGCTGATCCGCCACGAGATGCAGGGCGAGCTGATCAAGCTGCAGCAGCAACAGGACCGCACCATCATCTTCATCTCCCACGACATCGAGGAAGCGGTCCGCATCGGCCATCGCATCGCCATCATGGAAGGCGGCCGGGTGGTGCAGATCGGTACCCCGCGCCAGTTGCTGTGCCAGCCGGCCAACGACTACGTGCGCACCTTCTTCAACGGCTTCGACGCCAGCCGCATCCTCAAGGCCGGCGACATCGCCCAGCGGGATGCGCAGATCACCTATAGGCCCGGTCGCGAAACCCCGATCACGGCGGACACGCCGATCAGGGACATCTTCGGCACCGTGGCCCGCGCCAGTGCGCCCGTGCCGGTCGTGGACGCCGCCGGCGCCTATCAGGGCTGCATCTCCCAGGGTCGCCTGCTGAGCTATCTCGGCGGCCACTGATCGCTGTTTTCCTTTGTTGAGGGCGCGCAGGCGCGCCGGAGGCCCCGCTCATGTCCGATTTCAGCATTCTCGATCCCTTCAAGACGATCACCGTTCCGGTGGGCTCCTGGGTGGAAGCCGCGCTGCGCTACCTGGTGCACAACTTCCGCGAGGTGTTCCGCTCCATCCGCTGGCCAGTGGACCAGGTCCTGGACGGCATCCAGGCCGCGCTGATGTCGGTGCCGCCGACCGTGTTCATCCTGCTGGCCGCCCTGCTCGGCTGGCAGATCGGCGGTCGCCGCATCGGCATTCTGACCCTGGCCATGCTCACCGCCCTGGGGCTGATCGGCGTGTGGAACGATGCCATGGTCACCCTCGCCCTGGTGCTCACCTCCCTGGTGTTCTGCGCGGTGATCGGCATCCCGCTGGGCATCCTCAGCGCCCGCAGCAACCGCCTGGAAATGTGCATCCGCCCGCTGCTGGACGCCATGCAGACGCTGCCCGCCTTCGTCTACCTGGTGCCGGTGGTGATGCTGTTCGGCATCGGCAACGTGCCGGGGGTCATCGTCACCATCATCTTCTCGCTGGCACCGCTGGTGCGCCTGACCAATCTGGGCATCCGCCAGGTGCCGGAAGACAAGATCGAAGCCGCCCGTGCCTTCGGCTGCACGCCCTGGCAGATGCTGGTCAAGGTCCAGCTGCCGCTGGCCGCGCCGACCATCATGGCCGGGGTCAACCAGACCCTGATGCTGGCGCTGTCGATGGTGGTGGTGGCCTCGATGATCTCGGTCGGCGGCCTCGGCCTCATGGTCCTCAGCGGCATCGGTCGCCTGGACATGGGCCTGGCCAGCGTCGGCGGTATCGGCCTGGTGCTGCTGGCGATCTTTCTCGATCGCTTCACCCAGGCCATGGGCGAGCGCAGCGCCCACCTGGCCACCGGTCAGCGCTGGTACCACAGCGGCCCGGTCGGCCTGGTGGTGCGTCTGGTCGGCAAGAAAAAAGCGCTGCCGCAGCCGGTTACGCCTTGAACCTGCCTTTCACCGCAGAACATCAACTCACAACGACAGGTGCTCCATGAATCTTTCCGCATGCAAAAAAGCGCTCCTGACCGGCTTCGCCGCCTCCCTCCTGGGTCTGGCCCTGAGCGGCGCCGTCCATGCCGCTAGCGCCGACCACCCCGGCGCCGGGGTGAAAGTCACGCCGATTTTCCCCACCATCGCCGAAGAACGCTTTCGCGGCGAGATCGCCATCGCCGGCCTCAAGGCGCTGGGCTACGACGTCAAGGCCCCCAAGGAAACCGACTATCCGGCGCTGTTCCTGGCGCTGTCCTATGGCGACGCCGACTTCACCGTGCACATGTGGGAACACATGCACCAGGCCTTCTATGACAAGGCCGGCGGCGACGACACCATGGTCAAGGCCGGTAACGTGATGCCAGGCGTGCTGCAGGGCTTCATGATCGACAAGAAGACCGCCGACCAGTACCACATCAAGGACATCTCGGACTTCAAGAAGCCGGAAATCGCCAAGCTGTTCGACAGCAATGGCGACGGCAAGGCCGACCTTACCGGCTGCAACCCCGGCTGGGGCTGCGAGGTGATCGTCGAGCACCAGCTCAAGGCCTATGGCCTGAACGACACCGTCACCGACAACCGCGGCTCCTATTTCGCGCTGATGGCCGACACCATCCAGCGCTACAAGGACGGCAAGCCGATCTTCTACTACACCTGGGTGCCGCAGTGGATCTCCAGCGTGCTGGTGGAAGGCCGGGACGTTGTCTGGCTACCAGTGCCCTTCACCTCGCTGCCCGACGGCAAGAACGACGTGAACACCACCTTCGAGGGCAAGAACCTGGGCGCTCCCATCGACAACGTCGTGGCGGTGATCAACAAGGACTTCGCCAGGAAGAACCCCGCCGCGGTCAAGTTCCTCTCGGAGCTGAAGATCGCCACCGCCGACGAAAGCGCCCAGAACCTCAAGATGCAGAACGGCGAGAAATCGCTGGACGACATCAAGCGTCAGGCCGCCGAGTGGATCAAGGCGCACCAGGCCGAGTGGGACGGCTGGCTGGCGGACGCCCGCGCCGCTGGCCAGAAGTGATCGCCTAGACGGCGCCAGCGCGCCGTGACCGGGCAGTAGTCGGGCACAGCGCCACCACGACGTACCGGACCGCCGGGCCTGAACGGCCTGAGCCCGCGGCCCGGTCCTGAACGACCTCAAGCGACATCCTGCCTCCCCGGGAGGCGGGCAAGCCCTGTGCGCCTCGCGTTCAGGCCAGACGCTTCACCAGAGACGGTTGCGCACCATGAAAGTCCAAGCCCTGCCCGCCGACGACAACACCTGTGGCTGGTACCACACCAGTGCCCCGCGCACGCCCCGGCCCAGCCATCGCGGTCATAGCGAGGCGCCCTGGGTGGTGGTCGGCGCCGGTTTCACCGGTCTCGCTGCCGCGCGGCAGCTGGCGCTGAAGTTCCCGGACGACGAGGTGATCCTGGTGGAGGCGCAGGAGGTCGGTCTGGGCCCGGCCGGGCGCAATGCCGGCTTCGCCATCGACCTGCCCCATGACATCGGCGCCGAGGACTACATCGGCGACATCGGCATCGCCCGCACCGTGCTCAAGCTGAACCTGAGTGGCCAGGCCTACCTGCGCCGGCAGGTCGAACGCTACGGCATCGATTGCCAGCTGCAGGCCTGCGGCAAGTATCAGGCCGCCGTCGAGGAACGCGGCCTGGCAGTGCTCGACGCCTACCGGCGCGGCCTGGACAAGCTCGACCAGCCCTACCAGATGATCGAACGCGAGACCCTGCCCGAGCATCTGGGCACGGACTTCTATCAGCGGGCGCTCTATACCCCTGGCGCGGTGCTGATCCAGCCCAGCGCCCTGGTCAAGGGTTTGGCCGAGAATCTACCGACCAATGTCACGCTCTTCGAGCGCACGCCGATCCTGGACGTGGACTACGGTCCGCGCCCCGAGCTGCGGCATGCCGCTGGCCGTATCACCGCCGGCAAACTGGTGCTGGCCAACAATTCCTTCGGCCAGCACTTCGGCTTCCTGCAGGGGCGCATGCTGCCGATCTTCACCTACGGCAGTCTCACGCGGCGGTTGACGCCCGACGAGCAGGCGCTGCTGGGCGGCAAGCCCTTCTGGGGTGCCATCCCCGCCGATCCCTTCGGCACCACGGTGCGGCGTACCCCCGACCAGCGCCTGCTGATCCGCAACAGCTTCAGCTTCAACCCCGATGGCCGCAGCAATCCCAAGCATTTGCAGCGGGTGCTGCAGCGTCACCAGGCCTCCTTCGCCCGCCGCTTTCCCATGCTGCCCAAGGTGACCTTCGAGTACACCTGGGGTGGCGCCCTGGCCATGACCCGCAACCACAACGGCTTCTTCGGCCAGCTGGCCCCCAACGTCTATGGCGCCCTGGGCTGCAACGGCCTGGGGGTCACCCGCGGTACTGCCACCGGCAAGCTGCTCGCCAACTGGCTGGCCGGCGAGCGCGACGAACTGATCGATTTCCTGCTCGCCGCGCCCGGGCCCAATGCCAACCCACCGCAGCCGTTCCTCTCGGCCGGCGTCAATTTCAACCTCTTGTGGGGACAGTACCGCGCCGGCTGCGAAAGCTGACGGCCGCGCCCTCCCCGCTGACATCCGTGCAACCTCTGGAGGCTCCACCCATGAACTTCGACGGCATCTATACCCCGGCCATCACCCCGCTCAAGGCGGACGGCGCCATCGACCAGGCCGGTTTCGCCCAGGTCCTGGAATACCTGATCGAGTCCAAGGTGCACGGCATCGTGGTCGGCGGTTCCACCGGCGAGTACTACGCCCACAGCGGCGAGGAGCGCCTGGCGCTGATCGCCCAGGCCTGCGACGTGGTGGGCCGGCGCCTGCCACTGGTGATCGGCACCGGCGCCATCCGTACCGAGGATTCGGTGCAGTTCGCCCAGGCCGCCCGTGAGCACGGGGCTGATGCCCTGCTGGTCGGCACCCCGCCCTATGCCCTGCCGACCCAGCAGGAGATCGCCGAGCACGTACTGACGGTGGATCGCGCCGCCGACCTGCCGATCATGCTCTACAACTATCCGGGGCGGATGAACGTGGCCATGGGCGAGGACTTCTTCGCCGCCATCGCCGGCTGCCGCAACGTCCAGTCGATCAAGGAAAGCAGCGGCGACATGGCGAGTCTGCACCGCCACGCGGTCAAGCGCCCGGACCTGCAGCTTTCCTGCGGCTGGGACGACCAGGCCCTGGAATTCTTCGCCTGGGGCGCGCGCAGCTGGGTCTGCGCCGGCTCCAACTTCGTGCCGCACGAGCACGTGGCGCTCTACCAGGCCTGCGTGCTGGAGCAGGACTTCGCCAAGGGGCGCCGGATCATGGCGGCCATGCTGCCGCTGATGGATTACCTCGAAGGCGGCAAGTTCGTGCAGTCGATCAAGTACGGCTGCGAACTCGCCGGCCTGCCCAACGGCGGCGTGCGTGCCCCGCTCAAAGGCATGACCGCAGCCGAGCAAGCCGAACTGGCGCAGGTGATCACCGCGCTGAAGAGCAACGTCGCCCGTATCGTCCAGGGAGCCTGACCATGACCGATCTGCTGAGCAAAGCCGCCTACGCCGACCTCGCCGCCACCGTCGAGCTGCGCACCCAGGCCTTTATCGATGGCGCCTTCGTCGCCACCCGGAGCGGCCAGACCTTCGTCACCACCAACCCCGCCACTGGCGCTGAACTGGCGCAGGTGGCCGCCTGTGGCGCCGCCGACGTGGACGCCGCCGTAGCCGCCGCCAAGACCGCCTTCGAAGACGGTCGCTGGAGCGGTCTGCACCCTTCCGCGCGCAAGGCCGTGCTGCAGAAATTCGCCGCCCTGCTGGAAGAACACGCCCATGAACTGGCGGTGGTGGAGAGCCTCGACAGTGGCAAGCCGGTGCGCGAGTGCCAGACCATCGACGTACCGGAGACCATCAACACCCTGCGCTGGCACGCCGAGCTGATCGACAAGATCTACGACGCCACCGCCCCCACCGGCGCCGGCGCCCTGGCCATGGTGGTACGCGAGCCCATCGGCGTGGTCGGCCTGGTACTACCCTGGAACTTCCCGCTGCTGATGCTGGCCTGGAAGATCGGTCCCTCGCTGGCCGCTGGCTGCTCCATCGTGGTCAAGCCGGCCAAGGAGACCACCCTCAGTGCCCTGCGGGTAGCCGAGCTGGCCCACCAGGCCGGGGTGCCGGCCGGCGTGTTCAACGTGGTGCCCGGCAGTGGCAAGGAGGCCGGCGAACCCATCGGCCGGCATCCGGACATCGCCGCGGTCAGCTTTACCGGCTCCACCGACACCGGTCGGCTGTTCCTCAAGTACGCCGCCGAATCCAATCTCAAGCGCATCGTCCTGGAACTGGGCGGCAAGAACCCCGCCGTGGTGATGAACGACGTCGAGGATCTCGACCAGGTCGCCCAGCACGTGGTCAATGGCGCCTTCTGGAACATGGGCGAGAACTGCTCGGCATCGTCGCGGCTGATCGTCCATCGCGAGGTCAAGGATGCCCTGCTGGAGCGCGTCCAGGTCCACCTGCAGGACTGGCAGCTGGGCGACCCGCTGGACCCGGAGAACCGCCTGGGTTCCATGGTCAGCAAGGCGCATTTCGACAAGGTCCGTTCCTACCTGGAGCACGCCAGCGAGCAGCAGCTCAAGGTGGTGACCGGTGGCGCGACCCGCGATGGCGTCTATGTGGAGCCGACCATCGTCGACGGCGTGGCGCGTGACAGCCGCCTGTTCCGCGAGGAGATCTTCGGCCCGGTGCTGAGCGTGACCCCCTTCGATACCCTCGACGAAGCCCTGGAGCTGGCCAACGACACCGCCTACGGCCTGGCCGCCTCGGCCTACACCGGCAACCTGCGCAATGCCATCAAGCTGGCTCGCGGCATCCGTGCCGGCATCGTCACCGTCAACTGCTTCGGCGAGGGCGATGCCTCCACCCCCTTCGGCGGCTACAAGGAGTCGGGGTTCGGCGGGCGCGACAAGTCGCTGTGGGCCCACGACCAGTACACCGAGATCAAGACCATCTGGATCGACGCGTCCTGATCTCGGGCTAAAGACGCTACCCGGTCCGCTGCCGCAGCGCAGCGGACCGTCCTCCCCTGCCTGGCCGCGCTCGACCTCAGTATCCTGGCTGAAGACGTGGCGGCGGTCCGCCGTTCGCTGCTGCGCTGATCACGCCGGCTAGCGCTTGCCCTGTACCGCCTCCCGTAGCCAGAACGGCCGTGCTGGCTTCCTCGCCCGGCCGCGCACCGACGACCGCCATCCCACCTGGCGCCCTTGGCCTGCTAAGCTTCGCGGCTTTTTTGGCGCTGCCCGCGCCGACGGCCGCGGGCGTTCCGCACACCACCCTTCATTCGACGACCGCGACTGGCCGCCAGAGCCAGCGCCGGCCCCCGTTAAACTGCCAGCTGGAATTCCCATGTCCACCGCCTCTCCGAGTCTGCAGCGCCGGCTCAAGCCCCGCCACCTCAACATGATCGCCATCGGCGGCTCCATCGGCACCGGGCTGTTCGTCGCCTCCGGCGCCACCGTGGCCACCGCCGGCCCGGGCGGCGCCCTGGCGGCCTATGCGCTGATCGGCCTGATGGTCTACTTCCTCATGACCAGCCTCGGCGAGATGGCCGCCTACCAGCCGGTGTCGGGTTCCTTCTCCATCTATGGCAGTCGCTTCGTCGAGGACGGCTTCGGCTTCGCCCTCGGCTGGAACTACTGGTACAACTGGGCGGTGACCATCGCCGCCGAACTGGTGGCGGCGCAACTGGTGATGGGCTTCTGGTTTCCCGAGGTGCCCGGGCTGATCTGGAGCGCACTGTTCCTCGCGCTGATGTTCCTGCTCAATGCGGTGTCGGTGCGCGGCTTCGGCGAGAGCGAATTCTGGTTCGCGCTGATCAAGGTGGCCACCGTGGTGGTCTTCATCGGCCTGGGCCTGGCCGCCATCCTCGGCATCTTCAGCGGCATCGAGCCGCCTGGGCTGTCCGTGTTCACCCAGGGCGAGGCGCCCTTCGTCGGCGGCCTGCAGGCCATGGTCGGGGTGGCCATGATCGCCGGCTTTTCCTTCCAGGGCACCGAGCTGATCGGCATCGCCGCCGGCGAATCGGAAAATCCGCGCAAGAACGTGCCCATCGCCATCCGCCAGGTGTTCTGGCGCATCCTGATGTTCTATGTGCTGGCGATCTTCGTCATCGGCATGCTGATCCCCTATACCGATCCGCGCCTGCTGCAGAACGATGCCACCGACGTCTCCGTCTCGCCGTTCACCCTGCTGTTCGAGCGCGCCGGCCTGGCCTTCGCCGCCAGCCTGATGAACGCGGTGATCCTCTCGGCGGTGCTCTCCGCCGGCACCTCGGGCATGTACGCCTCGACGCGGATGCTGCACAGCCTGGCCGAACAGGGCAAGGCGCCGCGGCTGTTCGCCCGCGTCTCGCGCAATGGCGTGCCGCGCAACGCCCTGCTGGCCACCACCGCGGTGGGCGCCCTGTGCTTCTTCACCTCCCTGGTGGGCGACAAGGCGCTCTATGGCTGGCTGCTCAACACCTCGGGCATGTGCGGCTTCATCGCCTGGCTGGGCATCGCCGTGTCCCACCATCGCTTCCGCCAGGGCTACCTGGCGCAGGGTCGCCGGCTGGAAGACCTGCCCTACCGTGCCAAGCTGTTTCCCTTCGGGCCGCTGCTGGCCTTCGCCCTCTGCCTGGTGATCACCCTGGGGCAGAACTATGCCGCCCTGTTCGGGCCGCACGGCGTCGACTGGCTGGGCCTGGCCGCCACCTACATCAGCCTGCCGCTGTTTCTCGCCGTCTGGCTGGGCTATCGCTGCAAGCACGGCAGCCGGCTGGTTAAGCTCAAGGACATGGACGTCAGCCCGAGCGGCGACTGAGCGCTCGCCCGCGGGACCCGCCGGCTGCGCCCGGCGGGTCCCGTGCTAGCATCCCGGATCTTTCCGATCGACTCGCCAGCGCTGCCATGGGCACCACCCTCGCCTCCCAACTGATTCCCGACATCCTCACCTACATCGCCTCGCACCAGCTGGCGGTCGGCACCCGGCTGCCCGAGCGCGCCCTGGCCGAGCGGCTGCGGGTGTCGCGCTCGCCGGTGCGCAGCGCCCTGCAGCAGATGGCCGACCAGAGCCTGCTGGCGCGGCATCCCGAGGGCGGTTTCGCCGTGGCCGCCGCGGCCCTGGACGCCACGCCCCAGGCGCGCGAAGAGGTGTCCGCCAGCGAACGCCTGTACCTGACCATCGCCCGCGACCGCATCGAGGGCGAATTGCCGCTCAAGGTCACGGAAAACGAGCTGATCCGCCGCTACCAGGTCACCCGTGGGCAACTGGCCGATATCCTCAGGCGCATCGTCCAGGAAGGCTGGGCGGAGCGCCTGCCGGGCTACGGCTGGAGCTTCGTCGAAGGTCTCACCTCGCCGGATGCCTATGCCCAGAGCTATGCCTTCCGCCTGCTGATCGAGCCGGCTGGCATCCGCGACGCCGGCTTCACCCTGGATGCCGGCGAATTGCGGCGCTGCCGCGACGAGCAGGCGCTGCTGGCCGCGGGCCGGGTGTTCGAGGCCTCGCCCGCGGAGATCTTCGACGCCAACACCCGCCTGCACGAGACCATCGCCCGCTGCTCGGGCAATGCCTTCATCCTCGATGCACTGCGCCGGCTCAATCGCCTGCGCCGCTTGATCGAATACCAGAAGTCGGTGGATCGCGAGCAGGCCCAGCGCCGCTGTCAGGAGCACCTGCAGCTGATCGACCTGCTGCTCGAGGATCGCCGTGAAGAAGCCGCGGTCTTCATGACCCGCCACCTGGGCAACGCGCTGCAGGAAAAGCAGGCCACGGCGGCGCGCTGAGCCTGCGGCGCCCAGGGCCTGCCCGCCAGGACGCGGGGGCGTTAGACTGGCGGACTTTTCTCCGTTACCCGAGGCCGTCATGCCGATCCGTCACGCCATCGTCCATCTGATCGACAAGAAGCCCGACGGCCAGCCCGCGACCCTGCACGCGCGGGACGCCGAACTGGCCGACTCCCAGGCCATCGAGAATCTGCTGGCCGATCTCAACGACAGCTACAACGCCAAGCCCAACAAGGCCTGGGGCCTGTTCCACGAGGAATCCGGCGCCTATCCCTTGAGCGGCTGGCTCCATGCCTACCTGGAAGGCGAGCAGGACTTCGTCGCCTTCAGTCGCCAGGCGGTGGAGCACCTCAAGGGGCTGATGGAGAGCAGCAACCTTTCCACCGGCGGCCATGTGCTGTTCGCCCAGTACCAGCAGGGCATGACCGACTACCTGAGCATCGCTTTGCTGCACCACAGCGAGGGGGTGACCGTCACCGAGAGTCTGGAAGTGGCCCCGGCCAAGCACCTGGACCTGGGTCAGCTGCATCTGGCCGCGCGGATCAACCTTTCGGAGTGGCGCAACAACAAGCAGTCGCGCCAGTACATCTCCTTCATTCGCGGCAAGGGCGGCAAGAAGGTCTCGGATTACTTCCGCGACTTCATCGGCTGCCAGGAAGGCGTCGACGCCAAGGGCGAGACCCGGACCCTGCTCAAGGCCTTCAGCGACTACGTGGAGAGCGAGGACCTGCCGGAAGAGGCCGCCAAGGAAAAGACCGACACCCTGGTGGACTACGCCAGTAGCCAGGCCAAGCGCGGCGAGCCCATGGCCCTGGACGCCCTCTCCGAGCTGATGGATGACCAGGCA
Organism: Pseudomonas sp. LA5; assembly: GCF_028640825.1. Taxonomy (NCBI): domain Bacteria; kingdom Pseudomonadati; phylum Pseudomonadota; class Gammaproteobacteria; order Pseudomonadales; family Pseudomonadaceae; genus Pseudomonas; species Pseudomonas sp. LA5. The sequence continues at coordinate 149,762 of NZ_JAQYZY010000057.1, forward strand.
CCGCGTGCCTTCTACGACTACATCCGCAACAAGGATTACGGTCTGGCCCCGGAGATCCCGGCGGACAAGCGCACCCTCAATCAATTCCGCCGCTTCACCGGCCGTGCCGAGGGGCTGTCGATCAGCTTCGAGGCGCACCTGCTGGGCTCGCGCATCGAATACGACGAAGGCCAGGATCTGCTGATCATTCGCGAGGTGCCGACCCAGCTGAAAGACCAGCTCAAGCGGCGCAATGACTAGGCTTCGTCCGAAAAGTCGCCGCGCGAAGGTCAGGCAAGGCGAAAATTCGTGAGGAAGCGGCGTTTACGAGCAGTAGATGAGCGTTCGGAACGGCTTTTCAACGCAGCCTGGCCGAGCGCAGGCACTTTTCAGCCAGGCCCCGGTGACCGCCGGGCCGCTGGACACCTGGGGTTGCAAACGCGATCACCGATCGGGCGCCCCCGGCTGGACAGCGGCCGGCCAAAGGAGGCACAAGATGTCCCTTCTTTTCCTTATCTGCCGAAAAAGTCGAAACCATGAGCCAGTACCCCTTCGAACGCCGCATCGTCATCACCCTGCAATCGAACAACGAACTGACGCTCGACGCCGCCCTCGACCAGGCCGTGTCGCGCATCAAGCAGGGCGAGATCCACGGTGGTGACGAAGGCCTGGCCACCGCCTACAGCTTCCATGTGGACACCGTCGCCGAAGGCCCCTCCGGTCCGGTGGACCTGGGCGAATACCTGGGCCGTCCGGCGACCAAGGCCGAGCAGAGCGTGGTGGACGCCGGCGTGGTCCCGCGCTTCCGCCTGGGCCAGACGGTGGCCGTGCAGGTCGGCAATGGCGAACCCAAGCCCAGCAGCATTCAGGAAGTGCGCCTTTTTCCCCAGGTGGAAGGCCCTTGCTGGCTGTACCTGGTGGAAGAGCGCGTCCACCGCGACTACCTGCCGGCGAAGAAGCTGCGGGCGATCTGAGGGCATCTTGGCGTTGGGCTTCGCTGCGCTCAGCGCCAACCTACCGCTCTGACGTAGGTTGGGTTGAGACGACTCCATTGTCGAAGCCCAAAAGACAGACCTGAGCGCCACGATGTTGGGCTTCGCTGCGCTCAGCGCCAACCTACCGACCGCGTAGGTTGGGATGAGACGGCTCCATCGTCGAAGCCCAACAGACAGGTCTGAGCGACACGATGTTGGGCATCGCTGCACTCAGCGCCAACCTACCGACCGCGTAGGTTGGGCTGAGACGGCTCCATCGTCGAAGCCCAACAGACAGGTCTTAGCCCAACAGCGCCACTCAACCAAAGGCGGCGATCTGGCGATAGAGCGACAGCGAAGGCGCCGCCGTCGCGCCGGTCATCTGGGTGAGGATGCTGCCATCCAGCGCGGTGCTCGCTTCGGCGTCCTGCCCGTCTGACGGTTGCGTCGTCCATTGGGGTGCGCCATCCGCCCCGGTGGTGACGCCAAGGGTCGGCGCCGCCAACGCGGCCGTTTCCTGAGCCGCCGCAGTCGCCACCCCGCCAGCGCTCAGGCCATCGATGAGCTGGGTGTTCAACTGACCCGACTGCCAGTCCGGTGCGCCCGGATTCAGGGTCCCCAGGATGCCGGAATCCTCGGTGGCGGCAGGTGCCCAGTTCCAGGAAGCGGACCCCTGCGCCTGCGGGGAGAGACCGGAGAAGGCCACGTTGGCGCCATCGGTACCGCGCTGCGCCCCTTCGAAATAGGCCAGCTGACGCTCAGCCGAAGTAAAGGTGCCGGAATCGTCACTGGCGATCCGGGTCAGGCTGTCGCTGTCCAGATTGGCGAAGGGATCCTGGGTGGAGGCGTCGGCATAGCGACTGTCGTCATGGTAATAGCTCACCAGCAGGTGGTTGGCCGCCTGTTTGGCCAATTGCACGCGGTCGGCACTGGCAGCCTGGGGCAGTTCGCCGAGCACGGCGGCATCGGTGCCCTGGCTGCGGATCTGCTGCTGGAGGATCTGCATGAAGCCATCGAGATCGCTGTTACCGTTCGACTGGCCCGGCAGCAATCCGGCTATGAGCTGGGCGGCGGGCGACAGATCCACCGCCACATCGGTGCCGGCTGGGATTCCCCCCGCGCTGGTGGAGTCACTGGCGGATGCGCCCTGACTGGCGGTAACGCTCGGATTGGCAGGCTGAGTCCCTGCCATTGCCGTCGAAGTCTGGCTGTCGATCGCCCTCATGGTCGTGCCCTCCGGCCGCCCAGGCGGCCTGCCTCAGCGTCTTTATGCCATACCCGTCTTAGGTTTTACTTAAGGTCGAAACAATGACCGGAGCCAGGCGGGAAGGCTGCAGGCGACCGCCCCTAGGCCCGGCGCTCCCAGACCTCGCAGGCATAGGCCGGACGGTCGTCCTCGGCCGCATGTTCCTGGCGCGAGACAAGCTCCCACTCCGCCTCCTGCCAATCGGGAAAGAACACGTCCCCGGCCGGCGCCAGGGCGACCCGGGTCAGGTAAAGGCGCTGGGCCACCGGCAGGGCTTCGGCGAACAGCTGGGCGCCACCGATCAGCATGATCTCGCTGGCCTCGCGCTCCCGGGCCCAGGCCTCGGCGCGCTCCACGGCAGCGGCCAGCGAGGTCCGCACCTCGGCACCTTCGGCCACCAGATCAGTCTGACGGGAGACCACCAGATTCAGTCGGCCCGGCAACGGGCGGCCCAGGGAATCCCAGGTCTTGCGACCCATGACCAGCGGCTTGCCGAGGGTCACGGCCTTGAAATATTTGAGCTCCGCCGGCAGGTGCCAGGGGAGACGATTGTCGATGCCGATGACGCCGTTGTCGGCCACGGCGACGATCAGGCTCAGGGGAAGAGAGGTTTTCATGGTGACAGAGCATAACAGAGGCGTTAACAGCCAGGGCGCCAGGGACTATGCTCGGCGTCTTTGCCGCAAGGGCGTCGACGCGTGACCGCACTCCCCTCTCCCGCCTTCGAGGATCTCTGGCTCACCGAAGCCCTGCGCCTGACCGAGGAAGACAGCGGCCCGCTGGAAGACGCCGAGGCCAATCGCCAGGCGCGTGCGGCCGGTGGCCCCTTCGAGTCGCGGCTGGTGACGCGCGCCCGTCTGCTCGGCCAGCGCGACGGCCTGCTGGCAGCGCGGCGCCGCTGGCGCCAGGGTGCGCTGCTGGCCGCCTGGCTGCTGGGCATCGTCGCGCTGTTCTGCGGCGCGGGACTCGCCGCCGGGGCCCTGGGCGATGGCAGTCGCCCGGTCAATGTGTTCTGGGCGCTGGGCAGTCTGCTCGGGATCAACCTGCTCAGCCTGCTGGTCTGGACCCTCGGCCTGCTGGGCGGCGGCCGCCAGCTGGCCTCGCCGCTGGCGCGCCTCTGGCTGTGGCTCTCCGGCCGCCTGGCGCGCGATGCCCGCGCCCTGCACCTGGGGCCCGCGCTGGTCGGGCTGCTCGGCCGCGCCCGTCTGCTGCCCTGGGCGCTGGGCGGGCTGGTGCACGGTCTCTGGCTGCTGATCCTCGGCAGCGCCCTGGCCACCCTGCTGGCCCTGCTTTCCGGGCGCAGCTATCTGTTCGTCTGGGAGACCACCCTGCTTGGCAGCGACACCTTCGTGCTGCTCACCCAGGTACTCGGCGCCCTGCCCCAGCTGCTGGGTTTTCCGCTGCCCGATCCGGCCAGCATCGCCGCCAGTGGCGATGCTGGCAGCCCCCTGGCCACGGCACGGCAGGCCTGGGCCGGCTGGCTGCTGGGCGTGGTACTGGTCTACGGCCTGCTGCCACGGCTGCTGTTGACCCTGCTCTGCCTGTGGCGCTGGCGACGCGGTCGCCAACGGCTGCGGCTGGACGTCGAGCGCCCGGGCTATCGGCAACTGCGCGAACGCCTGCTACCCACCAGCGAACGCCTGGGCGTCAACGACGCCGCCCCCGCCCACCTGCCCCAGCAGGACGCCGGCGGTCTCGCCCGCACCGGCGACGAGGCGCTGCTGGTGGGCATCGAACTCACCGACCATACCTGGCCGCCGCCGCTGCCCGAGGGCGTGCGCGATGCCGGCATCCTTGACGATGGCCAGGGCCGGCGCCATCTGCTCGAACAGCTGACCCGCTATCCGGCGCGCCGCCTGCTGATCGCCTGCGATCCGCGCCGGTCGCCGGATCGCGGTACCCTGGCCTTGCTAGCAGAATTGTCGCGCTGTGCCACGGCGACCCGCGTCTGGCTGTTGCCCGCGCCCTTGGGCAGCAAGCTCGATCCGGTCCGCCTGGACAACTGGCGGCAGGCGCTGGACGCCCTGCGTCTGGCACACTGCGCCGGCGATCTCGAAGAACTGGCCTGGCTGGAGACGAATCCATGAGCGGCCCCCTGCGCCTGGCGCTGGTCGGTCACACCAATGTCGGCAAGACCTCACTGCTGCGCACCCTGACCCGCGACATCGACTTCGGCGAGGTTTCCCATCGTCCCAGCACCACCCGCCATGTCGAGGGTGCCCGATTGTCGGTGGACGGCGAGGCCCTGCTGGAGCTCTACGATACCCCCGGCCTGGAGGACGCCATCGCCCTGCGCGACTACCTGGAGCAACTGGAAAGACCCGGCGAACGCCTGGACGCCGCCACCCTGCTCGATCGCTTTCTCGACAGCGTGGAAGCCCGCCAGAGATTCGAGCAGGAGGCCAAGGTGATTCGCCAGCTGCGCGCCTCCGATGCCGGGCTCTATGTGATCGACGCCCGCGAGCCGGTGCTGGCCAAGTACCGCGACGAACTGGCGGTGCTGGCTGGTTGCGGGCGGCCGCTGGTGCCGGTGCTCAATTTCGTCGCCGCCGACGGTCACCGCGCCGACGACTGGCGCGCCATCCTGGCCCGTCTCGGCCTGCACGCCCTGGTGCGCTTCGACAGCGTCGCCCCGCCGGCGGATGGCGAGGCGCGTCTCTACGAAAGCCTGGCGACCCTGCTGGAAAGCGGCCGCCCGGCGCTGCAACGGCTGATCGCCGACCATGCCGAGCAGGCCCGCCGCCGCCATCAGCAAGGCGTGCGGCTGATCGCCGAATTGCTGGTGGACGCCGCCGCCGCCCGGCGCAGCGTGGCGCCGGGCGAAGCCGAGGTCAGTACCGCGACCGCCGAGTTGCGCGACGCCCTGCGCACCCGTGAACAACGCTGTGTGGAAGAACTCCTGCGGCTGTTCGGCTTTCGCCCGGGCGATGCCCATGCCAGCGACCTGCCGCTGCTGGACGGCCGCTGGGGCGATGACCTGTTCAATCCGGAAACCCTGCGCCTGCTCGGCATCCGCCTGGGCGGCGGCGTGGCGGCCGGGGCGGCTGCAGGGGTCGGTCTGGACCTGCTCGCCGGCGGCCTGACCCTGGGCGCCGCCACGGTACTGGGCGCCCTGGCCGGTGGCCTGGCCCAGACCGGCGGCCACTATGGCCGGCGGCTGTTCGGCAAGCTGCGCGGCGGACGGGAACTGTCCATCGACGACGCCGTGCTGCGCCTGCTGGCGCTGCGGCAGCGTCAGCTGCTGGCGGCGCTGGAAATCCGCGGCCACGCCGCCCAGGGTGCCATCGAAGTGGCCGCGCCTGACGAGCAGCGCTGGCGCGAAGGCAAGCTGCCCGCCGCCGTGCAGGTAGCCCGGGCCCACCCGGAATGGTCGGCGCTCAATCCGCGGTCGCGCCTGCAGGCCGACGACCGCCAGACCCGCATCGACGAGATCGCTGCGGCCCTCGACGCCGAGGCCTAACCGCGCTCCACCTCGGCGAGAAAGTCCGCCACGATGGCCATGCAGGCCTCGCGTTCTTCCACGTGGGGCATGTGGCTGGAATTCTCGAAGATGCGCCAGCGCACGTCCGGGATGAGCCGGTCGAAGGGCTCCACGCAGGCCGGCGTGGCCTCGTCGTGACGCCCGGAGATCAGTAGCGTCGACACCTGGATCCGCGCCAGCCGCTCGATCACGCTCCAGTCCCGCAGACTGCCGATCACATGGAACTCGGTAGGACCGTTCATGGCGTGATAGACGGTGGGATCGGCGTCGATGGCGGCGAAGGTCCGCACCACCTCGGCCGGCAGCGGCTGCACCCGGCAGACATGGCGGTCATAGAAGACCTGGCTGGCGGCGCGATACTCGGGCGAGTCGGTGGTGCCGGCGGCCTCGTGGCGCTCCAGGGTGGCCTGCACCGCGGACGGCAACTCGGCCCGCAGCCCTGCTGCAGCCGCGCGCCAGAGCGCCATCGACGCAGGCGAATTGGCAATGATCAGCCCCCGCAGTCCTGCAGGCTGACGCACCCCGTGCTCGGCAGCCAGCATTCCGCCCCAGGATTGGCCGAGCAGCGCGTATTGGCCGATACCCAGGTGGCGCAGCAGGTTGTTCAGCTCGTCGAGAAACAGCTCCACCGTCCAGAATCCCGGATCGATGCCGCGCAGGTGGGTGGAACGGCCATTGCCCAGCTGGTCGTAATGCACCACCGGCCAGCCGTGCTCGGCCAGGTCCTTGAAGCTGTCGACATAGTCATGGGTGCAACCGGGACCGCCGTGGGCCACCACCAGCGGTAATCGCCCGCTGGCCAGCTCACCGGTGACCCGGTACCAGGTCTGGTGGCCTTGGAAATCGGCGTAGCCTTCTTGAACCTGCATGGATGCCTTCCTCGTCGCGATGGGAACGGAGTCAGGCTAGCGGGCGGGCGGGAGCGGGATAACTGGGAAAAGTTGTAGGTTTGGGGAGTGGGCTGCGTTGCAGTTTTAATCAGCTCCGCGGCTGATGCGCGGCGTTTGACCCGTTCACGCCGGACTGCCCCCTCTCCCGCTTGCGGGGGAGGGTTGGGGTGGGGGTAGTGCTTTTGCTCAGGCCGCCAAGCTGATTTTAGGAATCTGCTGACGATCCTTGTTCCGCCCCGCCGGGCGGGTCACTTTTTTCAATTGCCAAAAAAGTAACCAAAAACGCTCACCCCGACTGGCCGGTCCTGCGCCTTGCGCAGGATGCCCTCACGTCAGCGCCGCTCCAGCGGGCCGTGGCCGAAGGGCCGTCCTGGCCCTCGGCCTCTTTCGCGGCATCCATGCCGCTCACCCACTTCCGCGACACTGCCGTTCGACCGGCCAAACGGGGCACTGGGGTGCCGGCTGAGAGTTGGGCGTCATAGAGCAGACCTGCGTTCCAAACCTGCTGATCTACTGAATCAGTGCCGCCAAGAAACATGTGAAGAGAAGGGAAGAGAAGAGAAGAGAAGAGAAGAGAAGAGAAGAGAAGAACTGATCAGCCTTTTAAAAAGACACTTTCAGCCGGCACCCAAGCGCCCTGTTCAGTAGGCCGAACGCAGCCACTCTGGAGGCGGGTGAGCGGCAGGGATGCCGCGAAAGGCGTCGAGGGCCAGGACGGCCCTTCGACGGCGGCCCGGCGGAAGAGCGGCGGAGCGAGGGGACCCGGAGCGCAGCGTAGGGCCGGATGACCAGGGCGAGCGTTTTTGGTTACTTTTTTTGCGACTGAAAAAAGTAACCCGCCCGGCGAGGGCGGAACAAAAGCCTACCGAGCACACCGCAAATCAGCTCGGCAGGTTGACCCACCCCAACCCTCCCCCGCAAGCGGGAGAGGGGGCGTCTGGCGTAAAGGGTAGCTTTCCAGCACAGGATCGTGCCCTGCGTAGGGTGGATGACGGCGCAGCCTCATCTACCAACACACGGAAGGGTCAGTGCGACTTGAGCCCCGCCGCCGTCAGCACCAATCTCAGCACCCAGGCCACCACGCCGAGTGCTACCAGGCTGCAGGCCCAGATGGCGGCCATCCAGGCGAGCCGCTGCCAGAGCGGCTTGTTATCGGCGGGATTGGGTTCGCGCGAGCGGCCGACCATCAGTGGTAGCCCTCCCCCGCGCGGACCTTGCCGCGGAACACGTAGTAGCCCCAGAAGGTGTACATCAGGGTGATCGGAATGATGAACAGGGTGCCGATGAGCAGGAACAGCTGGCTCTGCGGCGGCGACGAGGCCTCCCAGATGGAAACGCCCGGCGGGATGATGTTCGGCCAGAGGCTGATGCCCAGACCGCTGTAGCCGAGGAAGATCAGCGCCAGGGTCAGCAGGAAGGGCGCGTGGTGCGAGTCCTCGCGCAGGATGGCGCGCAGCAGGGCCAGGGTCACCACGCCCACCAGGATCGGCACCGGCAGGAACCAGACCAGATTGGGCATGCTGAACCAGCGGGCGGAGATGGCCGCCTGGCTCAGCGGGGTCCAGATGCTCACCACCGCGGTAAAGGCCAGCAGCAGGAACAGCAGCGGCTTGGTCAGGCGACGCATGGTGGCCTGCAGCGGGCCCTCGGTCTTCATGATCAGCCAGGTGCTGCCCAGCAGCGCATAGGCGGCGATGACGCCCAGGCCGCAGAACATCGAGAAGGGCGTCAGCCAGTCCAGCGGACCGCCGACATACTGCCGATTCTCCACCGGGAAGCCTTCGATGAAGGCGCCCAGGGCCACGCCCTGGCAGAAGCTGGCCAGCAGCGAGCCGAAGATGAAGGACTTGTCCCACAGGGCTTCCTTGCCTTCCTGGACCTTGAAGCGGAATTCGAAGGCCACGCCGCGGAAGATCAGGCCGATCAGCATGAAGATCAGCGGCAGGTAAAGCGCCGGCAGGATCACCGCGTAGGCCAGCGGGAAGGCGCCATAGAGCCCCGCCCCGCCGAGCACCAGCCAGGTCTCGTTGCCGTCCCAGATGGGCGCCACGGTGTTCATCATGACGTCGCGATCTTCCTTGCCCTTGACGAAGGGGAAGAGGATGCCGATGCCCAGGTCGAAGCCGTCCATGACCACGTACATCATGAGGCCGAAGATGATGATGATCGCCCAGATCAGCGGGAGGTCGATGCCAGGGATGCCGTTCATGTGCGGTCTCCGGTCAGCTGGTCATTGGGATTGTCTTCTTCCAGGCCGCCATCGGCGCCGGACAGCGGACGCTTGGGATGACGATCGGTGCCCGGGCCGCCGGAGGTGGGCAGGTCGCCTTCACCGGTGTGCGGACCCTTGCCGATCATGCGCAGCGCATAGAGGGTGCCGATGCCGAACACGGCGAAGTAGACCACCACGAAGGCCACCAGGGTGATGCTCAGCTGGGTGACGCTGTGGTTGGACACCCCGTCCTTGGTGCGCAGGAGGCCGTAGACGATCCACGGCTGGCGGCCCACCTCGGTGGTGAACCAGCCGGCCAGCAGGGCGATGAGGCCGACCGGCCCCATGCAGGTGACCAGGCGCAGGAAGCCGCGGGTCTCGAACAGTTTGCCGCGCCAGCGCAGCCAGGCACTCCACAGGCCGGCGGCGATCATCAGCATGCCGAGGGCGACCATGATGCGGAACGACCAGAACACCACATAGGCCGGCGGCCGGTCTTCCTTGGGGAAGTCCTTGAGCGCCGGGATCGGCTCGGTGAGGCTGTGCTTGAGGATCAGGCTGCCGAGCACCGGGATCTCCAGCTTGAAGCGGGTTTCCTCGCGCTCCATGTCCGGCCAGCCGAACAGGATCAGCGGGGTCGCCTCGCCTGGGGGGTTCTCCCAGTGGCCTTCCATCGCGGCGATCTTGGCCGGCTGGTGCTCCAGGGTGTTGAGGCCGTGGGCGTCGCCGACGAAGGCCTGGATGGGGGCTACCAGCAGGGCCATCCACATGGCCATGGAAAACATCTTGCGCACCGCCGGGTTGTCGTTGCCGCGCAGCAGGTGCCAGGCCGCCGAGGCGCCGACCAGGAAGGCCACCGACAGGTAGGCGGCGATGGTCATGTGCGCCCAGCGGAAGGGGAACGACGGGTTGAAGATCACCGCCAGCCAATCCACCGGGACGATGCGCCCATCGACGATCTCGTAGCCGCTCGGGGTGTGCATCCAGCTGTTGGAGGCCAGGATCCAGAAGGTCGACATCAGGGTGCCGATCGCCACCATCACCGTCGAGAAGAAGTGCAGGCCGCGGCCCACGCGATTCCAGCCGAACAGCATGACGCCGAGGAAGCCGGCCTCGATGAAGAAGGCAGTGAGCACCTCGTAGGTCAGCAGCGGGCCGGTCACGGCGCCGGCATAGTCGGCGAAGCCGCTCCAGTTGGTGCCGAACTCGTAGGCCATCACCAGACCGGACACCACGCCCATGCCGAAGAAGATCGCGAAGATCTTCAGCCAGAAATGATACAGATCCTTGTAGACGTGGTTGTCGGTCTTCAGCCACAGCCCTTCGAGCACGGCAAGAAAGCTCGCGGTACCGATGGACAGCGCCGGAAAGACGATGTGGAAGGACACGGTGAAGGCGAACTGGATCCGGGCGAGATCCAGGGCTTCGAGGCCGAACATAGCTATTCCTCTCAGGCACGCCGGCCGTCGAGAGCAGCCGGTCGAGTTGACGCTGACCGAGGTTCGAACCTCCGGCGTCGCCTGGGGTTCGAGCGGGACGCTAAAAAGGCGCCGCCGCCGCTAGCCCAAAGGACCAGGTCGGAAGCTGACGTGGATCAACGTCAGGCTTTAGGATAGTCCTCCTCGATACATTTGCTTACGTGGTTCGATGTCGCATCGGGCAGGCTGTCGCACCCCGCAGTTGTATGACGATCAGCCTCGGGGTGGCTTAAGATGCCGCCTCTGCCCTCGCGAGCCCCAGTCATGTCCGGCGATACCCTGCAGCTGCGTCACCACCGTCCCTTCGTCGCCTTCTGGTTCGCCCGCATCTGTACCGCCGGCAGTTTCCAGATGCTCACCGTCGCCATCGGCTGGCACCTCTATTCCCTCACCGGCAACGTGCTCGACCTCGGCCTGGTGGGGCTGGTGGAATTCCTGCCGCGGGTGCTGTTCATGCTGCACACCGGACATGTCGCCGATCGCTACGACCGCCGCCGGGTCGCTGCCCTCTGCCAGACCGGCCAGGGGCTGATCGCCCTGGTGCTGCTGGTGGGCAGCCTCAATCACGCGGTGACCCGCGAACTGATCTTCATCCTGGCGTTCTGCCTGGGCACCGCCCGCGCCTTCGAGCAGCCCACCACCCAGGCGCTGCTGCCCAACATCGTGCCACCGGCGATCTTTCCCCGCGCCATCGCCGCGGCGGCCTCGGCCATGCAGGGCGCCACCATCATCGCCCCGGCGCTGGGCGGGCTGCTCTATGCCCTGGGCGCCGCCTGGGTCTATGGCCCGGCGCTGGTGCTCTATGGCATCGCCATCCTGCTGGTCTCCAGCCTGCCGGCGCGGCAGACGCCCAGCCAGAAGGAAAAGCCGACCCTGAACAACCTGCTGGCCGGCATCCGCTTCATCAGGAGTCGCCCGGACGTACTCGGCGCCATCTCCCTGGATCTGTTCGCCGTGCTGCTGGGCGGCGCCACCGCCCTGCTCCCGGTGTTCGCCGCCGACATCCTGCTCACCGGGCCCTGGGGCCTTGGCCTGCTGCGCTCGGCACCCGCGGTGGGCGCCCTGGGCATGTCCTTTCTGCTCGCCTACGTCAGCCTCAATCGTCACGTGGGCCGCATCATGTTCGGTTCGGTGGCGCTGTTCGGCGTCGCCACCATCGCCTTCGGGCTATCCACCTCGCTGTGGTTCTCGCTGGCCACCCTGGTGGTGCTGGGCGCCGCCGACATGGTCAGCGTGGTGATCCGCAGCTCCTTCGTGCAGCTGGAAACCCCGGATGCAATGCGCGGCCGGGTCAGTGCGGTCAACGGGCTGTTCATCGGCGCCTCCAACCAGCTCGGCGAATTCGAATCGGGGGTCACTGCGCACTTCTTCGGCACCGTGCCGGCGGTGGTGCTGGGCGGCGTCGGCACCCTGGTGATCACCGGGGTCTGGATGAGGCTGTTCCCGGGCCTGGCCAGGCGCGACCGGCTGACGGAGCCACGCGACGACGGTTGAATCCTGGCCAGTCGCGCTGGCACGGCCACTCATCCCGAGGCCATGACCGCTCGCCCCGGAAAAGAGTTATCGCGCAAACCTTTACCAAAAAATGTGATCCATATCACATTCCAATAGATTCCTGAGGTCCCCATGCGCACCCCTCTTTCCATGGCCGCCCGCCTGGGCCTGGGCTTCGGCCTGATCCTGGTACTGATGCTGCTGATCACCCTCGTCGGCGTCCAGCGGGTCGGCGTCATCGATGACACCCTGACCGCCGTCAGCCAGGGCGCCAGCGTCAAGCAGCGTTACGCCATCAACTTCCGCGGCAGCGTACACGACCGCGCCATCGCCATTCGCGATACGGTACTGATCCACGACGCCGCGCCCCTGGCCAGCCGCCTGGCCGACATCGATCGCCTCAAGGCCTTCTATCGCCAGTCCGCCGAGCCCATGGATCAGCTGTATGCCAGCCAGGGCGCCAGCGCCGAGGAACAGCGCCTGCTGGCGGCCATCAAGGACATAGAAGGTACCGCCCTGCCGCTGACCGATCGCCTGCTGCAACTGCGCCAGGCCGGTGATCTGGAAGGCGCCCGGATGTTCCTGCTGGAGCGCGTTTCGCCGGCCTATGTCGAGTGGCTCAAGCGCATCAATGCGCTCATCGATCATGAGGAAGCCATCGCCAGCGGCCATCTGGCCGAGGTCCGCGGCATCGCCGGTGGCTTCCGCTGGCTGATGCTGGTGACCTGCGCCCTCGCCCTGCTGCTGAGCGTGACCGTCTCCATCCTGATCATCCGCCAGATGGGCGCGACCCTGGGCGGCGAACCCCATGTCGTGGCCGCCGCCATCCGCCGGCTGGCCGAGGGCCGCCTGGACGAGCGCCCCGCCACCCGTCATCCGGACAGCGTGATGGGCACCCTGGGCAGCGCCACCGCGCACCTGGGCGAGACCATCGTCCAGGTCCGCCATACCGCCAGTTCGGTCGCCGCCGCTGCCGCCCAGTTGCAGGACACCGCCCAGACCAACCAGCGCCACACCGATGTGCAGTCCAACCAGGCCCAGCACATGGCCGCCGCCGTCACCGAGCTGGCCGCCACCATCGGCGAGGTCGCCGGCTACGCGGCCCAGGCCGCCCAGGCCACCGGCAACGCCAGTGCCCAGGTGGACACCGGCAACCGGCTGGTCGCCAGCTCCGGCCAGGCCATCGGTCAGCTGGTGCAGGCCCTGGAGCAGGCCAGCGTCACCGTGCAGCAGGTCTCCAGCGACAGCGCCAGCATCGAGAACATCGTCGCCGTCATCAACGGCATCGCCGAGCAGACCAACCTGCTGGCGCTGAATGCCGCCATCGAGGCCGCCCGCGCCGGAGAGCAGGGCCGCGGTTTCGCCGTGGTGGCCGATGAGGTCCGCAACCTGGCGACCCGTACCCAGGAATCGACCCGCGAGATCCGCGGCATGATCGCCACCCTGCAGGAGGGCGCCGGACGCGCCGCGGCGCAGATGGAAGAGAGTCGCGGCCAGGCCCACGAGACCGCCGAGCTGACCCAGCGCGCCGTCGCGGCCCTGGCAGCCATCCAGGCGGACGTCGGCTCGGTGAACGCCATGAATACGCAGATCGCCACCGCCGCGGCGCAACAGACCGCCGTGGCCGAAGAGGTCAACGAAAACATCAATCGCATCCACGCGGCCACCCTGGAAACCGCCAGTGGGTCGCAGCAGATCGCCGGGGCCAGTCGTCAGCTGGCGGAGCTGGCCGAAGACCTGGAACGCCGCATGAGTCTGTTCCGCACCACCCGTGCCTGAACATCCGGCAACGCTCGCGGGCTGAACCTAGACGCGAGCGCAACGGTCAGCAGTCAGACACCTTTTCCGCGCAGGAGTCTGGACATGCAGCTTTCCCTCAACGGCCAGGTCGCCCTGGTCACCGGCGGCAGCTCCGGGATCGGCGCCGCCGTTGCCGAAGCCCTGGGCAAGGCCGGTGCCGCCGTCGCCATCAACTACCATTCCCATGCCGAACCTGCCGAAGACCTGGCCAGGCGCATCCAGGACGCCGGAGGCCGTGCCATCGCCGTGGGCGGTGACGTCGGCGACGAGGACGCGGTCAAGGCCCTGTTCGAGCGCACCCTGGAAGCCTTCGGCCGCCTGGACATCCTGGTCGCCAACTCCGGTCTGCAAAAGGACGCGGCGGTGGCCGACATGTCCCTCAAGGACTGGAACACGGTGATCAACACCAACCTCACCGGCCAGTTTCTCTGCGCCCAGGCGGCGATCCGCCAGTTCCGCAGGCAGGGCCGCGACGAGAAGATTTCCCGCGCCCTCGGCAAGATCATCCACATGAGCTCGGTGCACGAGGTCATTCCCTGGGCTGGACACGTCAACTACGCCGCCTCCAAGGGCGGGGTCAATCTGCTGATGCGCAGCCTGGCCCAGGAAGTCGCCGCCGAGGGCATCCGCGTCAACAGCATCGCCCCGGGCGCCATCGCCACCGCCATCAATGAAGAGGTGACCGGCGACGAGGCCAAGGCCCGCGAACTGCTCAGGCTGATCCCCTACAAGCGCGTCGGCCATGTCGACGACGTGGGCAACGCGGCGGTCTTTCTCGCCAGCGACCTGGCCGACTACATCGTCGGCACCACCCTGTTCGTCGACGGCGGCATGTGCCTCTATCCGGGATTCGAAGACAATGGCTGATTCCACCTCCGTACAGGGTCGTCGCAGTATCGGCGCCCACGGTGTCATCGGCGACCTGCGTACCTGCGCCCTGGTCGCCACCGACGGCACCATCGACCACTTCTGCTGGCCGAATCTGGACAGCCCCTCGGTGTTCGCCGCCCTGCTCGACTCGGAAAAGGCCGGCTATTTCAGCCTGGCGCCGGTCTGGGAAGACGCCCGCGAGCAACAGCTCTACCTGCCGGATACCAACATCCTGCAGACCCGCTGGCTGTCGGCGGAAGGGGTCGCCGAGATCACCGACCTGATGCCGGTGTGCAGCAGCGAAGATACCAAGCCGCGTATCGTCCGCCGCGTACAGGTGGTGGCCGGCCGCTGCCGCTTCCGCCTGGTCTGCGCGCCGGCCCACGACTATGCCCGCGCCGAGACCCGCGCACGCCTGGTGGACGGCGGCGCCCTATTCGAGGCCGCTGGCCAGCCGACCCTGCGCCTGGCGTCAAGCGTCACCCTGCGGGTCGACGGCAATGCCGCATCGGCCGAGTTCGAACTGGAACAGGGTGAGCAACTGGATTTCGTCTTTGGCTGCAAGGAAGACGACAAGGTCGTCGCCGGCCAGAGCGATCTCTGCTTCGAGGACACCCTCTCCTACTGGACTTCCTGGGCCGCCAAGAGCCATTACCAGGGGCGCTGGCGCGAGATGGTCACCCGCTCGGCCCTGGCGCTGAAGCTGCTGACCTCCTGCAAGCACGGCTCCATCGCCGCGGCCGCCACCTTCAGCCTGCCCGAGGCACTGGGTGGCGAGCGCAACTGGGACTATCGCGCCTCCTGGATCCGCGACGCCTCCTTTACCGTCTACGCCTTCATGCGCCTGGGCTACACCCAGGAAGCCAAGGATTTCACCCACTGGGTGGGCCAGTGCGTGGAAAACAGCCACAACGCCCCGGAAAAGCTGCAGATCATGTATCGCCTGGACGGCGGGCTGGACCTGCCCGAGGAAACCCTCGACCACCTGGCGGGCTATGCAAACTCGAGTCCGGTGCGCATCGGCAACGAGGCCTACAAGCAGGTCCAGCTGGACATCTACGGCGAGCTGATGGACGCCATCTACCTGTCCAACAAGTATGGCGAAGCCATCTCCCACCATGGCTGGAAGGACGTGGTGCGGATGATCGATCACGTCTGCGAACACTGGAACCAGCCCGATGCCGGTATCTGGGAGATGCGCGGCGATCCCGAGCACTTCCTGCATTCACGGCTGATGTGCTGGGTAGCCATCGACCGCGCCATGCGGCTGTCGGTCAAGCGCTCGCTGCCGATGCCCTATGAACGCTGGTACGCCGCGCGCGCCGCCATCCAGGAAGACATCTGGGACAACTTCTGGAACGCCGAACTGGGTCATTTCACCTCGACCCGCCACGGCAAGAGTCTGGACGCCGCCCTGCTGCTGATGCCCCTGGTACGCTTCGTCAGCGCCACCGACCCCATGTGGCTGTCCACCCTCGACGCCATCAAGACCAACCTGGCCTACGACGGCATGATCCGCCGCTACAACCCGGTCGACACCCCGGCGGACAACCTCAAGGGTGAAGAAGGCGCCTTTGTCGCCTGCTCCTTCTGGTACGTCGAATGCCTGGCCCGCGCCGGTCGTGTCGACGAAGCCCACCTGGAGTTCGAAAAGCTGTTGGGCTACGCCAATCCGCTGGGCCTGTACGCCGAGGAACTGGACAAGCGCGGCTATCCCCTCGGCAACCTGCCCCAGGCCCTGTCGCACCTGGCCCTGATCAGCACCGCCTTCTTCCTCGATCGCAAGCTGAGCGGCAAGGATCCGCAATGGCAGCCGTAGGGCGAGCCGATGCAGCCATGGCTGTCCTCGATGCGGCCGCCCCTGCGGGTGCCCGCCCGATAGCGGATCGCGATCTTGCTCGCTGGAGCTGATAAAGCAGGAAACCCGCTCGGACAGCCCCCTCTCCCCCTGGGAGAGGGTTGGGGTGAGGGCACAGCGAGCTACCAGGCTACTTTCCCGGTAACAAACGCAGTTGCTCCAGAAGCTCCGGTAGAGCGGTAACGACGGTTTCCCAGACGACATCGAGATCGATGTGGAAATAGCCATGGGCGATACGGTTGCGCATACCCCTCATGCTGCGCCATGGAAGGTGCGGATGCATTTGGGTGAAAGCCTCGTCCGCGATCATGATCTTGGTCGCCGCTTCGCCAATGATGATCAGGCTCATGACCACCGCTTGCTGTGTCCGGCGGTCCTCGAGGAAGTCTTCCCGAGTGAGGCCCTCGATAAAGCCTACGGCTTCGCCGGCCGCCTGTTGCATATGAACCAGATAGTCCGCTGTGCGATTCATATCGGTCGTGCTGCCAGCAGGACCTGAGTGCGAAAAGATCCGGGCAGATCGGCAGGGGTCACCAGATCCACAGGAACGCCCAGCAACTCCTCCAGCTCATCCTGCAGGCCTCCCAGATCAAACAGTGTCGCCCCCGGCAATGCGTCTACCAGCAGATCGAGATCGCTGCCGTCCTGATCGGTACCGTCCAGGACAGAGCCAAATACCCGCGGATTGGCCACGCGAAAACGCGCTGCAGCGTCTCGTATTACTGCGCGTTTGAGGTCTAGGGCTAAGGAAGGTCGCATGGCATGACTCAAGCTGGATCAGCCCTCGAATAGTCGGCCATAGGTCCCGACTTTTCAACCGCCTCCTCACGCCACCCGACTCTGCCCCAGCACCTCGTTGACGCAATTGGCCATGTCGTCGATATGCCAGGGCTTGGGCATGAAGCGGGTGCGGCCGGCGCCGCGGGGGACGGTCAGGCGATCGCCGGAGGTAAGAATCACCGGGATGTGCGGCCAGCGCTGAGCGACCAGTTGGGCCAGGGCCTCACCATCCAGGCGTCCCGGCATGCGCACGTCGGTGAAGAGCACGTCGATGCGGGCACCGTTCTGTTCCAGATAGCTCAGCGCCGCATCGGCGGTCGACATGGCCACCACCTGGAGGTCCACCAGCGACTCCAGGGCCTCGGTGGCCAATTCCCGCAGCAAGGGTTCGTCCTCTACCAGAAGCAGTAGTGGACGATAGGAGCCGAAGGGAGAAGATACCTGAGTCATACCCAACAGACTTTGCCAAGAGGTCACGGTTCTGACCATTCGGCCCTGGCTCGACCAAAGTCGACCACCGGCATAAGCAAGCCCTCTAAGCGGCAACTTTCAACGCCTCGCTGACTCGAAGCGTTCACCTCGGGGACCTCCTGTGGTATTCTTTTTTAATCGAACGATCAATTAAAAAAGCATTCTCCCTTTGGCAGTCTGCAAGGAGTCCTCATGAGTGCAACGCCCTCATCCGGCACCGTAAAGCTGAATCCTCCCGCCTTCTATTGTGCGGCCGCAGTGATCCTGCTGTTTTCCCTGGTGGTCATCGGCCGTCCCGAGCAGGCCGGCGCCTGGCTGCTGCAGGCCCAGACCTGGGCCGCCAATACGGTCGGCTGGTACTACCTGCTAGCCATGTCGCTCTATCTGGTGTTCGTGGTGGTCACCGCGCTGTCCGGCTACGGCAAGATCAAGCTCGGTGCCGACCACGACCAACCCGAGTTCAGCTATCTGTCCTGGGCCGGCATGCTGTTCGCCGCGGGCATCAGCATCACCCTGTTCTTCTTTTGCGTATCCGAACCCCTGACCCACTTCGCCCAGCCCCCGGCCGGTGAAGGCGGCAATCCGGCAGCCGCGCGCCAGGCCATGCAGATTCTCTTCCTGCACTGGGGCCTGCACGGCTGGGGCGTGTTCGCCCTGGTGGCCATGGCCCTGGCCTACTTCGCCTATCGCCACAACCTGCCGCTGGCACTGCGTTCGGCGCTCTATCCGCTGATCGGCAAGCGCATCAACGGGCCCATCGGCCACGCCGTGGACGCCTTCGGCATCATCGCCACCATCTTCGGCCTCGGCGCCGACCTGGGCTTCGGGGTGCTGCACCTCAATGCCGGCCTCGACTACCTGTTCGGCATCAGCCACAGCCACTGGGTGCAACTGATCCTCATCGTACTGATGATGGGCGCGGCCATCGCCGTGGCCGTGTCCGGCGTCGACAAGGGCGTGCGCATCATGTCCGACATCAACATGGTGCTGGCCGTCGCCCTGCTGCTGTTCGTGCTGTTCGCCGGTCCGACCCAGCACCTGCTCAACACCCTAATCCAGAACATCGGCGACTATCTCTCGGCCTTGCCGGGCAAGAGCTTCGATCTCTATGCCTATGACGAGCCGTCCGACTGGCTGGGTGGCTGGACGGTGTTCTACTGGGCCTGGTGGATCGCCTGGGCGCCCTTCGTCGGGCTGTTCATCGCGCGCATCTCGCGCGGTCGCACCATCCGCGAATTCGTCTTCGGCGTGCTGTTCATCCCGCTGGGCTTCACCCTGGCCTGGCTGTCGATCTTCGGCAACAGCGCCCTAGAGCTGGTCCTCGGCCAGGGCATGACCGGCCTGGCGCAGACCGCTCTCACCGATCCGGCCATGGTCTTCTATCAGGTGCTGGAAACCTATCCGGCCAGCCGCGTGGTGATCAGCGTCGCCGTGCTGGTGAGCTTCGTCTTCTTCGTCACCTCGGCCGATTCCGGCACCGTGGTGCTCTCGACCCTGTCGTCCACCGGCGGCGAGGCCGATGAAGACGGTCCCAAGTGGTTGCGGGTGTTCTGGGGCGCGGCCGTGGCCCTGGTCACGGGCGGCCTGCTGTTCGCCGGCAGCATGGATGCGCTGAAATCAGCGGTGGTGCTGACCTCGCTCCCCTTCTCGGTGGTGGTGCTGCTGATGATGTGGGGCCTGCACAAGGCGCTGCACCTGGAATCCCAGCGCCAGCGGGCGCGGCTGCACTCGCTGGCGCCGGTGGCGACCAATGGCAAGGCCCGCCATGGCGGCTGGCGCCAGCGGCTGTCCCAGGCGGTGTACTTCCCTTCGCGGGACGAGGTCTATCGCTTCATGGACAGTACCGTGCGGCCAGCCATGGAAGAGATGGTCGAGGTCTCGCGGGAGAAAGGGTTGGTGGTGGAGACCCAATTCGACGCCACCAACGCCAACCTGCAACTCATCATCGGCCATGGCGAAGAGCACCCCTTCATCTACCAGGTGATCATGCAGGGCTACTTCACGCCCTCCTTTGCCCGCGCCGGCATCGGCGGCCTGCACCTGAAGAATCGGCGCTACTACCGCGCCGAGGTGCACCTCACCGAAGGCAGCCAGGACTATGACCTGGTGGGCTACAACCGCGAGCAGATCCTCAACGACATGCTCGACCAGTACGAACGCCATCTGCAGTTCCTGCACCTGGTGCGCTAGCCAACGGTTTTTTCAGTGACTGAAAGGCCATTGAAAGCGACAAAGGTCGTATAATCGTCTCCAGGGTCGACCCCGTGTCGGCCCCGGGGTCGGTACGCTGCGCCGGTCCCCCGCCGTCCGGAGACCGCCTTGCCCACCCCGCCTGCCCCCTCGCCCTATCCTCCACTGCTGCAATGGCTGGCCCTGATCCTCTGCTCCGCCCTGGTCGGCGGCGGACTCAGCTGGCTGCAAGTACCCGCGGCGCTCTTTCTCGGCCCCATGCTGGTGGCCATCGGCTTTGGCGTCTGCGGCGCCACCATTCGCCTGCCACGGCGGCTGTTCCAGACCGGCCAGGGCGTGGTGGGCTGCCTGATCGCCCATGCCATGACCGCTGCGGTGCTGCTCACGGTCGCCGAACACTGGCCGGTGATGCTGCTGGCCACCGCCCTGACCGTGCTGCTCAGCCTGCTCACCGGCGCCCTGCTGGTGCGCTTCGGTGGTCTGCCCGGCAGTACCGCTGCCTGGGGCACCACGCCTGGCGCCGCGGCCGCCATGGTGGCCATGGCTGAGGAATACGGCGCCGATCCCCGCATCGTCGCCACCATGCAATATGTCCGGGTGGTCTGCGTGGTGCTGATCAGTGCCCTGGTCGGCCGGTTGCTGGGCGCCGAAGGCAGCGGCACCGGGCACCAGGCGACGGTGGTCAGCCTGGACGGCCACTTCGCCTTCAACCTGGCGCTGACCCTGGCGGTGGCCCTCGCCGGCAGCTGGCTGGGCGGCCGGCTGTTTCCTGCCGGTGCCCTGCTGCTGCCGATCGCCCTGGGCACCCTGCTGCAACTCAACGGCTGGCTGGACATCACCCTGCCCCATCTGCTGCTCGCGGCGGCCTATGGCGCCATGGGCTGCTATGTCGGCCTGAGATTCGACCGGGCCACGGTCGCCTATGTGTGGCGCGCCCTGCCCAAGATGATCTTCGCCTCACTGCTGCTGATCGCGCTCTGTGCCTTCTCGGCCCTGCTGATGGCGAAGCTGATGCACGTGGACTTTCTTACCGCCTACCTGGCGACCAGTCCGGGCGGACTGGATTCCATGGCCATCATCGCGGTGGATGCCCATGCCGATGTCGGCCTGGTGCTGGCCATGCAGGCGCTGCGCCTGATCGGGGTGGTGCTGACCGGGCCGTTGCTGGCCCGGCAACTGGTCAAGCTGGCCCCCAGCTAGCACGAGCCGAGGGCCCGGCCATCAGGCCGAGCGGCGACGCTCGACCTGAGCAGTGATGTTGTAGCCCTCGGCGGCATGACCGCGCACTACTACCCGGGCATCCGGATAGAACCCCTTGAGGCGCTGTTCGAAGAGAAAGTAGATTTCCGCGCCGACCCGGATCTCCGCAGGATCGGTCAGGGTCAGGGAAAAGTTGCGCACGGGATCGGCGGCATGCTGCGGCTCGTTCTCCTCGATGCGCTGCATGGCGTCTTCGACGATCTGTTCGGCGATCTGCGACATCTTTGACCTCCCGGTCGGGCAGTTGGCTGGGCGCCATCCCAAGGACAGCTATATCGCTAGTGACCACGGCTGTGGCGCGAGGATTCGTACGCTCTGCAAGATTCCGACGAAACTGTAGACTTGTCTGACTTTTATCCCCGTGTAGTGGCCTGAATCGCCCGGCGCGCGGTCTCATGCACACCGAGGACGAGGAAGCTTTCCCGCCATGGTCGACGCCGACGATACCCCCCTCCCGCCGCGCAACCCGGCCACCCAGCGCCGGGCACTGTGGCTGCTGGTCTGTGCCGTCGCGGTGATCCTGGCACTGGAGTCCTGGCAGGTATGGCGCAACTACCAGAACGCCTTCGCCAGCGCGCGCAGCGACGTCGGCAACATCGCCCTGGCGGCGGCGCAGCATGCCGACGACGCCATCAAGGAAGCGGATTCGCTGCTGGTCAGCATCCGCGACCGCCTGGAGGATCAACCCCTCGATCACCTGGACCGCCCCCGGGTGCATCGCCTGCTGGCGCGCCAGGCCGCCCTCCTGCCGCAACTGCACGGGCTGTTCATCTACGGTCGCGATGGCGAATGGCGGGTGACCGACAAGAGCAGCGAGCCGCCCCGGGCCAACAATGCCGATCGCGAGTATTTCCAGTTTCACCGCCAGCACGCCGCCGACGTACTGCACGTCGGCACGGTGATCGAGAGTCGCAGCACCCACGAGTTGATCATCCCGGTATCACGCCGGCTGGAAGACCGCGACGGTCGCTTCGCCGGTGTCCTGCTGGCCACCATCCGCCTGCAGTACTTCGTCGACTACTACGAGCGCTTCAAACTGGACGCCCGCGGCGCCATCACCCTGGCGCAGGACGATGGCACCCTGATGGTCCGCCGGCCCTATGTACCCGAGCACGTCGGCACCCCGCTGGCCAGCAGCACGCTGTTTCGCCAGTACGTGACCCAGGCCCCCAGCGGTACCGCCCTAGTGCGCGCCATGCTCGACGGCCGTGAACGCCTCTATGCCTTCCAGCATCTGGAAGGCTATCCGCTGGTGGCGCTGGCCGGTATCTCCCGGAGCGACATCCTCGCCAGCTGGCGCCAGGACATGCTGAGATCGGTGACGGTGGTGGGCCTCATCATCGTCGGCATGCTGGTTTTCGGCTTCAGCCTGCTGCGCGAGATCCGCGCCGGCGAACGCAGCGCCGTGGCCCTGCGCCAGGCCCATGACGAGTTGCACCTGCTGACGCTAAAGGACAGCCTGACCGGGCTGGGCAATCGTCGGCAGTTCGACAACCTGCTGCCAGTGGAGCTGGCCCGGGCGCAACGCAACGCCCAGTCGCTCAGCCTGCTGATGATCGACATCGATCACTTCAAGGCCTACAACGACCACTACGGCCACCCCGCGGGCGATCGCTGTCTGCAGGCAGTGGCCGGCGTGGTGGCCTCGGCGGCGCGCCGCCCGGGCGACCTGGCGGCGCGCTACGGCGGTGAGGAGATGGTCCTGCTGCTGCCCAACTGCGACGAAAGCGGCGCCCAGCGGGTGGCCGCCACGGTCCAGGAACGCCTGCAGGTACTGGAGGTGGCCCATGCCACCAGTCCCTTCGGCCGCATCACCGTCAGTCTCGGCATCGCCGTCCAGCCGCCCGGCCAGACCCCGCCGCCCCAGCCCGCCGACCTGCTGGCCAGCGCCGATGCCGCGCTCTACCGCGCCAAGCACCTGGGCCGCAATCGCACCCATCCGCCGCTGGAAGATCAGGGGCTCTAGGCGTGGCCCGGGCGCCGTGCGGACGGGCCTAGCCGCAGATCATGCCGCCGCGGTAGTGCACCCGGTCCTTGCCGGCGCGCTTGGCCTGATAGAGCTCGCCATCGGCCTGCTTGAGCAGCTCCGAGGGCTGATAGCCCGGGGCGAGGCGCGCCACCCCGGCGCTGAAGGAAAAACAGCTGCCGGTACAGGTGCTGCTGCGGATATCGTCCAGCAGCGCCTGCAGTCGCTGCGCCAGCTGGCGCTCATCCTCGGCCTGCAACAGCACGCCGAATTCCTCGCCGCCCAGGCGCCCGAAGCGTCCACCCGGGAAGTGCCTGCCCAGGGTAACGGCCATCTCCTTGAGCACCTGGTCCCCCACGTCGTGGCCGAATCTGTCGTTGATCCGCTTGAAGTCGTCGATGTCGAGCATGACGAAATACCAGGACGGCGATCCCTCTCGGCAGACCTGCTCCATGTCCAGCATCAGTGCGCGGCGGTTGCTGATCCCGGTGAGGGCATCGGTTTCCGCCTGCAGCCGATAGCTTTCCTTGAGTTCCAGGGTGCTGGCGACGATGCGGACGAAGGTGGCATTGAGCAGCAGCCCCAGTGCCAGGCTGGCCCCCAGCATGACCACGAACAGCGGCAGGGCCGCCGCGGTGATGGTGTCCAGTTCGCCATAGAACAGCAGCAACCAGACCGCCGCGGCGGCGATGCCGTAGTCGAGTACATGGGAAAACAGAATGGTCGAGCCGAGGATGATGACGATGGCCATGGGAATCATCCAGGCATGGCCAGCCTCGCCCATGCCGAGGATCTGGAAGCGAAAGGCCAGGGCCTCGAACAGCACGAATACCAGGGCGAACAGGCGCCAGACGGCGAAACGGCGGGCGGTGGTCATGGCCAGGCAGGAGCCGATCATGCCGGCAAAGGCCAGCCAGCCCCAGGCCGGTACCCCGGCGGTCAGGAAGGGGTTGATCAGCACACTGATCAACCAGCCCAGGATGCCGGTGCTCTGCGCCAGCACATTGGGCAACTGCAGCATCTGGCGAATGTGAGTCTGATAAGTCATTGCACAACTCGAACGCCAAATTTAGTGGCCAACTGATATCACTGGATGCTATCCCATTCGTGGCCCGTCGTCGGCGGAAAGCGGACTCAAGCAAGACAATAGACGTCTGGTTATCGCTTCGCCCATCACTGGAACGCATAGGACCACGGCCGCGCACGGATCGAGCCAACGGACGGCGGCGAAATGACGCCACCGGTCAGCTCATCCTGCAACCCGCAGCGCCCGGCCCGCTAAGCTCATCGCTGC
Organism: Pseudomonas sp. LA5; assembly: GCF_028640825.1. Taxonomy (NCBI): domain Bacteria; kingdom Pseudomonadati; phylum Pseudomonadota; class Gammaproteobacteria; order Pseudomonadales; family Pseudomonadaceae; genus Pseudomonas; species Pseudomonas sp. LA5. The sequence goes on from NZ_JAQYZY010000057.1 coordinate 174,005, forward strand.
GGATTCTCGGCTAGGCTTGGCAGCGCCCGGGCCGTCGTTCATGCTTTCAGCGACTTATCAGTTCCCACCTTCGGTATAGAACAAACCAGGCGCCATCATGGAAATCGATGCTCTGTTCGATCACCTGCATACCCTTCCCAGCATTCCCAAGGTGGCTCAGGAGCTGATCCAGCAGTTCGACGATCCCAACAGCAGCATCGAAGACGTCGCCCGCAACCTGGCGCTGGATCCGGTGCTCTCGGCCAAGGTCCTGCGCCTGGCCAACTCGGTGCGTTTTCGCGGCGTGCGACCGTCCACCAGCATCGAAGGCGCCGCCATCCGCCTGGGCTTCGACGCCCTGCGCACCCTGGTGCTGGCCTCGGCGGTGACCGCGGCCTTCCGCCACAACCCCAGCTTCGATCCGCGGGACTTCTGGCAGCACAGCTTCGATGTGGCCAGCATCTGCCGCGTCCTCGCCCGCCAGGCCGGTGCCGATCCCGAGACCGCCTTCACCTGCGGCATGCTGCACAGCATCGGCGAGTTGCTGATCAGGACCGCGGCACCCGACATCGCCGTGCGCATCGACGCCGAGCAGCGCGCCCCGGTGCCGGCCGACCAGGCCATCGGCTTCGGCTATCCGGAGGTGGGCGCCGAGCTGGCCCGCCGCTGGCAGCTGCCGGTGGTGATCCAGCATGCCATCGCCTACCAGCTGCATCCCCAGGATGCGCCCGAGGATTCCGCTCCGGCGCGCATGGTTGCCCAGGCGCGCCTGATTTCCTTTGTCCTGCGGCGGCACGGCGGCATCAACGACCAGGCCAAGGCGGCGCTGGCCAATCCGCTGCTGGAAGGCGTGGATCTGGAGCTTCTGCTGCGCGAACTGCCCGAGGTGATAGAGGCGGACAAGGCCTTCGGTACCCTGATCAACTGACCGGCCGTCCCCTGCACGGGCAGCGCCACCGCCTGCATCACAAATCTGCCAGCCGGTCATGGCAAAAGTCGAACGGGTCGCCCAAGAATCGGTCGAAGCGTTATAGCTGACAGGAGTGATTGCGATGGCCGAGCCGCTGAAGTTCACGGATGCGAACACCATTATCAAGGGCGCTTTTCAACCGATGCTGTGCGCCATGACCGCCCAGGATCAGGCGACCTTCAACGTCGAGGTCTATGCGCCCAACGGTACGGCGCTCCTGCAACGCCGCATCGCGCGGGTCGATCTGCTGGACAACTCCCTGCTGGAAGCCTTCATCTGCGACAGTCGCGCCCGTATCGAGCGGGCCACCCATGAGCGACTCGACTGGCAGGTCCGCTACACCCGCGCCTGCTGAGGCTTTTCCGCCGTCACAGGCTGCGATCGAAAAAAGGCGCCCCGAGAGGCGCCTTTTGTTTGACCATCAATCGTTGAGCACGCGCTTCTGCTGGCTGCCCTGGCCCTTGGTGGCAGGCGTCTTGTCGGCCTTCTTCTGGGTGGACGGCGTGGCGCTGGAGGTATCGTCCGCGCTGTCTCTGTTGCTGGTGTTGGAGCTGCCCGGGGCGCCGATGCCGTTGCCGGTCACCCCGGCGTCGTTGTTGCTGCTGGCGGCCAGGCTGGGACCGGCCACCAGGGCCAGGGCAGCGCTCAGGGCAAGGATCAGCGGGGTCTTGCGCATCTTGGTGTCCTCCGGCCGCGAAAGGAAGGGTGTCGCGGGCTGCACCCTGGTTGATTAGGCCAAAGCCCGGGCCAAGCGTTCCCGCCTTCCTATAGACTAACGGCCATCCCGCCGCACCCCGACAGGTGCGGCCGTCGCATTCAGGAGTTGCCGTGAAGCACCGTTACCTCATCGTCGATCGCACCGCGCTCGATACCCCCGCGCTGTTCGACTATCTGGCCGAGGCGCCGCAGCACCGCGTCATCGTTTCCGGCAGCACGGCCGAGCAACTGTTCGCGGCGGAGCTCTGGCCGCGCCTGCGCGAACGCCTGGCGCCCCACGCCGAGCGCTTCTTCTTCGCCGACTCCAGCGGTCCGTTGCTGCAGGCCGAGCTGGAAGGTCGCAAGCCCGGCCTGCTGGACCGCGAACTGACCCTGGCCTTCAAGCAGGCGGTGACCGCCGACGCCGAGGACGATCGCGTCCTGGTCCGCATTCGCCGCGAATTGCTCGATACCGACGACGATTACCAGACCAACCGCCGCATCTTCCTCAACAGCCTGCTCGGCCAGATGCGCCGCGCCCTGCCGGCGGGCGCGGTGACCGCCGGCAACTGGCAGGACGCCGTCCGCCAGGCCATCGCCGCGGCCCAGCAGGGCCTGGCCAAGGGTTTCGCGCCGGGACTGGCCGATGCGCCCTTCAAGGTCTTTCTCAAGGCCTATCCGCTGGCGGCGCGCTATGTCGCCCAGCTCGCCGTGCTGCTGATCACCGCCGGGCGCCAGGACAACGACGTCCTGATCGACCGCTTCGTCGCCCAGGATCCGGCGCTGGTCGCCACCCTATTCGACGGCCTGCTGACCGAAGACGACGAGCAGCGTCAGGCTTACACCGCCCTCAAGCGCACCCTGGATGCCCTGGGGACCGGTGGCCAGGCGCTGCACTAAAGGCTAGAGGCGCTCCAGCAGCGCCGGCAGAATCATCCCGGCTGCGCCCAGCAGCTGCCAGTCACCCTTGAAATCCGCCGCCGGCTGCGGATCGATGCGCACCACCGTGGCGCCCTGCTGGCGCGCTACCCCGGGCAGACTGGCCGCCGGCTGCACCAGCCCCGAGGTACCGACCACCAGGCAGAGGTCACAGCGCTCGGCCAGGGCCCAGGCGCTGGCCAGGGCCTCTGCCGGTAAAGCCTCGCCGAACCAGACCACCCCAGGCCGGGCCAGACCGCCACAGGCGGGACAGAGCGGCGGCGCCACGAGTTGCTCCGCCGATTCCGGCAACGCCGGCGCTGCCAAGGGCTGCGCACACGCGAAGCAGCGCGGCGCATGCAGGCTGCCGTGCAGATGAATCACCTCGCGACTGCCCGCGCGCTCGTGCAGGTCGTCGACATTCTGGGTGACCAGGCGCAACCGCCCGTGCTGCCGGCCCCAGTCCGCCAGGGCACGATGCGCGGGATTGGGCTGGGCCGCCAGCACCTGGGCACGTCGCCACTCGTACCAGCTCCAGACCCGCACCGGATCCTCGACGAAGGCTTCGACCGTGGCCAGTTGCGCCGGATCGAAGCGCGCCCAGAGCCCGGTCAGGGCCTCGCGAAAGGTGGCGATGCCGCTTTCCGCCGACACGCCGGCACCGGTCAGGACCAGCACCTCGTCGGCCTGGCGCAGGTGTTCGAGCAGCACCGGCGGCAACGCGGCGAGACCGTCGCGACAGTCGATGGGATTGGGCATGGAAGCGTTGACTCCTGACATCTGCGGCAAAACAACAGGGTCTTGCGGACCGCGAAAAAGACCGAAAGTGTGACGCTACTCGACGGATGGTGAGTCCACTCATCGTTTTCCGGGGAACTGAGGTTCACCCTTTTCGCCACAGGCCGATAATCCGGGAGTCCGCGTCCGATGTCGCTCCTACCCTAACGGTATGTGAATGAAGAAGTCCGTCGTTTCCAAATATCCGCGCCTGCTCATCGCCGGCGCCCTGGCCCTCGTCACCGTCCTCAGCCTGGCCAGCTGGCTGTGGCTCACGCCCAGCACGCCGGCGCCTACCGCCACCGCCATGCTCGCCAGCGTGCAGCAGGCTCCCGAACACTGGACCCAGCAGCCACGTGATCTCTCCGTGCTGCTGGGCGATCTGCGCGCCAAGGCCATCACCGGCGCCGTGATCGGTGATCACACCCTCTACATAGACACCAATCGCGGCGAGCACTACGCCGTGGCCGACAACGGCGGGCGCATCGCCGATCGCCTGCTGGCCGACTACGCCACCCAGGCCGAACCGCTGTTCCCGGTGGCCACCTGGAGCGAATCCGGGCAGCGTCATCCCTGGCTCGACGCCCTGCTGATCAACCTGCCGGGCTACCTGCTCCTGCTGTTGCTGGCCATCCCCCTGGCCCTGAGATTCGCCAGCCCCTTCAAGCTGCATCGCAAGGGCACCGGCATCTCCTTCAAGGACGTGGTCGGCGCCGCCGAAGCCAAGCGCGCCCTGGAAGACGTCACCACCTGCCTGCGCAATCCCAAGGCCTTCGCCGCCCTGGGTGCCCGTCCGCCCAAGGGCGTGCTGCTGACCGGCGAGCCCGGCACCGGCAAGACCCAGCTGGCCAAGGCCCTGGCCACCGAGTGCAACGCCCACTTCATCCAGGTGACCGGCAGTGACTTCTCCTCGATGTTCTTCGGGGTCGGCATCCAGAAGGTCAAGTCGCTGTTCCGCACCGCGCGCAAGAAGGCGCCCTGCATCATCTTCATCGACGAGATTGACGGCATCGGCCGCCGCGCCGAGCAGTCGCGCTCCAGCGATGCCGAGGCCAACCGCATCATCAACCAGTTCCTCACCGAGCTGGACGGCTTCGACGGCACCAGCGGCGTGCTGGTCTTGGGCGCCACCAACTTCGCTGATTCCCTGGATCCGGCGCTGCGCCGCGAAGGTCGCTTCGACCGCACCATCGCCGTGCCGCTGCCGAGTCTGGAAGACCGCCGTGCGCTGTTCGAGCTCTATTCCGGCAAGCTGCCCTGCGCAGGCGAACTGGATCTGGCCGCCCTCTCCCGCGGCACCGTGGGCCTGACCCCGGCGGCCATCGCCTACATCAGCAACCACGCCGCCCTGCTGGCCGCGCGCGAGAACGCCAGCGCCGTGACCATGGCGCACTTCGTCGAGGCCATCGAGACCTGCCGCATCGGCGAGCAACCGGTCGGCGTCACCCCGCTGGGTTCGGCCGAGCGCACCCGCATCGCCGTGCACGAAGCCGGTCACGCCCTGGTCGCCGCGGTGCTCAACGTCGGTCGGGTGGAAAAGGTCACCCTGCTGCCCCGTGGCCAGGCCCTGGGCGTGACCCTGATCACCCCCACCGAAGACAAGCGCCTGCACCTGAAGTCGGAACTCGAAGGCCGCATCCAGATGCTGCTGGCCGGTCGTTGCGCCGAGCAGCTGTACTTCAACGAGGTCTCCTCGGGTGCCGCCCAGGATCTGCAGGAAGCCTCCAAGCTGGCGCTGTCCATGGTCGCCTCCCTGGGCATGGGCCCGAGCGGCTCGCTGCTCAGCCTGCAGGCCCTGCGCGACGCCGGCATCGAGTTCGACGCCGGGCCCAGCATCGCCTCTGCCGATCAGCTGCTGCACAGCCTGGATCACCGCTGCCTGGCGCTGATCACCGAACTCAAGCCGGCGCTGGACGACATCACCGACCAGCTGCTGCGCGACGAGACCATTCCCGGCAGCGCCGTGGCCGAAGCCATCGCCCGCGCCAGCGGCCTGGAAGCCTGCGGCGCCCTCAATCGCGCCCTGGCCTTCGTGCCGGAGCGTTCGACTGATTCGCGCGCGGGTGACAGCGAGCCGAGCATCGCGGCGGCTTTCAAGGGCGAGTGACGCCAGCGTCGCCTTGAAACGAAAAAGCCCCGGCCTGCCAGGGCTTTTTCATGTCAGCGCCTGAGCAGACTCTTAGAGGATATTGGCGTAATCCGCCTCGATCCGATCCAGGCTCAGGTGATTGAGGAAGTTGGAGAAGCACATCCAGGCCGCCAGGGCGTTGAGGTCCTGGAATTGCGCCGGCAGGTACTTGGGCGGTACCACCACGCCTTCGTCCACCAGCTGGCGCAGGATGCGCATGTCTTCCAGGGTGGTCTTGCCGCAGAACAGCAGCGGGATCTGCTCCAGCTTGCCCTTGCGCACCGCCAGCTGGATGTAGTTGTAGATCAGGATGAAGCCCTTGAGATAGGACAGGTCCTTGGTGAAGGGCAGCCCCGTCGGCGTCGAGCCGCGAAACACCCGGCTGGCGTTCTGGTAGCCCGACTCCAGGTCGTAGCCCTGCTCCTGGAAGAAGCGGAACACTTCGAGGAAATCGGCACCGTCCTCGGCCAGGTGGATGGCGCGGGTGCGATTGGTCAGCTTGCGCAGCCGGGTCGGATAGGAGGCGAAGGCAATCACCTCCATGAGGATCGCCAGGCCTTCCTGGGTCACGGTGGACGACGGCGGGCCCTTGGCCAGGAAGGTGCAGATCGGCTGGTTCTGGCCATTGAGGGTGGTGCCGACGTGCACCAGGCCCTCGTGGACCTCCAGCGCACGGACGTCGCGTTCGTTGAACAGGGCGTCGGCGCGCACCTTGATGTAGTCGGCGCCGGCCGCGGCGTCGGCGACGATGCCATCGGATTCGAACACCCGGATGGTGCCTTCCGTCTCACCGAACACCCGATTGAGGCGCGCCTGCAGGATGGGCACGGCGTCCTTGGCGGTAAGGGTCTTGGGTTCGTCTTCCAGGGCGCCACGATGGGCGATGTTGTCCAGGTAGCTGGACATCATCATGCCCAGGTCGGCCAGGGTCGGATCGCCGGCATGGAAAGCGTCCGAGGCCGCGCCGTAGAGCTCCTGGGAGATCAGGCCGAAATCCGGGGTGCCGCGCGCCTGCAGCATGCGGATCACCATGCGGTATTCGCGGCACATCCGCCTCATGATCTGGCCGACCGGATTGAACTGGCCGAGCTGGCGGGTGACCTCGCGCTCGATGCTCTGGAATTCGCCCTTGAGCGCATCGCCGTCGAAGCCCAGCGGGCGTCCCTCGTAGAAGGCGCGATCCACCGCCGGCAGGCGCTTGCCCTTGCCCTCCAGGAAACCCTGGCGCACCCCGTCGTCCCACTTCACCGCATCGAGGATGCGGATCGGCGCCTGGGCCGCGACGATGCGATCGGACAGCTGGCGGATGGTCTGGTGATAGGGATCGAGAAAGGGCTGGCGGGCATTCATGACGGCAACCGGGCGACGGGCAAGGCTGCAAGGATGGCCGCTGCCGCGTCTTTTGCCTAGGTTGCGTGACATCAGACCTGCCGAGTCGCCCTATTTGGCGAACAGCTGGCTCATGTCCTTGAAGGCCTTGAACTCCAGGGCATTGCCGCAGGGGTCGAAGAGAAACATGGTGGCCTGCTCGCCGACCTGGCCCTGGAAGCGGATATAGGGCTCGATGACGAACCGGGTTTCCCGGGCGCGCAGACGCTCGGCCAGGGCTTCCCACTCGTCCCAGCCCAGCACGATGCCGAAGTGCGGTACCGGCACGTTGTGCCCGTCCACGGCGTTGGTATGGGCCTCGTCCTGGGACGCGGTCTTGGGGTGCTCGTGGATCACCAGCTGATGGCCATAGAAGTCGAAGTCGACCCAGTGGTCACTGGAGCGACCTTCGGCGAGGCCGAAGACATCACCGTAGAAGTGCCGGGCGGCGGCCAGATCGTAGACGGGAATGGCGAGGTGAAAGGGCGACAGGGCCATGCTGGGAAATCCTGCTGAGGGGGAATGCAGCCATTCTCACCCCAGGTTTTCCTGTGCATAAAGCGTATTTTACTGCCCCCGAGCGACAAAAATTTTGGGGCTCGCTACAGTGGCCTCTCCTGACTTCAGGCCACCATCATGCTTCGCGAACTCAAGACCCTGCTCGCCGTGGCCCGCCATGGCAGTTTTGCCGCGGCCGGTCTGCACGTGGGCCTCACGCCCTCGGCGGTGAGCGCCCAGATCCGCACCCTGGAACAGAATCTGGGCGTGAGCCTGTTCGACCGCAATGGTCGCAGCGCCCTGCTCAATGCCGCCGGTCGCCGGGCCCTGCCGCTGGCCGAAGAGATCCTCGCCACCTATGCGCGCATGGCCGGCGCCGGTGACGAGATCCAGGGCGAATTGCGCATCGGCGCCATCGCCAGCGTCCAGACCGGCCTGCTGCCCGGCACCCTGGTACGGCTGCGCCAGCGGGCGCCACGCCTGGAACCGCGGCTGGTGCCGGGCGTATCCCTGGCGCTGCTCAGCCAGGTGGATGCCGGCGAGCTGGACCTGGCCATCCTCATCCGCCCGCCCTTCGAACTGCCCAAGGAGCTGCACGCCACCACCCTGCTGCAGGAACCCTTCGTGCTGATCGCGCCGCCGGACCTGCCCGGCGATGATCCGCGCCTGCTGCTGGAAACCCAGCCCTTCATCCGCTACGACCGCCACTCCTTTGGCGGGCGCCGGGTCAGCGCCTTTCTGCGCGAGCAGCGGCTGGCGGTGCGCCAGGTGCTCGAACTGGACGAACTCGATGCCATCGTCAAGATGGTGGAACACGGCCTGGGCGTGGCCCTGGTGCCCTGCGCCGGCCTCTGGCTGGAGCATCCCCGGGTGCGCCGGCTGTCCCTGGGCCCCCTCACCTTCCACCGCGAACTGCAGATCATCGCTCGCCACGCCGGGCGCGACCTGCCGGCCGTGGCGCTATTCCGCCGCTGCCTGACCGAAGCCGTGTCAGAGCCTGGTTAAAATCTCGCGAGCTAGAGACAAACAAGGCCTGGGCGGCCCCGCGAAAATAGCTGAGGAAGCGGATCGGACCCGCGCTCGGGTTTACGAGTGGTAAATGAGCATTCCGACGGGGCTGGCCTTCCAGGCCATTTTCAACACAGTTTGGCCGACGCGCAGCAGATTTTGAACAGGCTCTTAGAACAGGTGCACCAGCAGCCAGTAGAGTGACGCGGACAGCGCCATGGCCACCGGCAGGGTGAGCACCCAGGCCAGCGCCAGATTGCGTACCGTCGCCCACTGCAGTCCGGAGCCGTTGGCGGCCATGGTCCCGGCCACCCCGGACGACAGCACATGGGTGGTGGAGACCGGCAGGCCGAAGGCGTCCGCCGCGCCAATGGTGCCCATGGCCACCAGTTCGGCCGAGGCGCCCTGGGCATAGGTCAGGTGGGTCTTGCCGATACGTTCACCGACGGTGATGACGATGCGCCGCCAGCCGACCAGGGTCCCCAGCCCCAGGGCGATGGCCACTGCCACCTTGACCCACAGCGGGATGAAACGGGTGGCCTGGTCGATCTGCCGCTTGAACTCCTTGAGATCCTCCTGCGCCTTGGGCGCCAGCCCCGGCAGGTGCTCCTTTTCCAGCAGGCGGATGGATTCCGAGGCCAGGTACATGGCGTTGCGCACGTTGGGCATGCTCTGCGCCGGCACGTTGTTGAGCGCGCCGTACTGGCGCACCTCGCGGGCGATGTCGTCGGTGATGGCCGCCAGCGCGGGCAGCACCTTGGGGTTGCTCTGCCGCTTGCGCACGAATTCCAGCAGCACCCCGTGGGGATCGGCCGGTGCGGCCTGGGGCGCCGCCTGGCGCAGGCCGCTGGCGGTGACCTCGGCGACGGCGGCGAAGGCTGGCGTGGCCGTGGCCGGCACGGCTCGGTTGAGCGCATAGGCGGTCGGCAGGGCGCCGACCAGGATCAGCATGATCAGGCCCATGCCCTTCTGGCCATCGTTGGAACCATGGGCGAAGGACACCCCGGTGCAGGTCAGGATCAGCAGGCCGCGGATCCACGGCGGCGGCGGCTCGGCGCTCTTCGGCTCCTGGTAGAGCGTCTGGTCGCGCACGATCCGCTTGAGCAGCACCAGCAGCAGCGCGGCGCAGGCGAAGCCGATCAGCGGCGAGAACAGCAGCGCATAGCCGACCTTGGCCACCTGGCCCCAGTCCACGCCGCTGCTGCCATCCATCCCACCCAGCCAGGCATGCATCAGACCGACCCCGATGATGGAGCCGATCAGGGTATGGGAGGACGACGCCGGCAAGCCCAGCCACCAGGTACCGAGATTCCAGATGATGGCGGCGATCAGCAGGGCGAAGATCATCGCGAAGCCCTTGCCCGCGCCCATTTCCACCACCAGGTCCACCGGCAGCAGGGCGATGACGCTGAAGGCCACCGCACCGCTGGAGAACAGCACCCCGAGGAAGTTGCAGAAGCCGGACCAGAGCACCGCCGCATTGGGCGGCAGCGAGTGGGTGTAGATGACCGTGGCCACGGCGTTGGCGGTGTCGTGGAAGCCATTGACGAATTCGAAGCCGAGGGCGATCACCAGCGCCAGCGCCAGACCGGCGAAGGGCAGCCAGGTGGTGGGCGGCGACTGGGCATCGCTGACATCGTTGTGGATACCGCCGAGGGTTACCGCCAGACCGGTTAGCAGCAGCGCGATGAACAGCACGATCCGCAGCGGACCGGGCTTGCGCGAACTGTGCAGGGGATGGGACAGCGGTGACAGGGAGGCGACTGGACTGGACGAAGGCATGGGGCGAACTCCGACACGGGATTTGCCTACCCTGCGCCGGCCACATGACGCTTTTACGTCAGCGAGGTGGCCAGACGACGGATGACCGTCGCGGGCTTTTTTCCACGTCGTCCCTGCCCTGCTAGGCTGGGACTTTGCTCAAGGATCTCGCCGATGTCCCCGCGCTGGCTGCTCTGCCCCCTGCTGCTGCCCCTCGTCACCGGCGCCCTGGCCGCCACGGAGCCTTCACCGCGCAGTTGCGCCCAGGAAATCGGACAGCGGCCCGCTCAGGCCCTGGCCACCACCTGCCGAGCGCTTTCCCCCGCCACGCGACCGCCCTGCAACGCGGCCAACAGCTGCGCCCTGATGCAGGACGAGATCGCCCGCAGCTGCGCCCTGTTCGGCGATGGCGAGGCGGCCAAGGAACCCGGTTGCGGTCCGCTGCCCAGCAGCGCCGAGGCGGCGGCGGCCGTGGTCCGGCGTTACTACCGGGCGCTGGATGCGCGGGACTACGGCACCGCCTGGCAGCTATGGGGAAGCGACGGCCAGCCCGGCAACAGCTACGAGAAATTCCGCCAGGGCTATGCCAGGACTCGCAGCGTCCAGGTGACCCTCGGTCAACCTGGCCCGGTCGAGGGTGCGGCGGGTTCGAGCTATGTCAGCATCCCGGTGACGGTCAAGGCGCGCCTCGCCGACGGTACCCGCCAGACCTTCAGCGGCCGCTATCAGCTACGCCGGGTCAACGACGTCGACGGCGACTCGGCCGAGCAGCGCCGCTGGCACCTGGGCAGTGCGAAGCTGAAGGCCGAGCGCTAGGCTCTGTATGAAAGGTCGCCGAGCGCAGGCACTTTTCGTACAGTGCTAGTCCGGCCCGATCTGCCGCAGCTGGGATAGCCGGCTGCGCGTCCGCGACATGTCGGCGATCTCGCTGTCGGCCAGGGTCTCGTCGAGGGGCGCGGTGCTGACCAGGAACAGCGCCAGGCGACGGTCGTAGAGCACGTCCACCAGGTTGATGAAGCGCTGGCGGGCGGCGGGACTGGCGTCGCGCAGCGGCGGCACGGCATCGAGCAGCCAGCGCTGCCAGGTTTCGCTCAGGGTCAGGTAGTCGAGGACCGCGGTGGGGCCTTCGCAGAGATCGGCGAAGCTGAAGTGCAGCAGCCCCTCCGCGGCGCTGATGGCGGGCAGGCTGCGATGGCCTACCGGCACCTCGATCCGGGTCTCCGCCAGCGGCGGCAGCCCCAGCGCCTGGCGCTGTTCCAGGCTGCCCGGCCAGAGATAGGCGCCGATACCGAAGGGATCGGGCTCGGCAGGACTGGCGCCGCGATAGTCCTGGGTACCGGCCACCGCGAGGATGTCCATGCGCGTCTCGATCAACCGGATCGCCGGCAGGAAGCGCTCGTGGTAGAGGGGATTGGGCAGCAGTCCTTCCGGCGGATAGTTGGAGGTGGTGATCAGCACCACGCCGCGGCTGAACAGCGCCTTGAACAGCCGGGTGATGAGCATGGCATCGCCGATGTCATGCACATGGAATTCATCGAAACAGAGCAGTCGGCAACCTGCGAGCAGTTCGTCCAGGCTGGCGGCCAGGGCATCGCCACCCGGCGGCTGGCGAAACATCCGCTCGTGCAGTTCACGAAAGAAGGCATGGAAGTGCACCCGGCGCTTCTCGGCGAATGGCAGGGCGGCGAAGAAACCGTCCAGCAGGAAGCTCTTGCCGCGCCCTACCGGGCCCCAGAGATAGAGACTGCGCGGCGCCTGGCGACGGAACAGGCGCGGGCGCAGGAGTTCGTCAGCGAGCTGGGCAAAACGGTCGATGGCGGCCTGTTGCGCTGCATCCAGGGTATAGCCGCGGCCCTGGGCGAGCTCGGCGAAGTGCCCCAGCACCTGCTGGGCGGGCGAAGGAGACGTCATGCAGGCGGCCAGCCGGGAAAGACAGGGCGCTAATGAAGCTACAGCCGTCGCNGGTCAAGACCGGCAGCGACGTTGCACTCAGGCCGCGGCGATGAACAGGCAGAGGCAGCAAAATATCCCGCCGACCCAGGCCAGCGAACGGCGGGTGGCGTGGTCACGGATATACAGCCAGGTATAGGCGATGCGGCTCAGCAGGAAGAGGAAGGCCCAGAAGTTGATGGTGCCCTGGTCGGCGCCACCGGTGACGTGGGCGACGATTACCGCCGCGGCGAACAGCGGATTGATCTCGAAGGCATTCTGCTGGGCAGCGTTGGCCCGCGCCCGGGCACCCTCCAGCTTGCCGAGAAAGCTGCGCGGATCCCGATTGTCCTCGGGCGTGAAACCGCTGCCCTTGAACTTGGCGTAGTAGGCCGCGCCATAGGGCACGAGGTAGACGAGGAAGATGCACCAGTAGGCAAAGGTCATGTCGGCGTCCCTGGAAGGATGAGGGTTCGCCTATCTGACCTGCCGCGCCGGGAAAAATCCACTCTACCTCAGACGGCTGTGGATCTGTGGGTCCAGCGCGCCATCAGCGCGGTCGCCACCGCGCAGAGCGCCAGCACCGCGCACATGGGCACCACGGTGCCGTTGTGCAGGGCGCCCACGCTGCTGGAAGCCAGCGCCGCCAGGATGAATTGCAGGCTGCCCATCAGCGCCGAGGCACTGCCGGCATTGGCGCCCTGCCCGGCCAGGGCGCAGGCCGAGGCGTTGGGCACGATGCCGCCGAGCAGGGCGATGGCGCAGAACAGCGGGACCATCAGCACCGGCAGGGCCTTGGGCTGGAAGGCGCCGACCAGCAGCAGGACCAGTCCCGCCGCGGCATAGGCCACCACCGCGCGCCGCAGCCAGAAGGCCGGGCCCTGGCGGACCACCAGGCGGGCATTGAGCTGTCCGAGCAGGATGAAGCCGGCGGCGTTGAGGCCGAATACCCAGCCGTAGTGCTCGGGTTTGACGCCATAGAGTTCGATCAGCACGAAGGGCGAACCGGAGATGTAGGCGAACATTCCGGCCATGGCGATGCCGCCGGTGAGGGTGTGGCCGATGAAGGTGCGATCGCGCAGCAGCCGCAGGTAGTTGCGCAAGGCCCCCCGCAGCGGCGGCCGCGGATGGTGCGCCGGCAGGGATTCGGGCAGCCAGAGCGCCACCGCGGTGCCGCAGGCGGCGGCGAACAGCGCCAGGCTGACGAAGATCGCCTGCCAGCCAAAGGTGCTGAGCAGCAGGCTACCGGCAAAGGGCGCGATGATGGGGGCGATCCCGGTCACCAGCATGATCTGCGAAAAGGCCCGCGCCGCGGCCATCGGCTCGCAGAGATCGCGTACCACGGCCCGCGCGATCACCATGCCGGCGCAACCGCCCAGGGCCTGGACGAAGCGCGCGGCGATCAGCCAGGGCAGGTTGGGCGCCAGGGCACAGCCCAGCGAGGCCAGGCAGAACAGGCCGATGCCGATCAGCAGCGGCAGGCGGCGGCCGAAGCGGTCTGCCAGGGGGCCATAGAACAGCTGGCCGCTGGCAAGACCGGCGAAATACACCGCCAGACTCAGCTGCACGTGTTCGATATCGGTGGCGAACGACCGTGCCAGCGAGGGGAAGCTGGGCAGGTACATGTCGATGGCGAAGGGAGCGAAGGCCGAGAGGGCCCCGAGAATCAACAATAAGCGAAAGGTCATGAAGCCTGATCCGATGGAAGCGGAAATGTCACGCAGTTACATACAATCATGTTTGTAAAAGCGGCGAGGCGAGCTAGACTGCGTGGCAGACCCACTGCCAGTCAGATCACCCATGCGTCGTACGAAAGAAGAAGCCGAACAGACCCGCCAAGCCATTCTCGATGCGGCGGAAGCCCTGTTCCTGACCAATGGCGTGGCGCGTACCAGCCTGGAAATGATCGCCCGCGAATGCGGCGTCACCCGGGGTGCAGTGTACTGGCATTTCCAGAACAAGGCCCACCTGTTCCACGAAATGCTTAGCCAGATAAGGATCCCGGCCGACGAACTGACCGAGCGCCTGCGCGTCGACGGCGAGGAAGACAGCCTGCAGCGGCTGTTCAAACTGTGCATCGAAGGCATGGCGAAATTCACCCAGCCCGGCCGGGAGCAGCGGGTGATGACCATCCTGCTGCACCGCTGCGAATTCACCGAAGAGTTGCGCGAGGCCGAGGAGCGCGATCTGCAGTTCCTGCGGCAGTTCATCCGCATCACCGACGCCCTCTTCACCGCCCAGGCCGCCCGTCTGCAGCCGGGCGTGACGCCGCAGCTGGCCAGCCGGATGCTGCACAGCCTGTTTCTCGGCACCCTCTCCGACCTGCTGCGCGACGAACAGACCTTCGCCCCGCTGCTGGCCGCCGATCAGGTATTCACCACCTTCTTCCGCGCCATCGTGCGCGACTGGACTCAGTCGGCGACGGTATAGCCCGCCTGCTCGATGGCCTGACGGAAGGGCGCATTCACCTCGGCGCTGTCGATGCGCACCTCGCCCGCCTGCAGGTCCACCTCCACCCGGGCGCGATTGTCCACCTTGAGCACGGCGGATTCGATGGCGCTCACGCAGTGGGCGCAACTCATTCCGATCACCTTGATGACATGCATGGTCTTCTCCTGTCGGTCTTGACCTCTTTCTCCTGACGCCAGCGCCAGGCTCGGGTTCCAGTGTTGACCTTGACCCGAGGTCAAGGTCAACACTGAGCTCAGGAGGTGCCCATGCACGAATTCGAACTCTCCATCAGTGGCATGACCTGCGCGGCCTGCGCCGGTCGGGTCGAGCGCGCCCTGCAGAAGGTCCCGGCGGTCAGCGCGGCCGGTGTCAACCTGGCCAGCGAAAAGGCCCGCGTCAGCGCGCCGGTCGACGCGGCGCCGGCGCTGGCCGAGGCGGTCAGCGCGGCTGGCTACCAGGTGGCCGAGGTCGAGCATGACCTGGCGCTGTCCGGCATGAGCTGCGCCAACTGCGCCGGGCGGATCGAAAAGGTCCTGCGTACGGTGCCCGGGGTGCTGGCCGCCGAGGTCAACCTGGCCAGCGAAAGAGCCCGGGTGAAGACCCTGGCCGCGGTCGAGACGCCAGCCCTGATCGCCGCGGTGGAAGCCGCCGGCTACGGCGCCGAGGATCGCCACGCCGAAGACGAGCGTTCAGCGCCGGCCCGTCAGGGTGTGCCCTGGGAGGGTCTGGAGCGGGCCCTGGCGCTGCTGCTGGCAGCGCCACTGATCCTGCCCATGCTGCTGACACCCTTCGGCTGGCACCTGATGCCGCCCGCCTGGCTGCAATTCCTGCTGGCGACGCCGGTGCAGTTCCTCGTCGGCGCGCGCTTCTATCGCGGCGCCTGGCATGCCCTGCGCGCGCGCAGCGGCAACATGGATGTGCTGGTCGCCCTGGGCACCAGCGCCGCCTTTGGCCTGAGTCTCTATCTCTGGCTGGTCAAGGGCAGCCCGCACCTCTATTTCGAGACGGCGGCCATGGTCATCGCCCTGGTGCGCCTGGGCAAATACCTGGAAACCCGCGCCAAGCGCCGCACCGGCGCGGCGCTGCGCGCCCTGGAAGCCCTGCGCCCGGAAAGCGCCCGGCGCCTCGATGCGAACGGCGAGGAAGAAGAAGTCGCCCTGAATCGCCTGCGCCTGGGCGATCGCCTGCAGCTGCGTCCGGGCGAACGCATCCCGGCCGACGGCCGCATCCTGCAGGGTGAGAGCCAGGTCGACGAAGCCCTGCTCACCGGTGAAAGCCGCCCGGTCGCCAAGGGTCCCGGCGACGAGGTGGTGGGGGGCGCCATCAACGGCGAGGGCAATCTGCAGATCGAGGTCACCGCCCTGGGTGGCGAGACGGTGCTGGCCGGCATCATCCGCCTGGTGGAAGACGCCCAGGCCACCAAGGCGCCCATCCAGCAGCTGGTGGATCGCATCAGCCGGGTGTTCGTCCCGGTGGTGGTGGCCCTGGCCCTGGTCACCCTGCTCGGCTGGCTGCTGAGCGGCCACGCCCTGGAGCCCAGTCTGCTCGCCGCCGTGGCGGTACTGGTCATCGCCTGCCCCTGCGCCCTCGGGCTGGCCACCCCCGCCGCTCTCATGGCCGGCACCGGGGTGGCGGCGCGCCACGGCATCCTGATCAAGGACGCCGAGACCCTGGAGCGCGCCCAGGGCATCACCAGCGTGGTCTTCGACAAGACCGGCACCCTGACCGCCGGCCAGTTGCGCCTGCGCCAGCTGGCCACGGCACCCGGCATCGAGGAAGCCGAATTGCTGAGCCTGGCCGGCAGTCTGCAACGCGGCAGCGAGCATCCCCTGGCCGCGGCGGTTCTCCTGGCCTGTCGGGACCGCGGCCTGGACACCCCACCCGCCCGGGACGTCCGCGCCCTGCCCGGCCGTGGCCTCCAGGGCAGCTGGCGGGAGCGCTCCCTGCTGCTGGGCAATGCGCGGCTGCTGGCCGAACAACAGCTGGACGCCGGCCCCCTGGCCGACGCCGCCCGCGCCTGGGAGGACCAGGGCCTTACGCTGTCCTGGCTGCTGGAGACCGGTGCCCCGGCGCGGGTGCTGGGGCTGCTGGCCTTTGGCGACGAGATCCGTCCGGGTGCTGCCGAGGCCATCGCCCGGTTGCGCCGCGACGGCATCGATAGCTGGCTGCTGACCGGTGACAACCGCGGCAGCGCCCGCCAGGTGGCTACCGCTCTGGGCATCGAGCAGTGGGAGGCCGAGGTGTTGCCTGCCGACAAGACCGCCGTGGTGGCCCGGCTGCAGGCGAGCCGGGGCGGCGTCGCCATGGTCGGCGACGGCCTCAACGACGCCCCGGCGCTGGCCGCCGCCGAACTGGGCGTCGCCATGGGTTCGGGTACCGCCGCCGCGCGCCATGCGGCCGGCATCACCCTGCTGCAGGAGGATCCGCGCCAGGTGGTGGCGGCACTGGACATCGCCCGGCGCACCCAGCGCAAGATCCGCCAGAATCTGTTCTGGGCCTTCGTCTACAATGTCATCGGCCTGCCGCTGGCCGCCCTGGGTCTGCTCGATCCGGTCTATGCCGGCGCCGCCATGGCCTTTTCCAGCGTCAGTGTCCTGGCCAATGCCCTGCTGCTCGGCCGCTGGCGCCCATCCGGAGACTCCCTGTCATGAACATCGGTCAGGCCGCCAAGGCCAGCGGGCTCACCGCCAAGATGCTGCGCTACTACGAGCGCATCGGCCTGCTGGCGCCCGCCGGGCGCACCGACAGCGGCTATCGCCAGTACGGCGCCGAAGACCTGCGGGTGCTGGCCTTCGTCCGCCGCTCGCGGGAGCTGGGCTTCAGCCTGGAGGAGATCCGCCAGCTGCTCAGCCTCTGGCAGGATCGCCAGCGCGCCAGTGCCGACGTCAAGGCGCTGGCCAAGCGGCACATCGCCGAGCTCGACCAGAAGATCGGCGAACTGACCCGCCTGCGCAGCACCCTGGGCGAGCTGGTGTCCTGCTGCCATGGCGACGCCAGCCCAGACTGCCCGATCCTCGATAGCCTGGGGGGCTGACGCAACCGCTGCCGCCTCGCGGGGTCCATCGGTTATCCCCCCGCTACCGAGGCACCCCCATGCAGACCCTGCACCACTACCAGATCCGCTATCGCCTCAATGGCGAGCCCCTTACCCACGAGCTGGAGAGCTTCGCGCCGGTCACCGAGGAAGAAGCGCTGCTGCAGTTGCTCATCAAGCACGTCGAGGAACCCCAGGTGGTGGTCGATGCGCCCTGGGAGCACCATGCCCAGCCGAGCATCGCCCGTCGCGCCCAGGAAGCCGGGCTGAGCGATATCGAGGTCAGCCAGCGGGACTGACGGCCGGCCCAGGCGGGTGGCTTTGCGCTATAATTCCGCGCTTTTGCCCCCTTCGCCGGAGACCTTCATGACCCTGCCTCGCCTGCGCCTCAAAGCCAATGCCGACCGCCGTCTGCGCGCCGGGCACCTCTGGGTGTACAGCAACGAGGTGGACGTCGTCGCCACCCCGCTCACCGCCTTCGAACCGGGCGACCAGGCCATCCTGGAAACCACCAGCGGCAAGCCGCTCGGCCTGGTGGCGCTGTCGCCCAACAACCTGATCTGCGCCCGACTGTTCTCCCGTGACACCGGCTACCTGCTGGACAAGTCGCTGTTGGTGCACCGCTTCAAGGTCGCCCTGAGCCTGCGCGAGCGGCTGTTCGGCAGCCACTGCTATCGCCTGGTCTACGGCGATTCGGACTTCCTGCCCGGCCTGGTGGTGGATCGCTTCAACGACATCCTGGTGGTACAGATCGCTTCCGCCACCATGGAGCGCCAGCGCGACGCCATCCTCGCCGCCCTGCTGCAGGTGTTCAAACCCCAGGGCGTGCTGTGGAAGAACGATGGCAGCGCCCGCGCCGCCGAAGGCCTCTCCAGCTACGTGGAAGTGGCTTACGGCGAGGTCCCCGACTGGGTGGCGCTGGAAGAGAACGGCGTGCGCTTCGAGGCGCCGGTCCGCGAAGGCCAGAAGACCGGCTGGTTCTATGACCACCGCCTGAACCGTGCGCGCCTGGCGCCCTATGTCGAAGGCAAGCGGGTGCTCGACCTGTTCAGCTACATCGGCGGCTGGGGCGTGCAGGCCGCGGCCTTCGGCGCCAGCGAGGTCATGTGCGTGGACGCTTCGGGCTTTGCCCTCGACGGCGTGGAGCGCAATGCCACCCTCAACGGCCTGGCGGAAAAGCTGGTGTGCGTCGAGGGCGATGTCTTCGAGGCGCTCAAGGAACTCAAGGCCGGTGAAGAGAAATTCGACGTCATCGTGGCCGACCCGCCGGCCTTCATCAAGAAGCGCAAGGACCTGAAGAACGGCGAGGCCGCCTACCGTCGCCTCAATGAACAGGCCATGCGCCTGCTGAACAAGGACGGCATCCTGGTCAGCGCCTCCTGCTCCATGCATCTGCCCGAAGACGACCTGCAGAACATCCTGCTCTGCAGCGCCCGCCATCTGGATCGCAACCTGCAGATCCTCGAACGCGGTGCCCAGGGCCCGGATCACCCGGTGCACCCGGCCATCCCGGAGACTCGCTACATCAAGAGCCTCACCTGCCGTCTGCTGCCCAGCTGAACGCCAGGCAGACAAAAGCCGGACACTGTCCGGCTTTTTTTATCTCCAATGCCTCAACTCAAGGCACGAATCAACTCGTCTTTCTTCATCCGCGACCGACCGCGAACGTTCTGCTCGGCCGCCTTCCTGACCAGCTCATCGCGAGTCATGTCGCTCAGCGAGGTGCTGCCGCCAGGCGAACTCCGCGCCGCGGTACGACCGCTGTTGGGCGACTGGCCCTGCCTGGTCGCCACTGCACGCCGGGCGGAATCCTTGCGATCCGCGCGCTTGGCGGTACCGCTCTTGGACTTGCCGGAGCCACTCTGTTCGCCACCGCCGGACTGCTTGTTCACCGTCGCCCAGGCCCGCGCCTCTGCTTCATCCTTGGAGACGCCTTTTTTCTCGTAGCTCTCCTCGATGTGCTCGGCCTTGCGTACCTGCTTGTCGCTGTACGTGGATTTGTCGCCGCGGGGCATGGCAGTCTCCTGGGAAGGACTTGTTTGAAAGGTCACCGAACGAAGGTCAGGCAAGGCCTAGTCTTCCGCTTTGATGGTGGCGACATCGCCTGCCTTCACCCGCACATGACGACCCGCCACATCGGTGAATTCATAGAAGCCATCGGACGTCTTGGTGTTGGGCCTATCTTCGGTGATGTACTGGGTACCGTCCTGCAGGGTCACCACCGTCTCGGTGGAGCAGGCCGCAAGGCCCAGCAGGGTCATGGTCAGCAATCCACCGCTCAGCAGGCGTTTCATGGGGCTTCCGGTGCGACGCGATGGATGGAGACATCGTGCAGTGCCACCAGCGCCTGACCGGACTCGATGTCGGCGAGGTGGAAGCGCTCGTCGTTGATCGCGTCCAGGTGCCGGCAGGCCAGTTCGCGGACCACGTCGGTGATGGGTACGTCCAGGTTGCTGATACGGTCGGTATAGCTTTCGCCCAGCAATTTGTAGTGGATTTCGTAGTGGCTATCGGTGTCGTCACGCATGAGGGATCTCCGCGAAAAGGCTGCCCGACTCGGGTTATTTCTATAGAGCCTGGGCAACCAGAGCGGTTCTTTTCCGCCCGTCAGACGCCGCCGAACGGTCGTCTGTCAAGTACCGCGAACCGGCTCTGGCGCACGAGCTCAACGCCCTGCCCGCATCTGCTGCAACAGGGCGCTGCACTGGGCGCCCTGCTCGTTGCTGGGCGCCACCAGTGCCAGCAGACCGGCGGCCGGCGCTGCGAAGGTGGCGAGCAGTGCCGCCGCCGCGCCGCGGGCCGCCAATGGCAATGCCTTGACCCCCGGCGAGGGACTCTTCAGGGTGCCGCGCACATAGAGCGGCGAGCGCAGCGAGAAGATGCGCAGGCCCTTGCTGTGCGGATCGACGGTAAGATCCAGGCGCTCGCTCGCCAGGTTGATGGTGCCGGTGATGTTGATCAGGGCGTTTTCGGTGTCGAGCACGAAGACCTGGGGCTGCACCAGGCCCTTCTTGAAGTCGAGGTCGGCGACCGCACAGTTGATTTCCACCTCGTCATCGCCGAACAGCCGATCGACCAGGTAGTTGCCGACATTGAGTCCGGCCAGCTCCATCAGGCTGCGGCTGATACGGCCGTCGTTCATCAGCAGCTTGAGTTCGCCGTTGCTGGTGCCAAGCAGCGCCGCCACCGAGTTGCCGGTGCCACTCAGGGTGGCATCGCCATTGAGCTCGCCCATGCTGCGCTTCATGGCCTCCACGGTGGGGAACAGCTGGTTCAGCTTGACCCGCCGCACGTGCAGATCGACCCGCCCCTGCAGCGGCGTCTTGTCGCCTTCCAGGCGCACCGTGGTGTTCAGATCGCCCCCGGCCACGCCGAAGCGCAGGGGATCGAGCAGCAGCACCCCATCGGTCAGGCGCACATGGGTATTCAGATCGGTGATCGGCAGCTGCGCGTTCTGCACGATGCGCTTGCCGGTGAAGCGCACATCGGCATCCATGGCGCGCCAGCGCTCG
Organism: Pseudomonas sp. LA5; assembly: GCF_028640825.1. Classification (NCBI taxonomy): domain Bacteria; kingdom Pseudomonadati; phylum Pseudomonadota; class Gammaproteobacteria; order Pseudomonadales; family Pseudomonadaceae; genus Pseudomonas; species Pseudomonas sp. LA5. The sequence goes on from NZ_JAQYZY010000057.1 coordinate 195,034, forward strand.
GTGCGGAATTCGGAGACCGGCAGCGCCTTGTCCGCCGGCTGCTGGCTGGTCTCGCCCTTGGCCACCTGCTGCTCCTTGGTATCGGCACCGATCAGCGGGGCCAGGTCCTCGAACAGCAACTGATCGGAGCGCAGGGTGCCACTGAGCTTGGGTCGCGGCTTGCCGCCGGTGAACAGCACCTCGCCATGCAGATCGCTCTTGCCGACCCGGCCATTGAAGTCTTCATAGCTGAAGCGGGCGCCCGCCGGATCGTTGAGCTTGACCGTGAGATGGCCGTCGGTGGCATAGGGTGCCGTCTCCGGCAGGGTGACCCCGGTCAGCGGATAAAGCTGCGCCAGGCTCTTGCCTTCCAGCACCAGGTGCAGATCCAGGGCGCCCAGGCGCCGCGGATCGGTCAGGGTGCCAAAGACCTGGACACGGGTTTCGCCCGCCCGGGCATCGAGCTGGATGGGGAAAGGCACATCGGCGTCCTGCAGCGCCAGCAGGCCACCGATCTGGCCACGGCCACTGACCGGCACCTGCTTATAGCTGCCCTCTACCGCCAGGGCGAACTGGAAGGGCTGGGTCTGCCTGACGTTGGAGCGCTGGCGCGAAGTGCCCTGCTTGCCCACCAGATCGGCATAGGCGATGGGAGCATCCAGGGAGGTGATCCGCGCGCGCAGCCGGGTAGCGGTCTGGGCATCGTCGAAACCGACCTGGCCGGCGTCGAAGCCGATGGTACCGATGTCGACGGTCCAGGCCGAAGGCTCGGCCTTGGGGTCCTTCTCGGCGGTCGCGAAGGTCCAGCTGTTGCGGCCATCGGCGAGTCGCTGGGCATTGACCACCGGTCCGCTGAGATCGATGCGCGGGATATAGATCTGCTTGGCCAGCAGGGCCAGCGGCGAGATCCGCAACTGCACCCGGTCGAGGTGGACGAACGTCCTTTCCTTCGCCCAATCCGGGTTGCCCAGGGTCAGGTCCTCGGCGGCGATGTGCGGCCAGGGAATCCAGGCGCGCCAACCGCCCTGATCCGGCTCGCGGTGCCAGACCACCCCCAGGTTGCCCTCGATGGCGAAGGGCCGGTGCAGGGCGCTCGACACCTGCTCGTTGAGGGTCGGCTTGAGCCGATTCCAGTCGAAGGTGGCCAGCACCACCACCAGCAGGACGAACAGCAGCAGGATGATTCCCAGCAGCCAGGCGAGGATCTTGCGTGGGCGCGTCATGGCCGCCTCCTTGGATTTCCGTTCCCTCTTGGGTCTGCTCAGCGCAGCGGGGTTCCCTGGACAGCCATCATGCCGTGCGTTGGTGCAGGGCGAGCAGTGCCACCGCCACCCCGATCAGGGTCAGCAGCAGCAGACTGCCACGCAGGCCCACCTGCCCCGCCACGGCGCCGATCAGCGGTGGGCCGAGCAGGAAACCGAGATAGCCGGCCGTGGCGGTCATGGCGATACCCGCAGCCGGCGTCTCGGCCACCTGGCCAGAGGCGCTGAAGGCTGCGGGCACCACATTGGACAGCCCCAGGCCGACCAGCGCGAAGCCCAGGATCGCGGTCCAGGGCGCCGGCAGAAGGACCGCCAGCGCCAGTCCCAGGGTCGCCAGCAGGGCCCCGCCAACGATCACCTGGGGACCACCGAAGCGGCCGCGGATACCGTCGCCGAACAGCCGTCCCACCAGCATGGTCAGCGAAAAGGCCGCATAGCCCAGGGTCGCCACCACCGGACTCGCGCCGCCCACCTGGCCCAGGTAGACGGCGCTCCAGTCGGTCATGGCGCCCTCCAGCATCAGGCAGCCCAGGGCGATCAGTCCCAGCGCCAGGACCCGCCGATCCGGCAGCCGCAGGGCCTGACTCACCGGACTGCGATCACCTTCGTCCAGGGCCAGGGCGGCGGGCAGCGCCAGCAGCAGCGCCACCAGGGCAGCAGTCAGCAGCACCGCCAGCGCCGAGGCGCCCAGGTGCAGCACCAGCGCCCCCAGGCCGGCGCCGAGAAATCCGCCCAGGCTGAAGGCGGCGTGGAAGGACGACATCAGCGGGCCGTTCCAGCGGCTTTCGACATCGCTGGCATGGGCGTTCATGGCCACGTCGATCAGCCCGTTACAGGCGCCGAGCAGCAGCGCGCAGGGCAGCAGCCAGCCCAGGGACGGTGCCACCCCGGGCCAGCTCAGCACCAGCACGAAGGCCAGGATGCTCAGGCGGGTGAGGCGTCCGGTCCCGCCCAGGCGCGGCACCAGCACCCCGGCGAAGGGCATGGTCAGCAGGGCGCCCAAGGCGACCGCCAGCAGCACCAGACTCAACTGACCGTCGCCCAGCAGCAGATCGCGCTTGAGTTCGGGAATGGCCGCCGCCCAGCCGCCGATTCCGCAACCGTTGGCGAGAAAGACGGTAAAGGTGGCGCGGCGTTGGCGCCGCAATACGGCAGAAGTCATGGCGATCCTTGGACGCGAGTCTAGCGATCGAGCGAATGCAGCTGCAGCCCGGCGTCACGATAGGGCTGCAGGCGCTCCTCGCTCAGCCCCGGTTCCAGCACCAGATGGTTCAGCTGATCGAGTCGGAGCACGTGATAGAAGGCCACGCTGTCGAGCTTCTCGGCGGTCACCGCGACGGCGACCTGGCTGCTCTGCTCGGCCACGGCCACCTTGAATTCGGCTTCTTCCAGGTCGAAGCCGGTCACGCCGGTCTCCACCGCCAGGGCGCAGGTCCCGAGAAAGGCCAGGTCGGCGCGCACGCCACGCAGGTCACGCAGCGCCCGGGCGCCCAGGCAGGCACCCGACTCCGGCGTGGCCAGGCCGCCGATCATCAACACCCGGATCCCCGGGCGCTGCAGCAGTGCCGCGGCGATCACCGGTGCATTGGTGGCCACGGTCAGGTCGAGATCCGTGGGCAGCGCCTGGGCGATGGCCAGGTTGGTCGAGCCGGCGTCCAGCAGCAGCAATTGCCCCCGTTGCGCCAGCCTGGCCGCGGCCTGCCCGAGTGTCTGCTTGGCCGCCTCGTCCTGACCGATACGCGCCGGCAGCGCCTCCGGCGGCGTCAGCAGCGAGAGCGCCCCACCGTACACCCGACGGCACAGGCCCTGGCGGGCCAGTTCGCGCAGGTCGCGACGCACGCTGTCTTCGGAAATGCCCCAGGTCGCGGCCAGTTCAGCCGACAGGACCCGGCCCTGTTCGCGCAACAGGGCCAGGATCGCGGCCTGGCGTTCTTCGGGAAGGTGGACGGCTGCTGCATTCATGCTGATACTCCAGGAGGACCAGCACATCATGCACAATCATTTATGATCGTGCAATATCATGCACTGGGCGACGCCTTGCTCCGGGCATCCAGCCAGCGGCCGCCAAAGACATTGATCAACAGCCCGAGCATGACTGCCACGCCGCCCACTTCCTGCTGAACGGTCATCTGCTCACCCAGCAGCACGGCGGCCGAACTCAGCCCCACCACCGGCACCAGCAGCGAAAAGGGCGCCACCTGGCCGGCCGGATAACGCGACAGCAGCCGGCTCCAGATGCCGTAGCCGACCAAGGTGGCGATAAAGGCCAGGTAGACGATGGCAAAGACCGACCCGCCCGACAGCGACGTCAGCGCCGTGGTGATCTGTTGCGGGCCTTCCAGCAGCAGCGAGAGGATGAAGAAGGGAATGGGCGGAATCAGGCTGCCCCAGACCACCAGACCGAGCATGTCCACCTTGCCGATCTTCTTGGTGACGATGTTGCCCAGCCCCCACATGGCCGCCGCCGCCAGGGTCAGCAGGAAACCGGCCAGGGTCATGGTGACGCCATGTTCGGTGCCGATCAGCAGCAGGCCGAGCGCCGCCACCAGCAGCCCGGCCAGACTCGCCCGGCGCACCTTTTCCCCGAGGAAGGTCGCGGCGAAGGCCAGGGTAAAGAAGGCCTGGGCCTGCAAGACCAGCGAGGCCAGGCCCGCCGGCATGCCCACGTACATGGCCGAGAACAGAAAGGCGAACTGGCCCAGGGAAATGGTCAGGCCGTAGGCCAGCAGCAATCGCCAGGAGACCTGGGGGCGGCGCACGAAGAGGATGGCCGGAAAGGCCGCCAGGCAGAATCTCAGGGCTCCCAGCAGCATGGGCGGCACGCCATGCAGGCCAACCTTGATGACCACGAAGTTCACCCCCCAGGCCAGGATGACGACCAGTGCCAGCAACAGATCCCGGGGTGCCATCGACAACTCCTTGAACGCGTTCAGATAGATAGGCGGCTACCCTACTCCTTTGTGTCCGCGCTGCGGCGTCACAGTTGCCCACAAATTCGGCCAGTCACTCTCTGCCAAAGAAAAACCGCAGCCTGGGCTGCGGTTCGTCGGGATCAGGCGCTGCGCTTGTCGCGCAGGGGGTCGTGACCCCAGTTCATCAGCGACTTGCGCCAGCGCGAGTCTTCTATGTCGCCGTCCGGTCGCTGCTTGAGATGGCGATGCACATAGCCGATGACCTTGCGCATGGCCTGGTAGTCATCGTCTTCCAGCTCAGCCTGACGCTTGCCCTTGAGCTCCAGGATGCGTTCGCCCATGGCATGGCCGACCGCCTTGCCATCGTTGGCCGCCGTGACCTTCTTGCCACCCTTGGTCATGCCCACGCCCTTGCTGGTGTCGCCACTGAGCCATTTACGCAGCTGACTCGGGGTCATGTTGACCACCTGCTTGAACTCGCTGCGTACCTCTTTCTTGTCGTCTTTCTTGTCGTCGTTGGAAGCCTTCTTGGTGCTCATTTTTCACCTGCCTTTTGCAACGCCTTGACCAGTTCGTCTTTCTTCATGCGCGAACGCCCCCGCACCTCGCGGCGCGCCGCTCGTTTCATCAGCTCGTCCTTGGTCAGGCCGGCCAGGCCCGACTCACGCGCCGCGGCCGTCTTGCGTGCCACATCGGCGGGTTGCTTGGAATGCTGCTGGCCCCGGCGCGTGTCACGGCGCTTCTTGGCCGTGGTGCGCTGGTACTCTTCCTTGCTCAAGGAGTCCCGGGCCTTTTCCGGCAGATAGCGTTCGCCGGTGTCCTCGGATTTCTTGCCGGAGCGGGTGTCCCACTTCTCGTCGGTCCACTGCTGCAGATGATTGTCCTTGCCCTTGCCGCCCTGGTATTGACCACCGCGCTTCTGGTACTCCTGGGAGGCCAGTTGCGCCTTGCGCGCCGACCACTGACCGGGCTTGCCGCCCTTGTCGCCCTCGGTAATCTCTTTCTTCACCTTTTCCCAGAGCTCGGGATCGCTCTTCTTGGCCGTCGCACTCATGGCTCACCTCGGATTGGGGGTCACTGCAGTCGCTGTCTCTAGGATGACTGTCCAACCGAAACGGGGGTTCTCGCCAGGCGACGGATGCCCCTACCCTGCGTCTTCCGGTATCCAGAGAAAGCCATGTCCCTCGCCACCCTGCTCCGCCGTCGCCTGATCCCGCTGCTCTTCGTCACCCTGCTGGTCGGGGTCGGGGTCCCCTATGGCTGCTCGGAACTGGCCTATCGCGAACGCCAGTGGGTGTTCAGCATTGAACCGGGCAATGCCAGCTGGTTCACCGGCGTGCCGGAAGGCGTCCGCCAGTTCAACCTGCCAGTGCCGGACGGCCTGACCGGCACCGACTACCTGCACGCCTGGTGGTGGCCCGCCCGCCGGCCAGACGCCCCCACCCTTCTCTATCTGCACGGCACCCGCTGGAATCTCACCGCCCAGGTCCGGCGCATCGCCACCCTGCGGCAACTCGGCTATTCGGTGCTGGCCATCGACTATCGCGGCTTTGGCGAAAGTCCGGGCGACGTGCCCTCCGAACGCAGCGTCTACCAGGATGCCCGGGTCGCCTGGAAGTACTTGCAGAGCTTGCAGCCCGATCCCCGCAAGAGATACCTCTATGGCCACTCCCTGGGCGGCGCCGTGGCGGTGGACCTGGCCTGGCGCATCGCCCGCGACGGGAATCCCACCGGCGACTACCCCGCCGCGGCCGGTCTGATCATCGAGTCCACCTTCACCACCCTGGCCGATGCCGCCACGGCAGTGGTCGACACCCGCTTTCCCCTGCGCTGGCTGATGTCGGAGAAATTCGATTCCCTGGACAAGATCCCGGACATCCATATCCCGGTGCTCATCGTCCACGGCAGCGACGATCGCTATGTCCCTCCTCGCTTCAGCGAAGCCCTCTATGCGGCGGCCCGGCCGCCCAAGCGCCTGCTGCTGATCCCCGGTGGGACTCACTCCAACAGCATGGTGATAGGCACGCGCGACTACGCTGCCGCCTTGCGCGAACTGTTCGGCGGCGCTCAACTGAGTGAAGCGGAAAAGGGGCAATCATCGACGGGAAGCTAGAGACTTTCTGAAAGGCATCGACGGCGCTGATAGTCACTATCTGGCCAGTCTATTTTTTCTGGGCGGTCCTGCTCGGGATACTGAACGCACTCCAGCACAGTTTCCCCAGAGGACACCACCATGAACCTGCGTATCGCCTTCGGTTTCGCCCTGACCGCCCTGGCTCTGAACACCTTCGCCCAGGACTTCGCCTTCACCCCGAACGCTGCCACCCAGATCGCCGAGGAATCCAGCCAACGCCCACTGGGCCAGCTGATCAAGCAACAGCAGCAGCGCCTGCAGCAACGTACCCTGGCCGAAGAATCCAGCCTGCGTCCCCTGGGTGGGGTCATCAAGCAGCAGCAACGCCAGCTGCAGGAACGTCGGATCGCCGAGGAATCCAGCCTGCGCCCCCTGGGACAGGTGATCGAAGACCAGCAACAGCGTCTCGGTGACGATGCAGTGGCCGAGGAATCCAGCCAGCGCCCCATGGGTCGGCTGATCGACCGCCAGCAGCATCGCCTGCAGGATGACGCCCTGGCCGAAAATGGCTCGGCCCAGACCCTCGACCGCCTGATCAGGGCCGGCCAGACCCGTCAGGCCTGAGCCCTACCCGTCCCTTCCTGCCCGGCCTTGCGCCGGGCTCGCCTAATCAGGTCTTCTCGCTACCCGGCCCAATGCTGGCGGGGGCCTCCACCACCATCTCCTGCGGCACCTCGTCGATGCGCGGATCCAGCGCCGCTGCCATCGGACTGACGGAATCCGGCATGGCCACGTGATGCAACGGTGCCGCGTCCAGCCGGTGCTCGCCACTGACGAACCGGGGCTGCACGAAGACGATCAGGATCAGCGCATAGGCCGAGGTCAGCACATAGAAGGTGCCGGGGCCGAAATGCTCCATCGCCGCACCGGCCAGCAGCGGCCCGATACAGGCACCGACGCCATAGGTGGTCAGCAGCATCGCCGACAATTCCACGCGCCGCTCGGGCTCGACGTGGTCGTTGGCGAAGGCCGTGGCCAGCGGGTAGAGGGTGAACAGCAGCATTCCCGAGACGAAGCCCGCGGCTAGCAGCCAGGGATAGGGCAAGCTGATCAGCCCCCAAAGCGGCACCGCCGCCAGGCACAGCAACACCGCATTGGCGCGGATCAGCTTGCAGCGATCGAGGCGATCCGACAGCCAGCCCAGCGGCCACTGGGCACAGAAGCCCGCGACGATGCACAACCCCACATAGAAGCTCGACTGCGCCGTATCCAGGCCACTGCGACTGGCGAATACCGGCGCCAGGCCATAGAAGCCGCCCACCAGCAGGCCCGCGGTAAAGATGGTGACCAGCGACTGGGGTACCCGCTGCCAGAAGAAACGGATCTCCAGCGGCGCCGCCACCAGCTTGGCCGGGTGCACCCGGCGGGTCATGGCCAGGGGAATCAGGCAGGAGGCGAAGCAGATGGCGACCAGCAGCAGCGGCTTGTAGTCGAGTTGCGGATGCCAGGCCAGTAGCGCCTGACCGATCACCAGCCCCAGGTCCACCGCCACCATGTAGCCGGCGAACACCTTGCCGCGCTGATGATTCTCCGCCTGCTCGTTGAGCCAGCTCTCGATCACCATGTACTGATTCATCATCACCACGCCCATGACGAATCTCAGCGCGATCCAGACGTTCAGGTCATCGATCAGGGCGTGGATGAGCACCGTGACCGTCGCCGCACCGGCGCAGGCCACATAGGAACGGATATGGCCGACGCTGGCGATCAGCCGATGGCCGAACTTGCCGCCGCACACCAGTCCGAAGTAGTAGGCCGCCATCAGGGCGCCGGTCCACAGATCCCCCGCCCCCTCGCCGGTCAGTCTCAGACCGATATAGGTGGTGAAGAGGCCGGAGCCGGCCAGCATAAGGAGAGTGGCGAAATAGAGTGCAGGAAAGGTAAAGAGAGGGCTGAACATCAGGGATCACATGAAAAGAAGCGGAAAGCCGGAACGGACCAGCCGGAGCTGATCGTCGGGACTACGGAAGGAAAAGCTTTAGGAGATAGCGCCGGAAATCACTCCGGCTCTTGGCGCCTGCTGGTCTCGGTACGCTGGCGCTGCCGCCATTGATCCAGATAGACCACCTGCCCGTGTTCGGGCTTGGCCTGATAGGCAGGGGCCGAAGCCACCACCGAATCTGCCGCCGGGCGCTCGACCTCGGGTACCAGGAAGGGCGCGAACTCGACCTTGGCCAGGGTCTTGCCGAACAGGGCCAGAGAGGCATCGAGCCGCTCTTCGCCCGTCACGGTGAACTCGAAGGCGAACAACCGCGCCAGGCGCTTGCGCCCCTTGGCATCGGCCAGCCAGCGAAAGCGGGAAAAGGCCACGGCGCCATCGAGCAGCATGACCTTGCGGCGACGACACTCCTGCTCGGCCAGCAACAGCGCCCGTTCGCGAATGCCGTGGGCGTGCCAGAACCACAGGCCAATGCCGACTGCGCCCAGCAACAGGCAGAGATTACCTAGCGTCAGCATCTTCGCTCCTCATCGAAGGGTACCGCCGTCACTGACGCCGTGCAGCGTCACCAGATGCCGTCTCGTTCAACAGGCGAATGTTTTCACGCTCGCCTTTGTACAGCGCCAGAGGGGCGATTTCCTTACCCAGCAATGGCACCTGCTGTTGGTGCCATATGTAGTAGAAAACGTTCAGTACCACCAATAGCAGAAACAACCAACGCATCATTCGTTCTCGAGCGGACACGCCAAAGCCAATCCAGCAAACACCATATCGGGCACGATTCGCGCGCCCGGAACGACATGTTTGACCAGTTCCGCGTCACCCCCGGTCAGAAAGATCTCGCAACCTTCGGCGAACATCTCCTGAGCCAGTTCGTACTGGGTACGGACGAATCCCTTGAGCATGTACAGACACCCACGCTCCACGGCCTCGCTGGTCGTGCGTCCTGGCGCCTCGTAGCGTTCACCACTGGCCCAATGTGGATCGTAGCGGATCCGCCGGGTATGGGTCTGCAGTTCCCGACGCATCAACGGAATCCCCGGACAGATGAACCCTCCCTGATGCTCGCCCTGGGCGTCGACCAGATCGGCCGTGACCGCGGTGCCCAGATCCAGAACCACGCACGCCTTGCCCTCGGCCAGCCGTACCGCGGCCAGGATCACCAGCCAGCGATCCATGCCCAGGCGCTGATAATCACGATAGCCATTACGTACGCCATTCCAGGCCTCGACCGGGACAGCCTGGTGACAGGGAATGCCGAAGGTAGCGGTCAGCCGCTCCTTGAGCTCCTGGGTCTCTTCGTCGCTGCGCACGCTGACCAGGCGACAAGCCGCCAGTGGCGGTGTATCGGGCTGGGACAACGCAGCCACCAGGGCCTCGTCGCTGTCGACAATGCCCGTAGCGGCCACTTCGGCGCCGGCGGCAAGCAGCCGCCACTTGATCAGGCTGTTACCGCAATCGAGTTCAAGAATCATGATCTAGGCTCAGGCTCAATTCGCCACCGCTGAAAGCCTGTGTCTGACCGTCTACATGCATGAGGATAGCCCCATCTTCGGCAACTCCTGCCACTGTGCCCTGAATACAGCGAACCCCCGAAGACAGGGTTACCGCTCGACCTTGCCAGCCATGATAACGCTCCCACTCGTCGCGCAGGGCGGCGAATCCGGCCTGGCGGTGAATCTGCCACAGGTTATCGATCTCCCGGAGCATCAGGCTGGCAACCTGGTTGCGATCCTGCAGACCACCCAGGGCTTCGGCCATGGAGATCCAGGGCTGATCGATGTTGTCGGCCAGACGCATGTTGACGTTTATACCGATGCCGATGATGGCCTGACAGACGTCCTGCGGATCACCCGACAATTCGATGAGGATGCCGGCCAGCTTGCGGCCACGCACCAGGACGTCGTTGGGCCACTTCAGGCAGGCATCCTCGACGCTCAACTGTTGCAGCGTCCTGATGACCGCCAGGCCCATGGTCAGGCTCAGGGCCTGCAGCTTCTGGATCCCGCCCTGACTGGATACCACGGCGGTGAGATAAAGATTCTTGCCATAGGGACTGACCCAGGCGCGCCCACGACGGCCGCGGCCAGCCTGCTGATGCTCGGCCAGCAAGGCGAATGGAGGCAATTGCTGATGCAGACGCCGTTGCGCTTCGGCATTGGTGGAGTCGATGGAAGCCAGGACCGCTACCGGCCAACCGCCCTCCTGGGCGATCCGCTCGGCATCGAGCAGCGACAGGGGCTCTTCCAGGCGGTAACCCCGGCCCGGCACCTTGAACACCTCGACGCCCAAGTCATCTTCCAGCGTCTTCAGCCGCTTCCAGATGGCACTTCTGGAGACGCCCAAGGCCTCACCAAGCTCGACGCCGGAATGAAATTTTCCATCACTCAGCAGTTTCAGCAACGGCATTCCCAGACTCCGTTCGACTTTCTTTCGCCCCAAAGACAACACCCCCGCCAGAGTGAACTGAGCGGGGGTGCTGGGTGTTAGGCGCTTGACGATGACCTACTCTCACATGGGGAAACCCCACACTACCATCGGCGATGCATCGTTTCACTTCTGAGTTCGGGAAGGGATCAGGTGGTTCCAATGCTCTATGTTCGTCAAGCAATTCGGTTGGCTGACCAGGCGATGAGGCTGCCTGGCTGGCCCAATTGGGTCTGTGATCGAAGTAGACAACTCGTCTTTGGGGTCTTGCGAACCCACGCGCCTGTTTTCGGCGTCGTCTTCCTCACGCTCTGACCACGGTCAGATTGTTTGGGTGTTATATGGTCAAGCCTCACGGGCAATTAGTATCGGTTAGCTCAACGCCTCACAGCGCTTACACACCCGACCTATCAACGTCGTAGTCTTCGACGGCCCTTCAGGAAGCTCAAGGCTCCAGTGAGATCTCATCTTGAGGCAAGTTTCCCGCTTAGATGCTTTCAGCGGTTATCTCTTCCGAACGTAGCTACCCGGCAATGCCACTGGCGTGACAACCGGAACACCAGAGGTTCGTCCACTCCGGTCCTCTCGTACTAGGAGCAGCCCCTCTCAAATCTCAAACGTCCACGGCAGATAGGGACCGAACTGTCTCACGACGTTCTAAACCCAGCTCGCGTACCACTTTAAATGGCGAACAGCCATACCCTTGGGACCGGCTTCAGCCCCAGGATGTGATGAGCCGACATCGAGGTGCCAAACACCGCCGTCGATATGAACTCTTGGGCGGTATCAGCCTGTTATCCCCGGAGTACCTTTTATCCGTTGAGCGATGGCCCTTCCATACAGAACCACCGGATCACTAAGACCTACTTTCGTACCTGCTCGACGTGTCTGTCTCGCAGTCAAGCGCGCTTTTGCCTTTATACTCTACGACCGATTTCCGACCGGTCTGAGCGCACCTTCGTACTCCTCCGTTACTCTTTAGGAGGAGACCGCCCCAGTCAAACTGCCCACCATACACTGTCCTCGATCCGGATAACGGACCAGAGTTAGAACCTCAAGATTGCCAGGGTGGTATTTCAAGGATGGCTCCACGCAGACTGGCGTCCACGCTTCAAAGCCTCCCACCTATCCTACACAAGCAAGCTCAAAGTCCAGTGCAAAGCTACAGTAAAGGTTCACGGGGTCTTTCCGTCTAGCCGCGGATACACTGCATCTTCACAGCGATTTCAATTTCACTGAGTCTCGGGTGGAGACAGCGCCGCCATCGTTACGCCATTCGTGCAGGTCGGAACTTACCCGACAAGGAATTTCGCTACCTTAGGACCGTTATAGTTACGGCCGCCGTTTACCGGGGCTTCGATCAAGAGCTTCGCTTGCGCTAACCCCATCAATTAACCTTCCGGCACCGGGCAGGCGTCACACCCTATACGTCCACTTTCGTGTTTGCAGAGTGCTGTGTTTTTAATAAACAGTCGCAGCGGCCTGGTATCTTCGACCGGCATGAGCTTACGGGGTAAACCCTTCACCCTCACCGGCGCACCTTCTCCCGAAGTTACGGTGCCATTTTGCCTAGTTCCTTCACCCGAGTTCTCTCAAGCGCCTTGGTATTCTCTACCCGACCACCTGTGTCGGTTTGGGGTACGGTTCCTAGTTACCTGAAGCTTAGAGGCTTTTCCTGGAAGCATGGCATCAACCACTTCTCCTTCTAAAAGAAGGATCGTCATCAGCTCTCGGCCTTAACTGTCCGGATTTACCTAAACAGTCAGCCTACCACCTTAAACTTGGACAACCAACGCCAAGCTGGCCTAGCCTTCTCCGTCCCCCCATCGCAGTAACTAGAAGTACGGGAATATTAACCCGTTTCCCATCGACTACGCCTTTCAGCCTCGCCTTAGGGACCGACTCACCCTGCGTCGATTAACGTTGCGCAGGAACCCTTGGTCTTTCGGCGTGCGAGTTTTTCACTCGCATTGTCGTTACTCATGTCAGCATTCGCACTTCTGATACCTCCAGCAAGCTTCTCAACTCACCTTCACAGGCTTACAGAACGCTCCTCTACCGCATCACCAAAGGTGATACCCGTAGCTTCGGTGCCTGGTTTGAGCCCCGTTACATCTTCCGCGCAGGCCGACTCGACTAGTGAGCTATTACGCTTTCTTTAAAGGGTGGCTGCTTCTAAGCCAACCTCCTAGCTGTCTAAGCCTTCCCACATCGTTTACCACTTAACCAGGACTTTGGGACCTTAGCTGACGGTCTGGGTTGTTTCCCTTTTCACGACGGACGTTAGCACCCGCCGTGTGTCTCCCATGCTCGGCACTTCTGGGTATTCGGAGTTTGCATCGGTTTGGTAAGTCGGGATGACCCCCTAGCCGAAACAGTGCTCTACCCCCCAGAGTGATACATGAGGCGCTACCTAAATAGCTTTCGAGGAGAACCAGCTATCTCCGAGCTTGATTAGCCTTTCACTCCGATCCACAAGTCATCCCCTGCCTTTTCAACGGAAGTGGGTTCGGTCCTCCAGTCAGTGTTACCTAACCTTCAACCTGCTCATGGATAGATCGCCCGGTTTCGGGTCTATTCCCAGCGACTAAACGCCCTATTAAGACTCGCTTTCGCTACGCCTCCCCTATTCGGTTAAGCTCGCCACTGAAAATAAGTCGCTGACCCATTATACAAAAGGTACGCAGTCACCTAACAAAGTAGGCTCCCACTGCTTGTACGCATACGGTTTCAGGTTCTATTTCACTCCCCTCTCCGGGGTTCTTTTCGCCTTTCCCTCACGGTACTGGTTCACTATCGGTCAGTCAGGAGTATTTAGCCTTGGAGGATGGTCCCCCCATATTCAGACAGGGTTTCTCGTGCCCCGTCCTACTCGATTTCATTGATAAGAGCGTTTCGCGTACAGGGCTATCACCCACTATGGCCGCCTTTTCCAAAGCGTTCCGCTACTCTCAAATCAACTTAAGGGCTGGTCCCCGTTCGCTCGCCACTACTAAGGGAATCTCGGTTGATTTCTTTTCCTCAGGGTACTTAGATGTTTCAGTTCCCCTGGTTCGCCTCTTAACCCTATGGATTCAGGTTAAGATACCCAGCTTATGCTAGGTGGGTTTCCCCATTCAGAGATCTCCGGGTCACAGGTCATTTGCCACCTCACCGAAGCTTATCGCAGGCTATCACGTCTTTCATCGCCTCTGACTGCCAAGGCATCCACCGTATGCGCTTCTTCACTTGACCATATAACCCCAAGCAATCTCGCTGGCGTCCAAGGACGCTACCGATCTGCAGGCGTTACATGAGTGAAGACGACATTTCGCCGAAAACTTGCGCTTGAGTTCGCAAGATTTTACCTTGACGACACTAACTGCCAGTGAAAACAGTTAATGCAGTCTACTTCTATCACTTTCCCAATTTTTTAAAGAACAGTTCTGATCAAAGACCAGAAGTCAGCTTTTGTACCCTTCTCATTACCTTTCGGCAGGGAGAAGTCAAA
>NZ_JAQYZY010000058.1:0-13308 GCF_028640825.1 Pseudomonas sp. LA5
CGACCCTGCTTTAGCGATTGCACACTGAGGGGCGAAGACGGTATCTACGGCCGAGATCGGCTGCGTAGGTCGGGTTGAGCGCAGCGAAGCCCAACGCGGCGAGGCCTCTGTGCTGGAGCGCCCTCACCCCAGCCCTCTCCCAGGGGAGAGGGGGCGGTCGAGCCTGGTGCGGGGTTGTGGCTCGTGCACCTTGGCCGCGTCACCGTAGCGTGGAAAACCGCGCAGCGTTTTCCACTGGGCAAGCCTGCCTCCATTCGTGGATAAGGCTGCGCCGTTATCCACCCTACGGCCGAGATCGGCCGCGTAGGTCGGGTTGAGCGCAGCGAAGCCCAACGAGGGGAGACCTCTGTGCTGGAGCGCCCTCACCCCAGCCCTCTCCCAGGGGGAGAGGGGGCGGTCGAGCCGGGTGCAGGGTTGTGGTTCGTGCACTCCGGCAGCGTCACCGTAGCGTGGAAAACCGCGCAGTGTTTTCCACTGGGCAAGCCTGCCTCCATTCGTGGAAGGCTGCACCCTTATCCACCCAGGGCATCCCAACCGCCCCCTCTCCCTCCGGGAGAGGGCTGGGGTGAGGGGGCGATCCGCTCGAAAGTGGCCCTCAGGTCCCTACGATCAGATCGCGGATGCGCACCGCCAGGGCGTCCATGGCGAAGGGCTTGGTCATCACGTGCATGCCGGGCTCCAGGTGGCCGTTGCCGACCACGGCGTTTTCGGCGTAGCCGGTGATGAACAGCACCTTGAGTCCGGGGCGGCGCTGGCGGGCGGCATCGGCCATCTGCCGGCCGTTCATCCCGCCAGGCAGGCCGACATCGCTGATCAGCAGGTCGATGCGCACATCGGATTCCAGCAGGCGCAGCCCGGAGCTGGCATCCGCCGCTTCCAGGGCGGCGTAGCCCAGTTCTTCCAGCACCTCCACCACCAGCATCCGCACCGTGGGTTCGTCATCCACCACCAGCACCGTTTCGCCGTGGCCCTGGCGCGGCAGGGTCGGCTGGCTGGCGGCGAGGTCAACGCCAGTGGCCACTTCGCGATGGCGCGGCAGGAAGAGGGTGACGCTGGTGCCCTGATCGACCTGGGAATGGATGCGTGCCTGGCCGCCGGACTGGCGCACGAAGCCGTAGATCATCGACAGGCCGAGCCCGGTGCCCACCCCGATCGGCTTGGTGGTGAAGAAGGGGTCGAAGGCCTTGGCGATCACCTCGGGCGGCATGCCGCAGCCGTTGTCGGTCACCGAGAGGGCGATGTATTCGCCCGGGTCCAGGTCGCGTACCCGGCCCATGCGCGCATCCAGCGCCCGATTGGCGGTCTCGATGAAGATCCGGCCGCCCTCGGGCATGGCGTCGCGGGCGTTGATGCAGAGATTGAGCAGGGCGTTTTCCAGTTGCGGCGGATCGACCAGGGTCGACCACAGCTCGCTGCTGGCCACCACCTCGATCTGGATCGCCGGCCCCACCGTGCGGCGGATCAGGTCTTCCATGCCGGCCACCAGGCGATTGACGTCGGTGGGCTTGGGGTCCAGCGTCTGCCGGCGGGAAAAGGCCAGCAGCCGGTGGGTCAGGGCGGCGGCGCGAATGGCGGCGCCCTGGGCGGCGGTGGTGTAGCGCTCGAGATTGTTCAGCCGACCCTGGCCGATGCGCACCGTGAGCAGGTCCAGACTGCCGACGATACCGGCGAGCAGGTTGTTGAAGTCGTGGGCCAGGCCGCCGGTGAGTTGGCCGACCGCTTCCATCTTCTGCGACTGGCGCAGCTGCTCTTCCAGCAGCGCCTGGGTTTCCGCGGCGTCCTTTTCCCGGGTGATGTCGCGCCCGGCGCCGGTGAGGCGATCCTGTTCGGTGTCCATCGACAGCGTCCAGGACAGCCAGCGCCAGCTGCCGTCCGCCGCCTGGACGCGATTCTCCACCCGCGCCGGCAGGCCGCTGCGGCGCAGTTCGTCCAGCGCCACCAGCACGCCGGGCAGATCATCGGGATGGATGAGTTCGGTGTAGGGGCGGCTGAGCAACTCGGCCTCGGAATAGCCCAGGCCGCGCGACCAGGACGGACTCACCCGCAGGAGCTGCCCGGTGAAGTCGGCGGTGAGCAGCAGGTCTTCGCTGAGCGCCCAGAGCCGGTCGCGCTCGGCGGTACGGGCCTGGACCTCCTGGCTGAGGCTGAGATTCTGCGCCTGGATCAGCGCCTGGGCGTCGCGCTGGATGGTGACGTCCTGGGCGAAGACATAGAAGCCGTCCACCGCACCGCGCGCATCGCGCCGTGGGCGGTAGTGGATGTCGGCGATGCGCCGGCGGCCATCCGGCCAGGCCCACGGCAGGTCCAGTCGCGCCGGGGTACCGTCCAGGGCGGCCTGGATGGCCGGACGCCGGGCGGCGAACAGTTCCGGCGCGAACACCTCGGCCATGCTGCGGCCCAGGATGCTCTGCGGCGCGTCCTTGAACCACTTGGGCGCCTCGATATTGGCGAAGCGATAGATCAGGTCGCGATCGACGAAGGCGATCAGGCAGGGCAGGGTGTCGGCCACCAGGCGCAGATTGAGTTCGCTGTCGCGCAGGGCACGTTCCGCGGTCAATCGCGCCGTGGCCGAGCGGGTGCGATTGGCGACCTCGCGGATGAACTGCAGCTCGGCCGGCGTCCAGCGCCGCGGCTGACTGGAACAGACATAGAGCAGGGCCACCAGGTTGCCGTGCTCGAACAGCGGCAGGTTGACGAGGGCGCGGGTCTCCAGGCGTTGCAGGGCCGCGAGGTTGTCACGGGTACGAGGGTCTTGCTGCACGTCCTCGATCACCACGGTTTCGCCACGCTTGAAGGCCTCGCTGTAGCTGCCGTAGTCGCGAAAATTCAGCGTGCCCATCAGGCTGCGGGCGCCCGGGATCGTCCAGTCGCGTTCCACGGTGATGGTCTCGGTCTCGGCGTCCACCAGACCGTAGCCCACCAGATGGGCATTCAGGATGGTGCCCAGGGCGGTGCAGGCGAGTTCGGTGACCGCCTCGATGTCGTTCAGCTGGCTGAAGCCTTCGCCCAATTCCGCCAGGGCGCGGCGATAGCGCTCTTCGTCACGGGTGGCCTGGGCGGCCTGCTCGCGCTCGGTGACATCCAGGAACAGCACCAGAAAGCTGTCCGGGCCAGCCTTGTGCGCATGGCCTTCGTACCAGCGGCCGTTGAACTGGAATTGCCGCACGTAGCTGAACGACTGGCCGGTATCCACCACCCGGGTGAAATCCTCCACCCAGAGGTCTTCGAGTTCGGGAAACAGGGTGCGGGCGGTCTGGCCGATCGTCTGCTCCGCGCTCAGGCCGAAGTGGGTGCACCAGGCGCGGTTGACCTGGTCGTAGCGCCAGTCCCGGCCACGGCCCTGGTCATCACGCAGGATGGTGCCAAGGATGAAGCCCTCGTCCAGTTGCTCGAACAGGCCGCGCCAGTAGCGCTCGCTCTCCGCCAGTTGCCGCTGTACCTCGCCGACGTGGCGCTGGCTGTCACGCAGGGCCTCGCCGGCCAGATGCTGGGGGGTGCGGTCGCGCAGGATCTTGACGAAGCCGGTATGGCGGCCGGCGTCGTCGTGCAGCGGATGCATCTCGCCGCTGGCCCAGAAGCGGGTGCCGTCGCGTCGCAGGTGCCAGCGTTCGTCTTCGGCGCGACCGTCCTGCAGCGCCAGCCGCATTTCCAGCGCGGCCCGGCCGTTCCGGTTGTCTTCCGGGGTGAAGAAGCACTCTGCCGGGGCGCCGCGGATCTCCGTGGCGGTCCAGCCCAGCAGGCGCTCGGCGCCGGTGTTCCAGTCGGTGATGACCCCGGCCGGATCCAGTACGACCATGGCGAAATCGATGGCGCCATCGAAGATCGCCAGGCGCCGCTGGGCGTCCTGGGGTGGCAGCGCGGTGCACTGGTCGAGCGCGGCGCGGAGGCGGCGGACTTCGGCCTGGAGTTCAGCGTAGGAGGGAGCGGATTCAGCCATGGGATCTTTCAAGCGCGTGGGCAGCGGAAGCGGACGCCAATGACGTCCAGCAAGAGCCTTAGAGTAAGAGAGTCGGGCGCCGGCTAGCGATCTGCCAGCACCTTTTTCCGACAGGCAGGGAATTAAGTAGCCGTTACGGCATCAGACAAGTGCCGGTACCAAGCGGCCAGCCGTCCATCCGAGGGTTGTGATCCAATTCGAGTAATTTCGGTCTATTTAGTCGTACTAATGAAGTAGCGTTGCCATGACCGATGTAGTTTCTTCCGCAGCCGTTACCACTGTGCTGGTGGTCGAGGACGATCCTGTACTGCGATCGCTGGCGACGGAGGTGTTCGAGATGGAGGGTTATGCCGTCCAGTCGTTCGACACTGCCGATGCCGCCTGGTGCTGGTTCGAAGCCGACCCGCTGCCGCCTGATCTCCTCTTCACCGACGTGCGCATGCCCGGTCGGCTGGATGGTCTCGCCTTGGCCAAACAGGTCCGCCAACGTTTTCCGCAGTTGCCGATACTGGTGTCGTCCGGCTATACCGGACAGCAGTACGCCGAACGCGAAGACCGGGCGCTGTTCCTGCCCAAGCCCTGGACCATCGACCAGTTGCTGAAGGCCTGCGGCCAGCTGGGCGTCTAACCGCCCGCCTGACGCGCGCGTGCGAGGCGTACCGCCGAATCCACCTCATCGAGCGTCCAGGGCTTCTGCAGGAAGATCACCTGCGGGGGCAGCGCCGTGGTGATCTCGTAGCCATAGCCCGAGGTGATGACCATGGGCAGCGCGGGCCAGCGCTGGAGCAGCATTTCGGCCAATTCACCGCCGCGCAGCTGGCCGGGCATCAGGTGATCGGTGATTACCAGCCCGGGAGCCTGCTGCTGCTGGAGCAGATGCACTAGGGCATCGTCGGCATTGTCGAACTGCCGACAGGTCCAGCAGAGGCGGTCTTCGAGATGGTTGCTCAGCAGCTCGGCGAGCAGGCTGTTGTCTTCGATGACGACGAGATAGGGAAGGGGATCTGGCGAGGTCATCGAGACTTCCGGAACGCGACGAGACGATTCCGGAAGTCTAGCAGAGCCTTGCCGGCGTCAGTCCGGCTTTTGTCTGACCATTGTTAGAACTCCAGGACGATCTTGCCGAAGTGGCTGCCGTCCTTCTGGAAGGCGAAGGCCGCGGCAATTTCGTCTAGCGGATAACTACGATCGATGACCGGCTTAATGCCGTTGCCTTCCAGCGCCTTGATCATCTCCTGCTGCTGGCGACGGCTGCCGACGATCAGCCCCTGCAGCCGCTGATGGCGGCGCATCAGATTGGCCGTGGGGACTTGCCCCTCGACGCCGGTGAGCACCCCGATCAGCGCCAGGTGACCATGGATACGCGCGGCCTGGATCGACTGCGCCAGGGTCGCCGGGCCGCCCACTTCCACCACGATGTCGACGCCACGGCCGCCGGTGATGGCCTGCACCTTGGCACCCCATTCCGGTTCGTCGCGATAATTGATCAGGTGATCGGCGCCCAGGGCATAGGCGCGCTGCAGCTTCTCGTCCGAGGAGGAGGTGGCAATCACCGTGGCGCCCATGGCCTTGGCCATCTGCAGAGCGAAGATCGACACCCCGCCGGTCCCCATGATCAGCACGCTGTCGCCGGCCTTGAGTCCGCCATCCACCACCAGGGCGCGCCAGGCGGTGAGTCCGGCGGTGGTCAGGGTCGCCGCCTCGGCATGGCTGTAGCCCTTGGGCGCCAGGGTGAAGGCCGTGGCCGGGCGTACCACCACCTCGCAGGCGAAGCCGTCGACGCCATCGCCAGGGGTCGTGGAAAAGTCATCGATGGGCGGCTCGCCATCCAGCCAGTGGGGAAAGAAGGTCGAGACCACGTGATCGCCCACGGCGAACTCGCTGACCCCGGCGCCCACGGCCTCGACCACGCCGGCGCCATCGGACATCGGAATGCGCCCATCGGCGGTCGGCATCTTGCCCAGCACCACGCCCAGATCGTGGAAATTCAGCGAGCTGGCCTTGATCCGCACCCGGATCTCGCCAGCCCCCGGCTGCCCGGGATCAGGCAATTCGCAGGCTTCCAGCTGGTCCAGACCACCGGGTTTGCGTAGGCGTATGGCGTGCATGAGGGTTCTCCTTTGGGGCGCAGGCCGCGGTTGGCCTGCCGATCCAGAAGGGACCCCAAGCGCCGCGCGGGAATTCAATCCAGCAGACGAGCCAGCCAGCGCTCGCGGGTCAGCTGGTAGCTGTCCAGCTCCTCCTCCCCGCCACGGATGGGGAACAGGGCGCGGACCCGTCCCTGCAGCGTAAAGCCGTTCTTGAGCAGTACGCGACCCGAGGCGGGATTCTCTGGCAGGTGGCGGCCGTTGATGGCGCTCAGCGCCCAATGGTCGAAGCCGAAGGCAATCAGGGCTGCGCAGGCTTCGGTTGCCAGGCCCTGGCCCCAGGAGGGCACGCCAATCCAGTAGCCGATATTGGCCGTGTCCTGGCCATCGCGGCGCAGCGAGATAACGCCGCACAGATCGTCGCGCGTCCGGTCGACGATGGCGAAGTGGGCTTGGCTACCTGTGGACCAGCCCGGTGCATGGGTGGCGAGCCACTGGTGGGCGATCGCCTCAGTGTAGGGATGGGGCAGGGTACCGGTGGTGGCGGCGATACGCGGGTCGCCGGCCAGGGTCACCAGGGCAGGTACGTCCCGCTCGCTACAGGGACGTAGCGCCAGGCGTTCGGTGAGCAGGCTGGGTTGCGGCAGCATGGCGGTCCTCCGGCAGCAGCGTGGGCGTCCNCTCGCGGCGCGCCGCGAGGACCTCGACTCAAGCCTGACGGAGCCGCGCGGGCGACAGGTCTTCAGCCAGCTCGGCCTGGGCAGGCGAGCTGGCGGCGCCACGTGCCCGGATCAGCACGATCTTGAGCTGTTCGTTGATGCGCTCCTGGCGGTCCTGGAAGAAATTATGGAAGACCACGCAAAGCAGAGCCACGGCGATGCCCAGGCCGGTGGCGAACAGCGCCGTGCCGATGCCACCGGAGATCTGCCCCGGATCGGACACCCCGGCCGAGGCCAGTGCCTTGAAGGTGTCGATGATGCCGAGGATGGTACCGAGCAGGCCCAGCAGCGGAGCGGCGGTGGTGATGGTCTCGATGATCCACAGGCTGCGCGCCAGGGGTGCCCGGGTGGCCAGGTACTGGGTATCGACCAGATCCTCCAGCGCCTGGTGATCGAGCCGGCCGCGCTGGGCCAGGATCGGCTCGATCATGTTGACCGGCAGACCGGGTCGCTCGGCCAGGGCGGCTGGCAGCCGACCGCTCTGCTGCACCTCGCGCTGGATCAGGGCCTCGGCCAGGTGCCTGGCCTGGCGACGGGTGTAGGCGAAGAACAGACCACGCTCGATGGCAATGAACAGCGCCAGGGCGATGCAGCCATAGAGGATGTAGAAGGTGGCGTCGTGCAGGAGTTGGGTATTCATGCGGGGCTCCGGGATCAGAAATGGCCTTCCAGGGAAACGGTCACGGTGCGTTCCATGGCGACGTTGTAGGTCGGGCTGCTACCGGCATAGCCCTGGTAGGCGACGGCATTGGTCTGCACGCTGTCGACGTCGTCCAGGTACCTCTTGTCGAACAGGTTGTCGACGTTCAGCCGCAGGGTGGCGTCCTTGAGGAAGCGTTTGTCGGTGGGCAGGTAGACGCCGGCGCCCAGGTTGAAGACCGTGGCGCCCGACACGCTCTCGTCGTTGGCGAGATCGCCATAGAGCTTGCTGCTGTACTTGCCGCCGAAGGTGCCGTAGTAGCGGCCGTCGTCATAACCGATATTGGCGGCCAGCATGGTGCGCGGCACGTTGGCGAATTGCTTGCCCTTGGTAGGCAGCTCGATGCGCTGCCCCTTGTTATAGACCGGCAGGTCGTCCTGCTGGATCGAGCGGGTATAGGTGTAGGAGGTGTAGTAGTTGAAATGGTGGGGCAGCAGGCCGCTCCAGGCCAGCTCCAGGCCGCTGTTGTCGACGTCGCCACCGTTGAAGCTGAGGCTGTCGCCGTTGATGTCCTTGCTCGAGGCCTGGCGATCCTTGAACTTGAGGAAGAACAGGCTTGCCGAGAAGGCCATGGTCTCGCGCTGCTGGCGCCAGCCCAGTTCCTGGTTCCAGCTGAATTCCGGTCGCAGGTTGAGGGAGTCCGGGCTGCTGTCGTACAGCACGTAGTTGGCCGGCACCCGCATGTTGCGGTTGACGTTGTAGAACAGCTGATTCTGCGCATCGAGCTGGTAGCTCAGCCCGGCGCTGGGCAGGAAGGCGTCGTAGCTGCGCGAGCGCTCGAAGGGCAGGCTGCCAAGATCGCCATGGTTTTCGGCCTTGCGCTCCACCTTTTGGTAGGCAGTGCCGACGTTCAGGGTCCAGTCCGGGCTCAGGGTCCAGGTGTCCTGCGCCCAGAGTTTGTGTGCCGGGGTTTCGGTGTAGCGGTCGCGGCCCTGGATCCGGTTGCCGCGAGCGTCCACCACGCTGCGGGCATCCGGCCAGAAGTTGTCATCTGCCTTGCCCGCCGCATCGATCGGGATATAGGGCTGGGTCTGCGATTGCCGGGCATATTCGAACCAGTAGCCGAATTGCAGGCTGTGGGCGTCATTCACGTCCCAGGTCAGCTTGGTGGTCACGCCTGGGCGCCAGGTCTGGGTGCGCGAGGGCCGGTAGTAGACGCCGGAGTTGGGCGTGCCATCGGCGGCATAACCGGCGGCGCTGTTCAGGTTGCTCAGGTCATAGACGCCATTGCGGCTGGAATTGCGATTCAGCGCGCTGCTGAAGTAGCCATTGCCGCTGCCGTCGCCCCAGTAGAAATAGGGGTTGAAGCTGAGCGCCAGATTGTCCTGCAACTGCAGGTGGCCGTTGAAGATGGCGCTGAAGTTCTCGAAGGGGTTCTTGCTGAACTCGTAGTAGCGGGCGATCTTGCCGTTGCTGCCCAGTACCGGGTTGTCTGGCGCCGGCGTATAGCTACGGCCCCCCTGCTGGAACTGGGCCTTGGTCAGCTTGGTGTAGCTGTCGTTGTCCTGCCGGTAGTACTTGAGGATCAGGTTGCCGGTATTGCCGTTGCCCTGGTCGAAGAAGCTGTTGAATTCGACCCGGTCGGCACGCACCGCACCCTTGCCACGCCAGAGTTCGCCCTCGGTATGAGAGGCCGACAGCCAGTTGCTGAAGCCGTTGAATTCGCCGGTGTTGAGCCGGGCGAAGGTTTTGGTCAGGCCATTGTTGCCTACCGCCTGCTTGACCAAGACGTCGCTGTCCTGGGTTGGACGGACGGTGGTGAAGCCTATGTTGCCGCCGCTGGAGCCGATGTGCGGGCCGTCCAGTTCCGAGGAGCCCTGGGTGACAAAGATCTGGTCCAGGTTTTCCGGATCGCCCAGCAGGTTGGCGTAGACCTTGTAGCTGCCGGAGTCGTTGAGCGGCATGCCATCCACCGAGACCCCGATCTCGCTGGAATTGAGTCCGCGCATGGTGAAGTTGAAACCGGAAATACCGCTGGCGTCGTTGCTGCTGACGTGCAGGCCGGGCGTGTATTGCAGCCGATCGATGGCGTTGGCGGTAGCGGTCTGCTTGTCCATCGCCTCGCGGGTCAGGCTGGAGCGCGACTTGGCGCTCTGCTCCGGGGCCAGGTAGCCGCCGCCCTGGGTGGTGTTGCCCTGGACACCGATGGTGCCCACGTCGCGTTCGGCGGTGCCGTCGGCCCATACCAGGCCGGGGCCCAGGCTGGCCGCCATGATGGCGAGACAGAGTTTGCTACGGTTCATCTCGAATCCTCGAAAGGCTGGTGGTTAACGGAGCGAATAGTCGAAGGTGGCGGTGATGCGCAGCTGGCTGCGTCCGGCGAAGGCCTCCGGTGGGAAGGGCTTGACCTGCTCGATGCGCGCCAGGCTGCTGGTGGCGGCGCGATTGAGCAGCATGCTGCTGGCGCGCTCTTCCAGGCCGCGGTCGAGGACCTTGCCGTTGCGGTCGACGAGCAGCCAGACCACCACCTTGCCGCTGGGTCGCTCCAGGGACGCCTGGCGGCCAGTGGGGTATTGCTTGTAGCGCTCCAGATCACCGCGCACGCCGTGCAGGTAGCCGCCTTCCAGGGCCTGGGCATCCACCTGCGGTTTGGGTGGCGGTGGGGCAGGCGGTACAGGGTGCGGCGCAGCTTCCATCGCCTTGGGCGGCGTTGCGACGGGGGGCGTGACGGGCTGTGGCTTGGCCACGGGTTTGGGGTGGTGCTCCACCCGCGGCTTGGGCTTCGGTTTCGGCTGGGGCTTGGGCTCCACCCGTGGCTTGGGCGGTGGTGGCGGGGCGACCGGTTGCTCCGTCACGACTGGCGGCACGTCCGGCGTGGGCTCGGGTTCGGGCTCCAGGACTGGCGGTGGCGGCGGTGTCTCTACTTCCGGCACCGGTGGTGTCGGCGCTTCGGGCTCGGGTTCGGCCAGGGCGAGCTGCACCGGCGGCTCGTCGTAGCTGGGCTGGATCTTCAGCGGCACCCGTTGCAGGGTCCAGGCGATGAGCACGGCTGCCAGCGCCGCCGGCAACCAGCCGAGGACATGGCGGGAGCGATAGAGGGCGTACATGGTCAGGGCTTGCGGGTGGCGATGGAGATGGCGTTGAAGCCACCCTGGCGGAGGCTGTCCATAACCTCCACCAGTCGCTCGATGGCGACCGCCTTGTCGCCGTTGATGATGATGGTGGTCTGGCTGTCGGGCTTGGCTTGCGCCTCAAGTCGCCCGGGCAACTCGGCCAGGGTCAGGGGCTCGCCATCGAGCTGCAGATCGCCGCTGGCGGCCAGGGTGACGATGGCCTTGTTCTGTGGTTTGAGTTGCACGGCGCTGCTGGCGCCTGGCAATTGGGTCTTGATGCCCAGGGCGGGAATCACGTTGAGGCTGATGAGTACGAAAAACACCAGCAGGAACATCATCACATCGATCATCGGAATGAGTTCGATATGGGCTTTGCGCTTCTTGGGTTCGTCCCAGGCTTTCATGGTCGGGGTCTACCGTTGGTCGGAAGCCGGAGACCCTAACAACCGTCCTTGACGCTTCCGCGACCGATTTCTTGCGTTGCGCTGACAGTTTGGCGTCACTTTCTGGACGAGCAGGAACTGTCATAAAAGCTCGTCATGCTGCCCCGCCCTGTGTAGAGCCGCCCGCTCTAGCCGGAGGTTCTTGCCCGGAGTTCTTTCATGTTGCTTCGTTTCCCCGCGTCTCTTGCTCTGGCCCTGCTACTCACCGGCTGTGCCAGCCCACCGTCCCAACCGGTCACGGTCAACCTGGCCCTGATCAACGACTTCCACGGCTATCTGGAGCCCAATCCGGCGCTGTTCGACCAGGGACGCAAGGGACAGCTCATGGGCGGTATCGCCAACGTCGGCGGGCTCATCGATCACCTCCGCCAGGAGGATCCCCAGACCCTGGTGATCGGCAGTGGCGATCTGATCGGCGCGAGTCCTGCGGTCTCCGCGCTGTGGGCCGACGAACCCACCCTGCAGGCCATGAACCTGCTCGGCCTGCAACTCTCCGCGGTGGGCAATCACGAGCTGGACAATGGCCAGGCCGAGCTGCTGCGCCAGGTCCGGGGCGGCTGCGATTCCAGCCGACCAGCCAAGGCCTGCCAGTTCGAGCCGCGCTGGCAGGGCACGCGCTTTCCCTATCTGGCGGCCGACCTGCTGGACGCGCGCACCAACCAGCCGTTGTTCCCGGCCTATCGCATCCTCCAGGCCCACGGGCAGAAGATCGCCTTCGTTGGGGCCGTGCTCAAGGCGCTGGACCAGATGGTCTCGCCGAAGGGGCTGGCCGGGCTCAAGGTGACGGACGAGGCGGATAGCATCAATGCAGTGATTCCCGAGCTGAAGGCTCGAAAGGTTGACGCCATCGTCGCCACCATCCACCAGGGCGGTACCAGCCTGGCGGGAGGTCCTGATTGCCAGGACCTCCAGGGGCCGATCGTCGAGGTGGTAAAGCGCCTGGACCCTGCCATCGACCTGGTCGCCAGCGCCCATAGTCACAAGGCCTATACCTGCCATGTAGGCCGGATGCCGGTATTCCAGGGCGGCGCCTATGGTCAGCTGGTCAGCCATGTGAGCCTGCAGATCGATCCGCACCAGCGACGTGTGACAGGGGTTCAGATGGAAAACCTGCCGGTGGTCCCGGGGCACTATCCGCCGGATCCGCAACTGGCGGCCTGGGTCGCCGGGGTCGTGGCCCGCAGCAAGACGGTACTGGAGCGTCCGATTGCCCGCCTGGGTGTATCCCGTCTGGAGCCGCGCTACGACACCGCTGGAGAAAGTGCCCTGGGTGATCTCATCGCCGATGCCCAACTGGCGGCCGTTCGCGATCAAGGTGCCCAGATCGCCCTGATGAACAGCGGCGGCATCCGCAACGAACTCGCCCTGGTGCCCGGGCAGTCGCGCTTGACCTATGCTCAGCTCGCCAGCTGCCAGCCCTTCGCCAACACCCTGACCCTGATCGATCTGACCGGCGCCCAACTGCGCGAGCTGCTGGAGCAGCAATGGCGTCGCGATCCTGACGCCAGGCCACTGCAGGTATCGGAAGGCTTCACCTATGTATGGGATGGACGTCGCCCGGTCGGGCAGCGCGTCGTACCGGGCAGCATTCGCCTGAATGGCGAAGCGCTGGCCGACGATCGCCGCTATCGGATAGTAGCTAACAGTTTCCTCGCCGATGGCGGCGATGGCGCAGCCCTGCTCAGGGACGGCAGCAATCGACGGGAGACCGTCATCACCGATCTGGAGGCACTGGAGCGCTATCTGGTGCAGCAGGATCGCCTGGGCAAGCCTGCGGGGCAGGCCGAATCGGCTGGGCGCCTTCGCCGTCAGGACGGCTGAGGGGAGGGTGGTTGCGGAGCCCATGGGGCTCCGCGACGCGCGACCTTACTTGATCGCCTTCTGCAATTGCTGCAGCTGCTCGGTGCGGGTGTTCAGGCGGGTTTCGCCGCGCTGGGCGTCGACCTTCTTCAGCTCGGCCTCGGCCATGCGCAGCTTGATGGTCTGCATGGCGGTCTGGATGCGTTGCTGGGTCAGGTAGGCCAGCTGGTCGACGGTGCGCTCGTTCTCACCGTCCTTGTAGGCCTTGTCGGTCTTGGCCAGCCAGGTGCCGGCATCCTTGGTTTCCAGTGCCGCCAGCTGGGTGGCCTGGGGCTGGGATTCGAGGGCGGCGTAGTCGTTGCGCGCCTTTTCCAGATTGGGGTTGGGCGGGGTGGCGCAGGCGGCCAGGGTCAGGGTCAGCGCCGACATCAGCGGGAGCAGAAAACGTTTACGCATGGTTTCGTCCTTCAAGAGAGCGGGCAGCCTTACTGCTGCACCTTTTTCTGTAGATTCTGTTGCAGCTGCAGGTTGATCTGACCTTCCTCACGGATCTGCTGGATGCTGTTCTG
>NZ_JAQYZY010000058.1:13358-69841 GCF_028640825.1 Pseudomonas sp. LA5
CACTCGGCCTGCTCGGCCAGTTGCTTGGCTTCGTCGTACTTCTCGTTGGACAAGGCCGCCTGGGCCTGGGTCCACTTGTCCTGGGCCGACTTGGTCTCGATCGGAGCGAACTGGTTGCCGCCGCCGCTCACGGCTTCGTTGACGGCCGACTGGGTCACGGCCATCTGCGCGGTCGGCGGATTGCCGGCGCAGCCCGCGAGCAGCAGACCGCCGCCCAGGACCAGGCTGGCGAGCAGCGCACGAGGCGCGGAGAACGGGGAGGCGCGAGAGGGACCGGTTTTCATCCGAACATTCCTGGCAGGTCGCCCGGAATGGGCGACAGTGCTTTTGAGACGGCGAAAACGCGGCGAGGTTCGCTGCAGAGCCCCAGCCGAGGGCAGTTGAATGCGGTTAGGCCCGCACCGCCTGGTACAGCGCCCGGATCAGATCCGACTGGGTGATGATGCCGACCAGGCGGCGCGAGCCATCGATGATGGGGATGTGGCGGTGGCCGTTCTCGGAAAACACCGGCACCAGGTCGATCAGCAGGCGGTCGGCGCTGGCCACCCGCACGGTGCGGGTCATGATGTGGCCGACGCTGTTTTCGTCCTGGCGGGCCTTCGGCCGGACCAGCGAGCGCAGGCGCCAGCCGAGGCCTTCGTGGACGTCCAGGTCGATCTGCCGCATGAAGTCGGCGACGGTGACGATGCCCAGCAGATGGCCCTGGCGATCCACCACCGGCAGCGCCTTGATGCGGCGGGCGCGCATCAGCGCCCAGGCTTCCTGCAGCGGCATCTCGGCACGGGCCGTCACCGGTTCGTGGCTCATGACATCGGCGCAGCGCAATTCGCCCATCTTGCGCTGGTAGGCACGCGCCTCCACCTGTTCGAGCAATTCGGCGAGGTCGTCGCGGCTGATGTCCAGCACCTGGTTGTAGCGCGCCAGCACGGCGTCCAGGTCGGCGCGCTGCAGGCGCGTCTCGCCGCTCGGCTCGGCCGGGCGTGGCACATGGGGCCAGGGGCGCCGGGTCAGGTTGTTGTAGAGCAGGCCGGCACTCACCAGCAGCAGCGAGTCCAGCGCCACCGGACTCCAGGCATAGCTGAAATCCTGGGCGCCGATCAGCACCATCAGCAGCGCCGAGGCGCCGCCCGGGGGGTGCAGACAGCGCAGCGTGAACATGGCGGCGATGGCCAGCGCAACCGCCACCGCGGCGGCCAGGTTGGCTTCGGGAATCCACAGCGCGCAGGCGATGCCGATCAGCGCCGACAGGGTATTGCCACCCACCACCGACCAGGGCTGCGCCAGCGGACTGGAGGGCAGGGCGAACACCAGCACGGCGCTGGCGCCCAGCGGCGCCACCAGGGCCAGCGCCAGGGCGCCATGCTGATGCACCGGCTGGCCTTCCAGCCACCAGGCCGCCAGGAGCGCGGCGAGCAGGATGCCGAGGCCGGCGCCCAGGCTGGCGCGCAGGCGTTCGCGACCGTCGATGGGCAAGGGCGCTGGCCAGAAGGCACGCAGGCCCTGGAGCAGACGGGCGAAGAGGGAGGGAGACGGCGTAAGGGGTTCCTGGGGCATGGGCTAGCAACTGCTGGGCAGAACGCGGGCGCTGATGGTCCTCCCTGTACGGAGCCCTGGCAATACCGGCGAAGACCGCGGGCCGCCACCGCAAGCGGCCAGGCGGCGTCCCAGAGCGCCCGCCACCGTGAGGCGATTTTCTGCTGCGACCACCCGCGCTGCCGTAGTAGGATTATCGGCTGGGTGTCGCCGCAATCGTGCGGTAGGACAGGTTGAATCGAGCGCAGGTCGGGCCGCCGCGCGGAGTCCTGCTGCCCATGTCACCTCTGCCTTCCCCCGCCAAGGCCCTGGCCTTTCTCAATCGCTTCTGCGCCGCCGAAGCGGCCGGCGGTATCGTGCTGATGGTGGCCGCGGCCATCGCCCTCATCGTCGCCAACTCGCCGCTGGCCGACGGCTATTTCGCCAGTCTGCACTGGTATGTGGGTGGCCTTTCGCTCGGTCACTGGATCAACGACGGCCTGATGGCCATCTTCTTCCTGCTGGTGGGGCTGGAGATCAAGCGCGAGATGGCGGTCGGCCAACTCGCCAGCTGGGGCGATCGCGCCCTGCCGGGTCTCGCCGCCCTGGGCGGCATGCTGGTGCCGGCGCTGCTCTATGCCCTGGTCAATCGCCACGACTCCCAGACGCTCGCCGGCTGGGCCATTCCCGCCGCCACCGACATCGCCTTCGCCCTCGGTGTGCTGTCGCTGCTGGGTTCGCGGGTGCCGGCATCGCTCAAGGTGTTTCTCTCGGCGCTGGCGATCCTCGATGACCTCGGCGCCGTGCTGATCATCGCGCTGTTCTATACCAGCGACCTCTCCACCACCATGCTGCTGGCCGCGGCCGGTCTGGTGGCCGTGCTGTTCCTGCTCAATCGCCTCAAGGTCACCGCCCTGCTGCCCTATCTGCTGGTCGGGGCGCTGCTGTGGTTCTGCATGCTGCGCTCGGGCATCCATGCGACCCTGGCCGGGGTGATCCTGGCGCTGTTCATTCCGCTGGGCGATACCGAGGCCGACGATGCCTCGCCGCTGCTCCGGCTGGAGTCCGCGCTGCACCCCTGGGTGGCCTTTCTGATCGTGCCCCTGTTCGGCTTCGCCAATGCCGGGGTGTCCCTGGCCGGGATGTCGCCCGCCAACCTGCTGGATCCGGTCCCGCTGGGTGTGACCCTGGGGCTGTTTCTCGGCAAGCAGGTAGGCATCACGCTGATGGCGGTGCTGGCCATCCGCAGCGGTCTGGCGCGACTGCCCGAAGGTGCCAGCTGGCTACAGCTCTATGGCGTGGCGCTACTCTGCGGCATTGGCTTTACCATGAGTCTGTTCATTGGTGCCCTGGCCTTTCCGGGTGCGCCCTTCCTGGTCGACGAGGTCAAGATCGGCGTGCTGCTGGGGTCGCTGCTGTCCGCCCTGGCCGGCATTGCCGTCCTGCTCCTGGCCGCCCGCCGTCGTTGAGAGGAACCTGAGATGCCCTATGCGCTGTTCGCGGTGATGGTTGGCGGTGCTCTGGGCAGCGCCTGTCGCTGGTGGGTCGGCCTGCGGCTGAATGCGCTGTTCCCACTGCTGCCCCTGGGCACCCTGCTGGTGAACCTGGTCGGCGGCTTCGTCATCGGTCTGGCGCTGGGACTGTTTTCCCGCTATCCGGGGCTGGAAGCCCAGTGGCGATTGCTGCTGGTGACCGGCTTCTGCGGCGGTTTCACCACCTTCTCGACCTTTTCCGCCGAGGTGGTGGGGCTGCTGCAGAGCGGTCGCCTGGGCTGGGCGGCGCTCACCATCACCATCCATGTGCTGGGATCCTTGCTGTTGACCCTGGCCGGTTTCGCCCTCGCCGGTCGCCTCGGCTGAGGCGACCGGCCATCCGGGGTCAGGCCGGTGCCACCGGCGCGGTCGGGGCCTGGCGGCGCGGCTTGAATCTCAGCGCCGGCGCCTCGATCAGGTGCCAGGAGAGCACCGCGAAGCCCAGGGTCAGGACGTAGCTCACCAGCAGGAAGCCGGGCAGCGAGAAGCTGTCGGGAAACCAGTGCATGAGCAGTTGCTGGACCGGGAAGTTGAACAGGTAGAGGCCGTAGGAATAGTCGCCGAAGCGGCCGAAGCCGTGCAGCACCGGTACCTGCACCTGGGCCAGGTAGATGATCACATAGGCCAGCGACACCAGGTGGATCACCGGCAGGATATGCCAGACGATGGCCGCCAGCGACAGCAGGCAGAGCGCCAGGGCGATATCCAGGCGCCAGGGGATGCGCGGCCCCGCGAGTTGCAGCAGGGCGCCGGCGAAAAAGAACATCCCCAGGCTGAACACCTTGTGCAGCACGAAACTGGCGACGCCCATCTGCGGCAGCAGCAGGAAGTTGCCCAGCACCAGCACCACCAGAGTGGCCATGACCACCGAGCGGGTCAGCAGCCCCAGCACGCCGATGATCAGCAGCGACAGGTACATGAACACCTCGTAGGGCAGGGTCCAGTAACTGCCGTTCACCGTGTCCGGAAAGGGATTGCCGGTGAAGACGCCGGGCAGCTCGAAGCGGGTCATCAGCAGGATGTTCTTGAAGAAGCCCAGGGTCTGGCGATCGCTGAAGTAGGCGCTCGTCTCGCGACTGGTGGCGAGCCAGCCCACCACCAGCACCGAGAACAGCACCGAGACGATCAGCGCCGGAAAGATCCGCAGGGCGCGCTTGAGGATGAAGTCCAGGGGATTGCGACTGCGCTGGAAGGACGCCGTGATCAGGAAGCCGCTGATCACGAAGAACACATAGACGGCGATATTGGCCGCGTCGGTAAAGCCGGTGAAATTGAGGATCGGCTCGGCGCCGATGTGTCCCGAGAGCCAGAAGCCATGGCCGATCACCACGGTGGACGCCGCGGCGAATCTCAGGAAATCGAAGTTGTTGCGTCCGTGGGGGACGTGAGCGGTGGTCATGTCTGCTCCTCGCAGCCGTGGCCCATGCCGCGGCCGCCGCCCGGGAGCGAACTCCAGGCGGACAGCGACGCAGACGGCATCGGCGGAAACGCCCGTCGTGAGACGCGCGCAGGCAAAGGCCGCTGCCGGCTGGACCGGCAGCGAAAGGGCGACAGCCGACGCGATCAGCGCGATCGGTCGGCCGGCGAGGGCAGGGGCGCTATGGGGGGCTGAGCGGCGCGAAAGCGGGCGTCATGCGCCAGGACTCCGGAAAAGCGGTACTGCAAGAAGGAACGGGGGCGGCGAGGCGCGCGCAGGCGATCGGGGTCTGGGGCCTCCCGGCCGCCCCGGTCGTTGCGTACGCCTCGCTCATCAGGCGCTGGCCTGCAGCGGCTGTTCGTGCACGTCTTGCGACTGTTCCAGGGCGAAGGGTTCCTGGGCGAAATAGAGGGCGGCGCTCTGGCGGGCGTGATCGCCGAATTCATGCGGATGGCGCATGACGATCTGTTCGAAGGCGCCCGGCTCCAGGCCGTCTTCGTAGAAGCCGTTGTGGCACTGCAGGATGCCCGAGGCGCAGACGCTGCGCTCGACCGCGGCGATCAGGCCGCCGGCTCTGAGGCTCTTGACGATGTTGTGCGGCAGCCGCTGGCGGCGTCTCAGACTGGCGGCGGTGTCGCTGAGGGTATCGAGGATCTCGGTCTCGGCCGGCGACAGCTTGCGCACATCCAGCTTGGACTTCTGCACCAGGTAGCGACGGGAGAGCAGACGAGCCTGGTCATTGAGGGCCTTGAGTACCACGCCGCTGAGTTCACCACGGGTGAACAGGCCGGTTTCCAGGGCGATCAGGTAGGACCAATCGTTGATGAGCGGAATCTTGCTGATGTCACGTTCCATGTGAGTGCCTGCGTCCATTTAAGTTGGCTAATTGAGGATAGGACACCCTCAATGGTTCCAGTTCGCCAGTATAAAGTGACGAGTGGCATGGAATTTGACAGTCCTGACAAGAATTGTCGGTTTTTTGTCGAAGTGGGTCACGCCTTGGGAATGCAACCTCAACGCTGCGCTTGGGGTCCCTTGCTGGAGCCCTGGCGCGAGTCGGGTTAATCCTTCGCAACGTCAGGTGATGAGATGAGTGATCCCGCAGCCCCTTCCAGCTCTGCCGATCTCGACTGCGATGTCGCCGTGATCGGCGCCGGAACCGCCGGCCTCGCCGCCGAACGCGCCGCCCGGCGCCAGGGCGCGCGGACCCTGCTGATCGACGATCGCTGGGCCGGGACTACCTGTGCCTCCGTGGGCTGCATGCCCTCCAAGCTGCTGATCGTTGCCGGTGAGGCTCATCACGCCGTCCGCCGTGCTGCTACCTTCGGCATCGAAGTGGGTAGCGTCAGCGTCGATGGCGCGGCGGTCATGGCGCGGGTACGCCGTGAGCGCGACCATTTCGTCGCCGCCACCAAGCAGGGTTTCGCCAAGTTGCCCGCGGGCGTGGCCCAGCAGGCCACCGCGCGCTTCGTGGCGGCGGATCGTCTACAACTGAGCAATGGTAAGACTATAAGTGCCCGCAGCGTGGTCATCGCCACCGGCTCCTATCCCCTGGTGCCGGAACCTTTCGCCGCGCTGGGCGAGCGGGCGCTGACCAACGAAACGATCTTCGAGCTGCCCGATCTGCCACGCTCCCTGGCGGTGATCGGCACCGGTCCGGTGGGCCTGGAACTGGCCCAGGCCATGGCCCGTCTGGGCGTGGCCGTCACCCTGTTCGGCCAGGACGATGGCCTGGGCGCGCTCAAGGATCTGGAGGTCAAGGCCGAGTTGCGCAAGATCCTGGAACAGGACCTGACCTTGCTGCTGGACGTCGAGGTGGACGCCCGCCGCGAAGGCGAGGGCGTGCGATTGTCCTGGTCCGGCGCGGCGAGCGGCGAGGGCGCGTTCGACTACGTGCTGGTGGCCGCCGGGCGACCGCCACGGCTCAAGGGCCTGGGTCTGGAAAGCACCGGCATCGAGCTGGACGACCATGGCACCCCGGTCTACGACCCCGAGACGCTGCAGTGCGGCGCTTCGTCGATCTTCATCGCCGGCGATGCCGACCACGACCGGCCGATCCTCCATGAGGCCTCCGACGAGGGCGCCATCGCCGGGCACAATGCCGCCTGCTATCCCGAGGTCCGACCCACCCCCAGGTCGCCGCTGTTTTCGCTGATCTTCACCGATCCGCCGGTGGCCGTGCTGGGCAGTCCGCCCGACAAAGGCAGTCTGATCGGCACCTCTTCCTACCACGACCAGGGCCGCGCCCGGGTCGAGGCGCGCAACCAGGGCATCGCCCGTTTCTATGCCGAGCCGGGCACCGGCAAGCTCACCGGCGCGGCCATGGTGGGGCCGGGCATGGACCATATCGGCCATCTGCTGGTGCTGGCGCTGATCCATGGCGAGACCGCCAGTTCGCTGCTCGACATGCCCTTCTACCACCCCACCCTCGAAGAAGGCCTCAAGAGCGGCCTGCGCGAGATTTGTCAGGCCGCCCATAGCAGCCTGCGTGGCGATCGCGACCAGGGCTTGCCGTCCGGAGCTTGAGGGGAGTGTATCGGGACCGCGTCGTGGCGTCGTAGGCTGGGTTGAGCGCAGCGAAGCCCAACGGGGTTGCCAGATCCAGCAGTGGAAAAGGCTGCGCCGTTTTCCACGCTACGGTTTTGCTAGAGGCACCCTCATCCAAGCCCTCTCCCAGGGGGAGAGGAGGCCGTTCGGCGCAGTGGGTAGGTTCAACGTCCGTAGGGCGGATAACGGCGCAGCCTTATCCACGCGCCACCGAAATCCCGCCCAACAAAAAGCCCCGCCGGAATAACCCGCGGGGCTTCTGCTACCGCCAAACAGCCATCAGGCCTTGAAGCGCCTTACCAGGCCATCCAGTTCGCCCGACAGTTGCGACAGGCGCGAGGAGTCGCGGGTGGTGGACTGGGCCAGGCCTTCCACCTGCTGGGCGTCGTCGTGGATCTGGGCGATGTGGCGGTTGATGTCCTCGGCCACCTGATGCTGTTCCTCGGCCGCCGCGGCGATCTGCAGCGCCTGGTCGCGGATCTCGTCCACCGACTGGCGGATGCCTTCGAAACTGCCACGCGCCTCGCTGATGGAGGTCACGCTGGTCTGCGACAGCTCCAGGCTGGTCTCGATCTGGCGGGTGACCTCCTGGGTGCGCCGCGCCAGACTGCCGAGCAGGCCGTCGATCTCGCCGGTGGAGTCGGCGGTGCGCTTTGCCAGGGCCCGCACCTCGTCGGCCACCACGGCGAAACCGCGCCCCTGCTCGCCGGCCCGCGCCGCTTCGATGGCGGCGTTGAGCGCCAGCAGGTTGGTCTGTTCGGCGATGCCGCGGATGGTGTCGAGGATGGTGTTGATGTTGTGGCTGTCCTGCTCCAGCACCGCCATGGCCTGGGCCGACTGGGCCAGGCTGCCGCTGAGGCGGTTGACGTTGCCGGTGGCCTTCTCGATCTGGCCGTAGCCTTCCTGCACCTTGTGATGACCGGCGTCGGCGGAGGCCGCGGCCTGGCTGCAGGAGCGCGCGACCTCGTTGGAGGTTGCGACCATCTCGTTGAAGGCGGTGGAGACCAGCTCCACGGCTTCGCGCTGGCGACCGGCTACCTCGTTCATGCTGGCCGCCGCCTGGGTGGTGGTCTGCGAGGCCTGCTGCAGATCGTTGGAGGCCTGGCCGATGCGTTGCACCAGCTGGCGGATGCTGGCAAGGAACTGGTTGAACCAGCCCGCCAGGGCGGCGGTTTCGTCCTTGCCCTGCACGTTCAGGCTCTTGGTCAGATCGCCTTCGCCCTGGGCGATGGATTCCAGGCCGGCGGAGACACCGCGGATCGGCCGCACGATCATGCCGGCAAAGGCCGCGCCGAGCACGGCGAACAGCAGCGCCAGCACCGCGGTGATGCCGGCGATCTGCCAGGTCAGGGCGGTGGCCTTACCCATGACTTCGCTGCGCTCGATCAGGCCGATGAATTTCCAGCCGAGGTCCTTGGCCTGATAAACGTTGACCATGTAGTCGGTGCCGTTGAGATTGACCTCACCCAGCCCGCTCTGGATGCCGCTGAGGGTCTGGTAGGCGTCGCCCAGCTCCTTGAGCTGCTTGAAGTTGTGCTTGGGATCGCGGGGGTCGACCAGCACGTTGCCGTTGTCTTCCACCAGCATCAGGTAGCCGCTCTGGCCCAGGGTGATGCTCTTGACCAGGTCGGTGAGCTGCTTGAGCGAGATGTCCAGGCCCACCACGCCGCGGACCTTGCCGCTGGCGTCTTCCATGGTCCGTACCACGCCCATCAGCGAGACGTCGTCGGTCGCCCAGTAGTAGGCCGGGGTGCGCACCACCTTGCCCGGATTGTTCATGGCCGCCTGGTACCAGGGGCGCACGCGCGGATCGTAGTTGGCCAGCTTGGCGTCGTCCGGCCAGCTGACGTAGCCGCCATCGGCCAGGCCCACCGACAGGTAGGCGGTGGTGGGGTGGGTCTTGGCGAAGCGGGTGAAATAGCTCAGCGCCTGCTGGCCGGCTGCCGGTTGCGGGATCTGGGCGGCATCGGCGCCGCTGTAGTTCTTCAGCCCCTCCAGGGCCAGGATGTTCGGCTCCTTGGCGAGGAAGTCGACGTTCTGCTGGATGCCGGCAAAGAACTGCTGGATGTTGCGATCGATCTGGCGGATTTCGCGCCCGCTGCCGTCGAGGAAGTCGCCGGTGGCCTGACTGCGCACGTTCATGATGACCACGCCCGCCACTAGGATCACCGGGAGGCAGGCGGTTACCGCGAAAAGCGAGGTGAGTTTTTGTTTGATGTTCATCGAAAGCCCCGGTCGCGCGCTGCGCGAAGAGTGACGGCAACATGCCTTCACTCTGCATCGGCTTGGATAAGTCCGACTTGATACGGAATGAAAAATTATTCCATTCGGTCCGCAGCAAGCCGGAAAATCGCCGATCGGTCGGCTAACGACCCGCTATAGCTCTTTCTTCAGATGGCGTTCGATTTCTTCCAGAGACTTGCCGCGGGTCTCCGGCAGGCAGAAATAGACGAATACCAGCGAGCCCAGGTTGATGGCGGCGAATACATAGAAGGTGTAGTTGCCGATGGCTTCCAGGGCCACCGGAAAGCTGAAGGCCACGGTGGCGTTGCACAGCCATTGCACGGCCACCGCCACCCCGGTCAGCAGGCCACGGACCTGGTTGGGAAACAGCTCGGACATCAGCAGCCAGTAGACCGGGGCGATGCACATCTGCATGAACAGCAGGAACACCAGGATGCAGGCCAGCGCCAGGTAACTCTGGGTGAGGTTCTGCGGCAGCCACAGCAGCACGCTGCCCAGCGCCAGTTGCGCCACGACCACGATCACCAGGCCGATCAGCAGCAGGGTGCGCCGTCCGGCGCGGCCGATGGCCCAGATGCCGAGCAGGGTGGCGATCACCGAGACCACGCCATTGCCGATGGTGGCGGTGAGGGCCGCGCTGGTGCCCATGCCGGTGCTCTTGAGGATGATCGGGGTGTAGTACATGAAGGCGTTGACCCCGGTGAACTGGGCGACGAAGCCCAGGCCGATGCCCAGCAGCAGCAACTTGACCACCCAGTCCTGGCCGAGCAGTTCGCGCAGGGGTGGGCGATGCCTGGCCTGCTCCTCGCTCTCGCGCATCTCCTGGACCTCGCGCTCGACCTCCTCGGGGGTGTCGCGCAGGCGCTCCAGCACGGCTTCGGCTTCTTCGATGCGGCCCTTGGCCGCCAGCCAGCGCGGCGAGGTGGGCAGCAGGAAGGTACCGGCGAACAGCAGGATGCCCGGCACCATGGCGATGGCCAGCATGTAGCGCCAGATGCCGTTGTCGTGCACCAGCCAGGCGAGCAGGGCGCTGAGCACATAGGCCAGCAGCTGGCCGCTGACGATCATCAGCTCGTTGCGACTCACCAGGCGACCGCGGCGCTTGGGCCCGGCGATCTCGGCGATGAACACCGGCACCGTGGCCGATCCGCCGCCCACCGCCAGGCCGAGCACGAAGCGCGCGACCACCATCAGCTCCACCGAGGGCGCCACCGCGGTACCCAGGGCGCCGACGACGAAGAGGATCGACAGCAGGCGCAGGGTGGTGCGGCGGCCGTAGCGATCGGCGAGATAACCCGCCGCCAGCGAGCCGAAGGCCGCGCCGACGATCAGGGCGGCGGTCACCAGCCCCTCGGTGTAGGCGTTGAGGCCCAGGCCACCCTGGTCGGGTGGCAGGGTCATGAAGGGTAGGGCGCCGGCGATGATGCCGGTGTCGTAGCCGAAGGCCAGGGCGCCCATGGTGGCGACCAGCACGGTAATGAAGATCAGCCGACGGGCCGAGGCCTTCTGGTCGGGGTCGACGGCGGGGGAAGCGGAAGCGGACATGGCAGAGCGGGATCCTGGCAAGACACGAGAGGGACCGGCGAACGGGGCGCCCTCAGGCCAGCGAAGCGAACGATTGGAGCGTTGCGAGTCAGCGAAGGGGCGCCATGGATGCGGGCGTGGGGGGTTAGGGCAGGGATGCCGGCTGGAGTTCCCGAGGTGGGCCGGCCGGGCGCGCCGCGCACCTTCAGCTGCCCAGCCGCTCCACCAGGAAATCCACGAACACCCGGACCCGCGCCGGCATGGTCGAGCCGCCGACGAACACCGCGTGGATGGGCTCCAGATCGCCCGGATTCCAGGCCTCCAGCAGCGGCACCAAGGCGCCGCTGCGCAGGTCCTCGGCCACGCTGAATTCGCCGATGCGGGCGATGCCGGCGCCTTCGCGGGCGAGCAGGGCCAGGGCCTCGCCACTGTTGCATTCGATGTTGCCGCTGATCTTCAGGGCGAAGGCCTGGCCGTCACGGACGAAGGGCCAGTCGGGCAGGGCGCGGCGGAAGTTGAATCTCAGGCAGTTGTGGTCGAGCAGGTCTTCCGGCACCTGGGGCGTGCCGTGGCGGGCGAGATAGGCGGGCGAGGCCACCACCACCTGCCCGGTGACGCCGATGGGGCGGGCGCTGAGGGGGCTGTCGGCCAACTGGCCGAAGCGGATCGCCACGTCGGCCTGGCCGGCGAGGATGTCCACCACCTCGTCGCCCAGCGCCAGGTCCACGACGATATCCGGATAGCGCGTGCTGAAGGCCGCCACCAGCGGCACCAGGGTCATGCGGCCATGACCGAGGGCGGCGCTGACCCTCAGTCGTCCTCTGGGCACGCCCTGGTCGGCGATGGCGTCTTCCACCTCGGCCAGGTCCGCCAGGATGCGCCGCGCCGCGCGCAGATAGGCCGCGCCCTCGGCCGTGAGGGTGATGGCCCGGGTGGTGCGCAACAACAGCCGCGTGCCGAGGCGCTGTTCGGTGCGGGCGATGGAGCGACTCACCGCCGAAGGCGTCAGGCGCAGGGCCCTGGCGGCAGCGGACAGGCTGCCGGCCGCCACCACCTGGGCGAACACCGCCATCTCTCCCGAGCGACCATTGAGATCCACTTGTGACTCCAGGGCAAAGGTGCATGCCAAAACCGCCGTCTACCGGCGTTCGAACGAGGAGCTTAGCATTCACGGCATAGATAAGGAGTCCTTCCCATGCGTATCAATCCACCCCTGCTGGCCCTGGCCACCGGTGCCTTCGGCATCGGCGTCACCGAATTCGCGCCCATGGGCATGTTGCCCGGCATCGCCGCCGATCTTGGCGTCTCCATCCCGGCGGCGGGCCTCCTGATCAGCGCCTATGCCCTGGGCGTGCTGATCG
This sequence comes from Pseudomonas sp. LA5, assembly GCF_028640825.1. Lineage (NCBI taxonomy): Bacteria > Pseudomonadati > Pseudomonadota > Gammaproteobacteria > Pseudomonadales > Pseudomonadaceae > Pseudomonas > Pseudomonas sp. LA5. The sequence goes on from NZ_JAQYZY010000058.1 coordinate 25,496, forward strand.
GCGCGCCGCTGATGACCCTGACCACCGGCCGCATTCCGCGCCGTCATCTGCTGATCGGCCTGATGGCCATCTTCACCCTGGGCAACCTGATGTCGGCGCTGGCCACCGACTACACCAGCTTGCTGATCGCCCGGGTGGTGACCTCGCTCAACCATGGCGCCTTCTTTGGCGTCGGCGCCCTGGTGGCAGCCAGTGTGGTCGCCCCGGACAAGCGCGCCGGGGCGGTCGCCGCCATGTTCATGGGCCTGACCCTGGCCACCATCGGCGGCGTGCCCCTGGCCACCTGGTTCGGCGAACTGCTCGGTTGGCGCCAGGCCTTCTGGGGCATCGCCGGTCTCGGCCTGCTGACCATGGCCGCGCTCTGGTTCGCCCTGCCCAACGTGGCCCTGCCACCGAGCGACGGGGTGCTGGCCGAGATCCGCGTGCTGGGTCGCCCGCCGGTGCTGGCCGCCCTGGGGCTGACCGTGGTCGGCTCGGGCGCCATGTTCACCGTCTTCACCTATATCGCGCCCATCCTCGCCCGCGAGACCCATGGCTCCACCGCCTTCATCACCGCCATGCTGGTGCTGTTCGGCGTCGGCCTGACCCTGGGCAATCTCTGGGGTGGCAAGGCGGCGGACAAATCCATCGACCGCACCCTGATCGCCTCTCTGGGCGTGCTCATCGTGGTGCTGCTGGCCTTCAGCGTGCTGATGCGCTGGCCGCTGGCGGCCGCCGTGGCCATCCTCGTCTGGGGCATCGCCAGCTTCGCCCTGGTGCCGCCGCTGCAGATGCGCGTGATGGAAGCCGCCAAAGACGCTCCCAACCTGGCCTCGGCGGTCAATATCGGTGCCTTCAACCTGGGCAATGCCCTCGGCGCGGCCCTGGGCGGCGCGGTGATCGATGCCGGTCTCGGCTATCCGGCGATCTCCCTGGCCGGCGCCGGCATGGCCGCCCTGGGCCTGGCGATGGCTCTGGTCCTGGCCTGGCGCGGTCGGGCCGGCGCTGCGGCGGTGGCCGCCTAGGGCCGCGTCGGCGTCATTCGGCGAAGGGGCGGGGCGTATCGCCGCCCCGATCCACCGCGAAGGCATTGAGGGTCATGGCGACCAGGCTGTAGTAGCCATAGACGCCCACCAGTTCGACCATTCCCGCTTCACCAAACAGCGCCACCCCCTGGCGATAGAGATCCTCGGGAATCCGCCGGGTGTCATAGAGCGCGACGCCTATGGCATGGACACAGGTCTCCGCGGGCGTTTCGAAGGCTGGCACGGCGCCTAGCCTGAGCGCCTCGATCACGTCCTCCAGGCCCGCCTGGCGGGCGATGGGTTCATGGATCTGCCATTCCGCCTGGGAGCGCCACCAGGCCGCGGTGGTGAGGATCGCCAGCTCCGTGAGGCGCAGGTCCAGCCGGGTGCCATAGCGGCAGAAGGCGCCCAGCCGCTGGGCGTGATCGGCCAGCGCCGGGCTGTGCACCCAGGCCAGGAAAGGACCGTCGAGATTGCCCCGCGGGCCGCTCTGGATGGCGTCCAGCACCCGCTGCTGCTCGGGCGTGGTGTTCTGGTCGGACAGGGGCGTCAGGCGCGACGAGAGGGGCATGGCAGTGATCCTCGAAAGGGAGCGGGCAGCTCGGTTGGCTCATCCAATACCACCTCGGACCCCCAGGGCAAGGTCGCGCTGCCGCGCTCGAACAGTCTTGCCAAGGGTCGCAATCAGACTGGCAGCGCACCCCCGGGTCTGGTCACAATCGGCGCTGACCTTTTCCAGGGAGTCTTGGCGATGGACCGGACCTGCACCACCTTCTACCTTGAAATGACGTCTTCGGCCGAGTTGCGCGAGAAGCCGCCACGGCCCGACCTGCAGATCGTCGAGTGCGAGGTGCCGCAACCCGAACTCAACCGCTTTCTCTATGCCCTGGTCGGCCAGGCCTGGGACTGGAGCGATCTCGACAGCTGGAGCGAGGCGCAGTGGCGCGAACTGGTGGAGCAGGAGGGGCACCGCACCTGGGTCGCCTATCACCGCGGTGCCATCGCCGGTTACTACGAGCTGTACCGCCCGGATGGCCGCAACGTGGAGATCCGCTACTTCGGCCTGGCCGGCGCCTTCATGGGGCTCGGCTTCGGCGGTCCGCTGCTCAGCCACGCCCTCCGCTGCGCCTGGGACTGGGTGGGCACCGAGCGCGTCTGGGTACACACCTGCACCCTGGATCACCCGGCCGCCCTGGCCAACTACCAGGCGCGCGGGCTGCGGATCTACCAGGAAGAAACGACTCCGCTCTAGGCCAGGGGCCTAGCGCCCGGCAGGGACGCTGGGCAGCTTAGCGACGAATTGCGCCAGCTCCGCCGCATAGAGCCTGGCCAGCCCGGTGGTACCGTGCCCGCGCGTGTCGGCGCTGCCCGGAATCAGCAGATAGCGGGCACTCGGCACCTGCTTGAGCGCTGCCTGCATGAGGCCGGTTTCCGGTGGATTGCGCTCGTCATCCGCGGCGTTGATGGCCAGCACCGGCACCTTGATCTTGGCCAGCCCCGGCTCGGCGTTGTAGTCGGCCGAGGACTCCCACTGGTAGATGAAGTCATTGGCGTCGACGGCCACCGAGGCCGCCAGGCGCTTGTCGACCAGCGCATCCGCCTGGGCATGGGTGCCGGCGATCTCCTGGTAGTTCAGGGTGCCGCCACTGGTGGCGAATTCGAACATCGTCTTGGCCAGGCGCAGGGACGGCGGCTGGGACTGGTAATTGCCCTGGTTCCAGGCCGGGTCCTGCCTGATGGACTCCACCAGCATGCGCCTCATGATCCAGTTGCGGCCGGCCATCTCCGTCGGCTGCGCCGCCATGGGCACCAGGCCATCGGCGAAGCCGGGGTGCAGGCCGCCCCACAGCCAGGTCTGCATGCCCCCCATCGAATTGCCGATGATCAGCCGCAGGTGCTCTATCCCCAGCCCCTGGGTCAGCAGCAGGTAGTGCGCCTGCACCATGTCGGCATAGTTGTAATGGGGAAAGGCGGCGCGCAGGCCATCCGACGGCTTGGTCGAGCTACCGGTGCCGATCGCATCCGGAATCACGATAAAGAACTTGCTCGCATCCAGCGGCTGGCCCGGACCGAACAACTGACCGCCGACATCCTTGCTCAGCATCGCCGCCGCCTGCTGGCCGGTGCCGTGCAGCACCAGGACCACGGGATTGCCGCGCTTGCCCAGCGTCAGGTAGTGCAGGCGGAAGTCGTCGAGGGTTTGACCGGTATGGAAGGTGAAGCGCGGCACCACGAAGTCGCCTTCGACCGGCTTGGGTGGCTCGTCCGCCTTGACGCCCAGGGTGGTCAGCAGCAGCAGGAAGGTCATGGCCGAGTACAGGGTGGCCGTGGCGCGTCGCACGGTGCGAATGCTGTTCATTGAGGCCTTTCCGTTTCTTATTAAAATAATGATGAATCGAAAGGTATAAGTCCTAACGGCGCCGCTGACAACTCAGTCGCTCGGCCACCGCGGCAGTCGTCCCGCCGCAGCCAGGCACTCTCTCGTCTCCGCCGCTGAGTCGGTGCGCTGAGGGTCAGGTGCGCGCCCGTTGTGAAACGGCGCTGTGCAGGGCGGGGCGGGTAAGGGCTCCCGTCAGCCCTGACCGACGTTGGCGAGCGAAGCGCTGGAACACGGGCGCCAGCGGTCGAGTCGTAAGGAGCAATACCACCTGGAGAACCCTTGGCTCTATGCAAGCTCTTCGTAGTCAACTGGCGGCGCTGGACCCTCCCATCAAGCACGAAATCCAATCCCAGGGTGACAACCTGCTGATCACCCTCATCGACCCCGCCCGGCCGGCGCGGGTGTCGCGTACCCTCAACCAAGCCCTGGTGCGCAACACGGCGCTGCTCTACGAGGTGATCCGCGACGCCATCAACGAATTGCGCGCCGGCGGCAGCCTCCCGGACATCACCGCGGCAGACATCTATCCGGATAGCTAGCGACCTGCGCGATCCTTCTACCTGGCAGCCGGCCTAGGGCCTGCCGCAGGTGGCTGCTCACGGATGGCCACGGCGGACTGCTGGCGATGGATATCGACATCGCCAGTACGGACCTCTGGCCGCCGCCGCGAGGACCTGGCCGGACAGCCTGGCGCCCAATGGCGGCTGAGCGTCAAGGTCAGGGAGGAGTGGGCGAGGGCGCTTCCGCCGTCGCGGGCGTCACCGCCGAACCGGCCAGCAGGCCGCCGTCCAGATTCAGCTCGCTGCCGGTCATGTAGGCGGCTTCGTCCGACGCCAGCAGCAGCGCGACGGCCGCCACCTCCTCGGGGCGGCCAAAGCGCCGCAGCGGCGTGTCTCGCACCAGCGCCGCCATGCGCGCCGCGCGGTCCGGGCCATCGCCCAGCATGGGCTCCCACATGGGCGTGAGGATGGCGGCGGGATGGATGGAATTGCAGCGGATAGCCAGGCCCTGCTCCGCGCAATAGAGCGCTACCGTCTTGCTGTGATTGCGCACGGCCGCCTTGGACGAGGCATAGGCCGCCGCGCCGGGGATGCCTACCAGCCCGGAGCGCGACGAAATATTGATGATGGACCCGGCGCCTGCCTGCCGCATGGCACGGATGCCGTATTTGCAGCCGAGAAAGACGCCATCGAGATTGGTGCGATGCACCGCATGCCAGTCTTCGAGACTGGCGTGTTCCGGGTCGTGGGCCACCATGCCCTGTTCGAAGCCGGTGATCCCCGCGTTGTTCACCAGCACATCCAGCCGGCCGCGCTCATCGAGGATCTGCCGCGTGATCTGCTGCCAGTCGGCTTCCAGGCGCACGTCCAGGGGCAGGTAGCAGGCACCGTCCCCCAGCTCGGCGGCGACGGCGCGGCCAAGGTCAGCGTTGAGGTCGGTGATATAGACGAAGGCGCCTTCCGCCGCGAAGGCCCGGGCGATGGCGGCGCCTATGCCCTGGGCCGCGCCAGTGACCAGCGCGGTCTTGTCCTTGAGTCTGGCTGCCATGCGAGTGCGCCCTCCAGATCGTGACTAGCCTCCGAGGGTAGCCCAGGTGGTTCGGTCAGGGGGCCAGCATCACGCCCGGGCGCTGACCCCGCTGGTGGTTTCGCCGGCCTTCTTCAGGGCTTCGGTGTAGGCAGCATAGGCGGTCGTCAGGGCCTCGCTGGCGGCAGCGACATTGGCCTGGGCGGCCTCGCGCGCGGCCTGGCTGGCCTCGTCAGCCTTGCCTTCGCCCTTGCTCCGGGCCTCCACCGCGCGCAACTGCTTCTGCGCCAGCTCCAGTTGCCGCTTGGCCATGTCGATGGCTTTCTGCAGGCTATCCAGGGTCTTGTTGCCGGTGCTGCCTTTCTCGCTGGCAGGGGCGGCGTCGGCTTCGGCCTGGTCCTTGATCTGGTTCAGCGGATTGGGCTTGCCGATGCCCTTGGACTTCTTGGCTTGCTCCACCTTGGCCGCCTCGTCCTCGGCGGTGGGCTTGGCAGTCGCGCCACCCAGCCTGAGCGTGGGCGCGCGCAAGATGCCGTGGCCAATGCCATTCACCGACAGCGTGCTGGACATCGCGGACTCCTTGAAAGGTACATCTCAAGGGTAGCGGCCGCCTGGGGCAAAGATTGAGCGAGCGGGGCGGCAGCAACCTCAGCCGCCGCCGGAGCGCGCGGGGGCTGGCCCCGCTGATCCCTGACTACTGGCGGATGACGGCGTGGTTGGAAAAGCCGCTCTGGGTGATGTTGATGGCATTGCCGGCGGTGTTCTGGGTCAGGTCGGCGGTGTGCTGGAAGCCGCTCTGGCTGGCGGTGATGCGGGAGGCGTCGCCGGTGACGTAGGCCGTTACCCCAAGGCCGTTGCCCTGCTGATCCACCTTCAGTTGGCCGTCGTTGCCGAGGTAATAGGCATTGATGCCATTGCCGTCGCCAGTGGACGCGAGGTCCAGCTGATTGCCCTCGCCCGAGACGGTGGCAGAGGCGCCATTGCCGTTACCGGTCTGCGCCAGGGTCAGGGTGCTGCCCACGCCATAGACATTGACATCGGCGCGGTTGAGATCGCCGCGCTGGGCGATGTCGACGCTGCTGGGGCGCGAGTAGCCGCTGGAGTGCCGGACCCGGGCATCGTTGCCGTTGCCTTCCTGCACCACCTTGGAATCCACCCGCTCGCCAGCCTGCTTGAGGCCGACATAGTTGTCATTGCCGCGCTGCTCGATGAGCGTCTTGGAGTCCTCGCCGTTCTGGCTCACCCAGACCCCGTTGCGCAGGCCGAAACTGGTCACCTGCAGGTCCTGGCGGTCACCATGCTGCGCCAGGTCGAGCTTGCCGTCGAGGCCATCCTGCCGCACCGTCAGGGTGTTCTGGCCTGCGGCGTAGCTGTCCTGCTCGATATCTATGCGGTGATAGCCGCCGTCCTGATGGACAGAGGTGTCCTGCCGCAAACCACTCTGCCGCACCACCGTCTCGTTACCACTGCCCGGCCCCTGATCGACCTGCACCCGGTCATAGCCGCCATCGCGCTGCTCGATATCCACCAGGCGCTGCGAGCCCCACGCCTGGTTGATCTCGACAGCGCTCTTGCCATTGGTCTGCAGCACCCGCACGCGGTCATCGGCATCGTTCTGCTGGGTGACCTGGGCATTGAGAAAACTGCCGCGCTGCTGGATATCCGCCTGGTTGCGCGCCGACAGCTCGCTGCCCTGGTTCAGGTTCACCACGTTGAAGCCGCCGTTCTGCTGGACGTTGGCCGTATTGGACGCGGCCCAGGCGGCACCGGTGTTGGCTAGCAGCAACGCGACCAGGAGGGAGCGGGAGGTTGGCATGGGGACGGTCCTTGTGAGGGCTGGGAGAGCCCGGAGCGTGAGCGTTCGATTGGGGGGTAGGGGATAGGTGAGGCGCTGAGAAATAATCTGATTAGTAAGGCTGAAGGCGCAATCGGTCGAAGGAGCGATGCTGATCCTTGCTTGAATAGCCTTGCGTTGAGTGCGTAAGCCTAAAGACTTCGAGAGAGAAACGTATGTCTTATGGGGTGCCAACGAACAGCTCCTCGCGACCACTCAGGCGGTCGCGAGGAGCCACGGCTTAATCCACCGCCTTGACCATCTCCTCGATGACCTTCTTGGCATCGCCAAAGACCATCAGGGTCTTGTCCAGGTAGAAGAGTTCGTTGTCCAGACCCGCGTAGCCGCTGGCCATGGATCTCTTGTTGACGATGATCGTCTTGGCCTTGAAGGCTTCGAGGATGGGCATGCCGGCGATGGGGGAGGTGGGGTCGTTCTTGGCGGCCGGGTTGACCACGTCGTTGGCGCCGAGCACCAGCACCACGTCGGCCTGGCCGAATTCGGAGTTGATGTCGTCCATCTCGAACACCTGGTCGTAGGGCACCTCGGCCTCGGCCAAGAGCACGTTCATATGGCCGGGCATGCGGCCGGCCACCGGGTGGATGGCGTATTTCACCGTCACGCCGTTATGGACCAGCTTTTCGGTCAGCTCCTTGAGCGCGTGCTGGGCGCGGGCGACGGCCAGGCCGTAGCCGGGGACGATGATGACGCTGTCGGCGTTGCCGAGCAGGAAGGCGGCGTCGTCCGCCGAGCCGGCTTTGACCGGGCGCTGCTCGCCGCTGCCATTGCTGGCCGCGGCTTCCGTCGCGCCGCCGAAGCCGCCGAGGATGACGTTGAAGAAGGAGCGGTTCATCGCCTTGCACATGATGTAGGAGAGGATGGCGCCGCTCGATCCCACCAGCGAGCCGGCGATGATCAGCATGGAGTTGTTGAGCGAGAAGCCGATGCCGGCGGCGGCCCAGCCGGAGTAGCTGTTGAGCATGGAGACCACCACCGGCATGTCGGCGCCGCCGATGGGGATGATGATCAGCACGCCGATGATGAAGGCCAGGGCCACCAGCACGGCGAAGGCGCCAAGGTTGCCGCTGAAGGTGAAGACCAGGCCCAGGGCAAGGATGGCCAGGCCGATCACCAGGTTGAGCGGGTGCTGGCCGGCGAAGCGCACCGGGGCGCCCTGGAACAGGCGGAACTTGTATTTGCCGGAGAGCTTGCCGAAGGCGATCACCGAACCGGAGAAGGTGATGGCGCCGATGGCCGCGCCGAGGAACAGCTCCAGGCGGTTGCCGCTGGGGATCGCTTGGCCGAAGGTGGCGACGATGCCCAGGGACTGCGGCTCGACCACCGCGGCGATGGCGATGAACACCGCGGCCAGGCCGATCATGCTGTGCATGAAGGCGACCAGCTCGGGCATCTTGGTCATTTCCACGCGCTTGGCCATGTAGGCGCCGGCGCTGCCGCCCACCAGCAGGCCGACGATGACGTAGCCGATGCCCTGTACTGCCAGCTCGCTGCCGAGCTTGTGGATCAGCGCCAGGGTGGTGAGCACGGCGAGGGTCATGCCGGCCATGCCGAAGGCGTTGCCGCGGCGCGAGGTGGTGGGGTGGGAAAGGCCCTTGAGCGCCTGGATGAAGCACACCGAGGCGACGAGGTAGAGCAGGGTGATGAGGTTCATGCTCATGTCAGCGCTGCTCCGCCGGGGCCTTGGGGGCCTTCTTCTTGAACATCTCCAGCATGCGGCGGGTGACTAGGAAGCCGCCGAAGACGTTGACCGCCGCCAGGGCCACGGCCAGGGTGCCCATGGTCTTGCCCAGCGGGGTGACGGTGAGGGCCGCGGCGAGCATGGCGCCGACGATGACGATGGCGGAGATGGCGTTGGTCACCGCCATCAGCGGGGTGTGCAGCGCGGGGGTGACGTTCCAGACCACGTGGTAGCCGACATAGATGGCCAGCACGAAGATGATCAGGTTGTAGAGGCCGTCGGAAATCAGGTCCATGGGGGCAGTCCTTGTGAGGGGCGGAGAGCGGGCGCTCAGGCGTTCTTGCGGCGCAATTCGCCGCCGTGGCACATCAGGCAGGCGGCGACGATGTCGTCGGCCAGGTCGAGGTGGAAGGCCCCGTCCCTGAGTACCAGCTTGAGAAAGTCCAGCAGGTTGCGGGCATAGAGCGCCGAGGCGTCCGCCGGCACCCGGGCGGCCAGGTTGCCGTAGCCGACCAGGGTGACGCCGTGCCTGACCACCACCTGGTCCAGCTCGGTCAGCGGGCAGTTGCCGCCCTGGCTGGCGGCCAGGTCGACGACCACCGAGCCAGGCTTCATCTCGGCCACGGTGGCTTCGTGCAGCAGGGTGGGGGCGCGGCGACCGGGGATCAGCGCGGTGGTGATGACGATGTCGGCCTGCCTGGCGCGCTCGTGCACGGCCTTGGCCTGGCGCTCCATCCAGGTGGCCGGCATGGGCCGCGCATAGCCGCCGACGCCTTCGGCGCACTGGCGTTCTTCCTCGGTCTCGAAGGGCACGTCGACGAACTTGGCGCCGAGGGACTCGATCTGCTCCTTGACCGCCGGACGCACGTCCGAGGCCTCGATCACCGCGCCGAGGCGCTTGGCGGTGGCGATGGCCTGCAGGCCGGCCACCCCGGCGCCAAGGATCAGCACCCGCGCGGCCTTCACCGTGCCGGCGGCGGTCATCAGCATGGGCATGAAGCGCGGATAGTGGTCGGCGGCCAGCATCACCGCCTTGTAGCCGGCGATGTTGGCCTGGGAGGAGAGCACGTCCAGGCTCTGGGCGCGGGAGGTGCGCGGCGCCGCTTCCAGGGCGAAGGCGGTGAGGCCGCGGGCGTTGAGCTGGTCCAGGGTCTCTTGGGCGAAGGGGTTGAGCATGCCGATCAGCACGGCGCCGGGCTTCATCAGCGCCAGCTCGGTGGCATCGGGCGCCGCCACCTTGAGCACCAGGTCGGCGCCCAGGGCCGCGGCGGCATCGCCGAGCTGGGCACCGTTGGCGGCATAGGCCGCGTCGGGCACGCTGGCGCGCTCGCCAGCACCCCGTTGCACCACCACCTGGTGGCCCTGGCCGATCAGTTTCTTGAGGGTCTCGGGGGTCGCGGCCACGCGCGTTTCCCCCGCACCGGTTTCCATCGGGATGCCGATCAGCACGGGTGTTTCTCCTTGTTATTCGTGCCGCCACAATGGGACCTGGGGCAGCGGGATGACTGTCCGGAAACGACGGAGAGCTTTTGGAAAAGCGACAGGCACGCCCTGGGGCGGCCTGTTCGGGGCTCAGTTCACGCCCGGTGCCCGGGGCAGGGCGGCGAACCAGTCCAGGGCGCGGTCCCAGAGTGGCTCGGCGCTGGCGCGGAAATAACCCATGTGGCCGATGGCGCCGCCGTGCTGGCGGGGGTCGAGGTCTTCGCGCTGCAGGTCGACGTTGCGATAGGCCTGCATGAAGGCGTCGCGCGAGCGCGGGGTGGCCCAGAGATCGTCCAGGGCGTTGACCGCGACGATGGGGGTGCGCACCGCGGCATATCCGGCTTCGATGCCCTGCATGGCCGGGTCGTCGAAGAAGTAGTGGGGATAGCTGCACCAGTGGCGCCACTGGCGATAGACGTCGCGCGGCAGGTCTTCGCCCAGGCCCAGGGCGCTCCAGGGGCAGTAGCCCTTCCACCAGGTCAGCACCGGCAGCACCAGTTTCCACATGGTCAGCACCTTGAGTCTTTCCAGCGGCGGCATGTAGCCGTACCAGCCGGCGCTGGTGCCGAAGACATAGAAGCCGGCGACCTTGGCATGGTTGGGCAGGAGGCCGAAGGCATGGCCGCCATAGGAGTGGCCGACCAGGTAGAGGGGGACGTCGCCCTGGGCCATGGCGTCCACTGCGGCGGCGAGGTCCTGGCGCGCCCAGTCCAGCAGGTCCATGCGAAAGCCCTTGAGCGAGGCCGGCGCCGAGCGACCGACACCGCGATAGTCCAGGGTCAGGGTCTCGAAACCGCGGGCCGCGGCGTGCTGGGCGAAACGCCGGTAGAAGCCCTGGGGCACGGCGGTGGCGCCGGCGACGATCAGCCGTCCCTGCAGCGGCCCCTGGGCGGGAAAGCGACTGGTGCTGAGGCGATAACCGTCCGCGGTGATCAAATCCTCGACGAGGGCGTCGCTTGGCATGGGGTGGTCCCTATGACAGTTGTTATAATGGCTGGACGGTAGATTATGACGACTGTCATAGCAAGGAGAATGGATGACCGAGCAGTCGACGGTACGGGAGCGGGTGGTGGTGGCGGCGTCGGCCATGCTGGCGCAGCACGGCCTCAATGCCACCAGCATCCGCGAGACCATCAAGCGCGCCGAGGCGCCGCTGGGGTCCACCTATCATCACTTTCCCGGCGGCAAGCACCAGCTGGTGGTGGAAGCGGTGGAGCTGGCCGGCGCCCAGGTCAGTCGCGATCTGGAGCGGCAGCTGCAGGCCGGGGCGCTGGCGGGGATCCAGGGCTTTTTGCGCCTGTGGCGCGACATCCTGCTGGACTCGGATTTTCGCGTCGGCTGCCCGGTGATGGCGGTGGCGGTGGAAGAACCGGTGGACGAGATCGCCCAGCGCGAGCTGGACGCGGCGGCGGGCATCTATCGCCGCTGGGAGGCGCGCTTGCAGGTGGCGCTGGTCGAGCACGGCCATACAGAGCAAGCGGCCACGGGGCTGGCCACGCTGCTGGTGGCGGCGGTGCAGGGAGTGATCCCGCTGTGCCGGGCCCAGCGCAGCATCGACCCCTTCGACCGGGTGGCCGAACGTCTGGTGGCGCTGGTCTAGCGGGAACGCCACCAGGGCTGGTGGACTCCACCGAGGGCACTTCTTTTATTGGAGTACCTCATGAATCCCGAACCCGCGGACGACCAGCAGACCCCCCACGACTACGACGAATACGGCGACGTGCCGGATTCGGCGAACACCACCACCACCGAGGAGCGCGAAGACCAGGACGACAGTCCCTTGAGTCCGAAGCGTTAGCGAGTTGGGTGCCCGGCGGGTGGACAAGGCTGCGCCGTTGTCCACGCTACAGGTGCCTCGCTGCGGTCCTCTTCGTTGGGCTTCGCTGTGCTCAGCGCCAACCTCCGGTGGATGGGTAGCGTGGAAAACCGTGCAGCGTTTTCCACGTACGGATGATCCTGCCACTGACACCGATGCCACCCCCTCTCCTCCGGGAGAGGGTTGGGGTGAGGGTGGTCACGGCGGCAGGCCTGCACCTTAGCGGCGGTTTCGGTGCCCGGCGGGTGGACAAGGCTGCGCCGTTGTCCACGCTACAGGTGCCTTGCCGTGGTCCTCTTCGTTGGGCTTCGCTGTGCTCAGCGCCAACCTACGTCGAGCGCGCGGCTTTTTCACGCGCCGATGATCTCGGCTAACGCCGAACCTGAACACGATCCGCTGAACCGCCCCCTCTCCCTCTGGGAGAGGGTTGGGGTGAGGTCGCCTGCCCCTTGTTGGGCTTCGCTGCGCTCAGTGCCAACCTACGGCCACGTCTTCACGTCAGCGCCCGATCCAGATGCAGGTAGCCGCCATCCACGCTCAGCCACTGGCCTGTCGTATGGCTGGAGCGTGGCGACAGCAGGAAGGCCACGGTGTCGGCGATCTCCTCCGGGGTGGTCATGCGCCGGCCGAGGGGAATGCGCGCGGTTATGGCGGCAAGCTTGGCGGCCGGGTCGGGAAAGCCCTGCAGCCAGCGTTCGTAGAGCGGGGTCATGACCTCGGCGGGGATCACCGCGTTGACGCGGATGCCGTCGTCCAGCAGCGAGGCGGCCCATTCCCGGGTCAGGGCCAGCACGCCGCCCTTGGCCGCGGTGTAGCCGCTGGTGTCGCCCTGGCCGGAGAGGGCGGTCTTGGAGGCGATGTTGACGATGGCGCCGGTGCTGGCGCGCAGCGCCGGCAGGCAGAGGTGCGCCAGGTGGTAATAGTGCACCAGATTGCGTTCCAGGGAGGCGACGAAGGCGGCGCGACCCGCGCTGAGACTCACGCCATCATTGACCCCGGCGTTGTTGACCAGTCCGTCGATGCGCCCATAGGCATCCTGCACCGCGGCCACGGTCCGCTCGCAAGCGGCTTCGTCGCACAGCTCCACGGTGACGGCCCGCGCCCTGGGCTGACATTCGGCCAGTTGCGCGGCGAAGTCGGCCGCCAGCGGCTCGCGGGCGAGGATCACCGGAATGGCGCCTTCGGCGGCCAGGGCCAGGGAGATGGCGGCGCCGATGCCGGAGCCGCCGCCGGTGATCAGGAACACCTTGTCGGTCAGCTGCAGATTCATGCCACCTTCTCCCGTGGCTGGGTGCCGAGGCCATAGAGGCGGGCCGCGTTGCCGCCAAAGACCGCTTCGCGCTCACTGGGCGTGAGATCCAGCAGCGCCTGTTCGGCCAGGTCGACCACCTCGGCGTAACTGGCGGCCAGGGTGCAGACCGGCCAGTCGGAGCCGAACAGCAGCCGCTCCGGCCCGAAGGCCTCCAGGGCGATGCGCGCATAGGGCAGCAACTGCTCCGCCTGCCAGCCGTGCCAGTCGGCCTCGGTGACCAGCCCGGACAGCTTGCAATGCACATGGGGCAGCCGCGCCAGGGGCGCCAGCAACCGGGCGTATTCCGCAGGCGCCACTCGGCCCGGCGGCTTGCCCAGGTGGTCCAGCACCAGCACGCCGTGGTCGTGGCGCGCGGCGAAGGCGGTGGCGGCGGGCAGGGTCTCGGCGTGGATCAGCAGTTCATAGAGATAGCCATGCCGCTGCAGGGTGGCGACGCCCTGGTTGGCGGCGGCATCGGCCAGCCAGGCGCCGGGATCGGCCTCGTCCTGCACCGGATGGCGAAAACCGCGCAGGTGACGACTGCCCTGGCGACGTTCCAGGCGCGCCACCAGGTCGGCGGCGCGCAGATCGGTCCAGCCGACCACCGCCTGCACCCAGGGCGTCCGGGCGGCGAGGTCGAGCAGAAAGTCCGTCTCTTCTTCCAGGGTGCGCGCCTGGACGGCGACGCAGCCGTCGAAACCGGCGCGCTGCAGGTGCGGTTGCAGATCGGCGGGCAGGTGGTCCCTTTGCAGGCCGGCCATGCGCCCGTCGATCCAGGCGAATTCGGCCGGCCGATAACGCCAGAAATGCTGGTGGGCATCCAGGCGCGGGCTCATGACGGCTGCTCCCCGGCATGGCGATATCGCGCCCGGGAGGCGGCCTTGATGGCGATGGAGAAACCCGGCGCCTGGGGTGCCAGGTAGGCGGCGCCGCGCACCCGGCAGGGGTCCTCGAAGTGTTCGTGGAGGTGGTCGACGTATTCCACCACCCGGCCCTCATGGGTGCCGGCGACGCAGAGGTAGTCGATCATCGCCAGGTGCTGCACGTATTCGCAGAGGCCCACGCCGCCGGCATGGGGACAGACCGGCAGGTCGTACTTGGCGGCCATCAGCTGTACCGCCAGCACCTCGTTGAGGCCGCCCAGGCGGCAGGCGTCGAGCTGCACCACGTCCAGACCGCCGCGCATGATGAATTGCTTGAAGAGGATGCGGTTCTGGCACATCTCGCCGGTGGCCACCTTGACCGGCGCCACCGCCTCGCGGATGGCGCGATGGCCTTCCACGTCGTCGGGGCTGGTGGGCTCCTCGATGAACCAGGGCTTGGCGAACGCCAGTTCGCGCACCCAGTCGATGGCCTCGCCGACTTCCCACACCTGGTTGGCGTCGATCATCAGGTGGCGCTCGGGGCCGATCACCTCGCGGGCGATGCGCACCCGGCGGATGTCGTCGGCGAGGTCGCGACCGACCTTGAGCTTGATGTGGGAGAAGCCGGCGTCGATGGCCTCCTGGCAGAGGCGGCGCAGCTTGTCGTCGGGATAGCCGAGCCAGCCGGCCGAGGTGGTGTAGCAGGGATAGCCCTCGGCTTCGAGGCGCTGCAGCCGCTCGGCCTTGCCCTCGGCGCACTGGCGCAGCAGGGCCAGGGCCTCTTCGGGAGTGATGCAGTCGGTGAGATAGCGGAAGTCGATGCAGCGCACCAGCTCCTCGGGGCTCATCTCCGCTACCAGGCGCCAGACCGGCTTGCCCACGGCGCGCGCCCAGAGGTCCCAGGCGGCGTTGACCACCGCGCCGGTGGCCAGGTGGATGGCGCCCTTGTCCGGGCCGATCCAGCGCAACTGGCTGTCGCCGGTGATATGGCGCCAGAAGCGGCCCGGATCTTCCTGGATCCACTCCAGGGTCAGGCCGCGCACCCGCGGCTCCAGGGCGCGCAGGGCGGCGCAGCAGATCTCGTTGCCGCGGCCGATGGTGAAGGTGAGACCGTGGCCTTCCAGCCCCGGCTGGTCGGTCTGCAGGATGACGTAGGCGGCGGAGTAGTCCGGATCGGGGTTCATGGCATCGGAGCCATCCAGCGCCTGGCTGGTGGGGAAGCGGATGTCTTCGATCTGCAGGCCGGTAATTGTTGTTGGCATGGCGCTGTCCTCGAGGGGATTTCGCGGGCTGAGCGAGCCCGGCCCCGTGCCCGCTCGATGAAAGCGGGCACGGGGAGGCTGATAGGCAGGGATGGGGCTGTCGGGTCTAGTCGGCGGCGACGGTGCGCTGGTGCTGCTCGCCCAGGCCCTGGATGCCCAGGCGCATTTCCTGGCCGGGCTTGAGGTACACCGACTGCGGCTTGACGCCCATGCCCACGCCCGGCGGGGTGCCGGTGGAGATGACGTCACCCGGTTGCAGGCTCATGCAGCGGCTGAGGTAGGCGATGATCTGGGCCACCGTGAAGATCATGGTGCGGGTGTTGCCGTTCTGGTAGCGGTGGCCGTCCACCTCCAGCCAGAGATCGAGATTTTGCGGATCGGCCACCTCGTCGGCGGTGACCAGCCAGGGGCCGAGCGGGCCGAAGGTGTCGAAGCCCTTGCCCTTGTCCCAGGTGCCGCCGCGTTCGAGTTGCCACTCGCGCTCGGAGACGTCGTTGACCACGCAATAGCCGGCCACATGGTCCAGGGCATTGGCCTCGTCGATGTAGCGTCCGGCCTTGCCGATCACCACGCCCAGCTCCACTTCCCAGTCGGTCTTGGTCGAGTCGCGGGGGATCTGCACCGCGTCGTTGGGACCGCAGATGGCGCTGGTCCACTTGTTGAACACCACCGGTTCCTTGGGTACGTCCAGGCCGGATTCGGCGGCGTGGTCGGCGTAGTTGAGACCGATGCAGATGAACTTGCCGACCCGACCCACGCAGGGGCCCAGGCGCGGGGTGCCGTCCACCAGCGGCAGACTGTTTGGGTCCAGCTGGCGCAAGCGGGCCAGGGACTCGGCGCCGAGCGCTTCGCCGGCGAGGTCGGCCACCTGGCCGGAGAGATCGCGAAGCCGGCCCTGGGCATCCAGCAGACCGGGTTTTTCCTGGCCCTGGGGGCCGTAGCGCAAGAGTTTCATCGGAGCTCCTATGAGGGGAAAAGGGTGCGGACGAAAAACGGCGTCAGACGCTCCAGCCACCATCGATCACCTGGGCGGTCCCGGTGACGAAGGCGGCGGCGTCGGAGGCAAGATACAGGGCGAGGGCGGCGATCTCCTCCGGCCGACCGACGCGACCCATCGGCTGGCGGGCGGCGAAGGCGGCCTGCACCTCGGCTTCGCTGCGGCCTTCGCGGGCGGCCTGGTCGGCGATGCGCTGGTGCAGCGAGGGGGAATCCACGGTGCCGGGGCAGATGGCGTTGCAGCGGATGCCCTGGCCGACGTAGTCGGCGGCCACCGACTTGGTCAGGCCGATCACCGCCGCCTTGCTGGCGCCATAGGCGCAGCGATTGGCCACGCCCTTGAGGCTGGAGGCGATCGAGGCCATGTTGATGATGCAGCCGCCGCCCTGGGCCAGCATGCCGGGCAGCACGGCGCGGATCATCCGGTACATGGCGGTGGCATTGAGTTCGAAGGAGAAGCGCCAGGCCTCTTCGTCGCAATCGAGGATGCTGCCGGCGTGGACATAGCCGGCGCAGTTGAACAGCACGTCGAAGCTACCCAGCTCGGCGACCAGGGCGGTCACGGCGGCCGCGTCGGTGACGTCGAGCACCCGGGTCTGCAGCCCTTCGAGGCTGTCCAGGGCGGCGGCATTGATGTCGGTGGCGATGACCTCGGCACCGGCGCGATGGAAGGCGAGGGCGGTGGCCCGGCCGATCCCCTGGCCGGCGGCGGTGACCAGGACGCGTTTGCCTGCGTGACTCATGTGGAGACCTCTTGGCTGATTATTGTTGTGAGGTGCCCGACCGCCAGCGGTCAATGGTCAGGCCATTGGTCCTATTGTTTAGACCCTGCTAGGCTCTCAGGCAAGGATTTTTTCGCGGCAGACTGCGCGAGCTGCATGAGACGAGACCGCCATGCCCCTTCAGGTGATTGAAAAACCACGGCTTTACCGGCAGATCGCCGACCAGTTGCGCGCCCTTATCGACGGCGGCGAATACCCGCCGGGCAGTTGCCTGCCCGCCGAGCGCGAACTGGCCAAGCAACTGGGGGTGAGTCGCGCCTCGGTGCGCGAGGCGCTGATCGCCCTGGAGGTGATCGGCCTGGTGGACGTGCGCGTCGGCGACGGCGTACGGGTCTGCGCCCCCAGTGCCCCGCCGCCACCGGACACCCCGGTGCTGGAGCTGGCTGGGCGTGGCCAATGGGCGGAGATGGATCCGGAGCTGAGCCTGGCGCTGGATCTGGACGCCGAGATCCCGCCCTTCGCCCTGCTGCAGGCGCGCCGCCTGGTGGAACCGGAAGCCGCCGCCCTGGCCGCCCGGCACGCCAGCGCCAGCGAACTGGCCGGCATCCGCGCTGCTTATGGTCGCAACGTCGAGGACAACCGCCTGGGCTCCACCACCCATCCCGGCGACCGGCTGTTCCATATCCGCATCGCCCAGGCCAGCGGCAATCCGGCCTATGCGCTGCTGCTGCGCCACCTGCTCGGCCATCGCTACGGCAGCATGTTCCAGCTCCTGCAGCGCCGCTACACCCCGGAAGACATGACCGACCGCTCCCAGCAGGAGCACCTCGCCATCCTCGACGCCCTGGAAGCCCACGACCCCGACGCCGCCCGCCAGGCCATGGCCGCGCACCTGGATGCGGTAACCCGAATTTTCGGGCGACCAGCGGTGGAGTGAGGGACTGCCCTTTCCTTCGGGGTGAGGGCGGACGCCCCTGTTGGGCTTCGCTGCGCTCAGCGCCAACCTACGGGTGACCGGTGATTCGTTCGCGGCGCCGCCCTGCGCTCGGAACCGCCCCCTCTCCCTCGGGGAGAGGGCTGGGGTGAGGGCGGGTGGTCCGACCGTTGGGCTTCGCTGCGCTCAGCGCCAACCTACGGGTGACCGGTGATTCGTGCGCGGCGCCACCCTGCGCTCGGAACCGCCCCCCCCCCTTCCCTCCGGGAGAGGGCTGGGGTGAGGGCAAGCCCCGCGTCGATGCCGTAGGGCAACACCGTAGAGTGGAAAACCGCGCAGCGTTTTCCACGCGAATCCCACGCGCAATACCCTTCTGTACGGCCCCTTGGCCACCTGGCTGTGGCTGTTCCTAGCGCCTGCCAACCGCGGACAATCGGCTCTTTGCCCCAGGAGTCCGCCGTCATGTCCCTCGTCTTTCATCAGGTCGATGTCTTCGCCCAGCGCCCCCTGGAGGGCAATGCCCTGGCGGTGGTCTGTGGCGCCGATGGGCTTTCCACCGCGCAGATGGCCGCCCTGGCGCGCTGGACCAACCTGTCGGAGACCACCTTTCTCCTCGAACCCACCGATCCAGCGGCGGACTACCGGGTGCGCATCTTCACCCCGCAGCGCGAGTTGCCCTTCGCCGGTCATCCGACCCTGGGCAGCTGCCATGTCTGGTTGCGTGAAGGCGGACGACCCAAGGGCGGCGAGGTGATCCAGGAATGCGGCGCCGGCCTGGTGGCGATCCGTGCCGCCGGAGAGGAACTGGCCTTTGCCGCGCCGCCGCTGGTGCGAGGCGGCGCGGTGGAGCCCGAGGTCCTGGCACGCATCGCCCGCGGCACCGGTCTTTCGCCCGAACGCATCCAGGCCAGCCAGTGGGCCGACAACGGTCCCGGCTGGGTCGCGGTGCTTCTGGAGAGTCGTGAGGACTTGCTGGCGATCCGCCCGGACTATGCCGCCCTGGAAGGCCTCAACGTCGGCCTGATCGCCCCCTGGACGGGCAGCGATGCCGAGGCGCAATTCGAGGTGCGCGCCCTGATGGGCGAGGAATTCGCCGAAGACCCGGTCACCGGCAGCCTCAACGCCAGCCTGGCGCAGTGGCTGATCCCGGCGGGCCTGGCGCCGGAGCGCTACCTGGCCAGCCAGGGCACGGCGCTGGGCCGGCGCGGCCGGGTACGGGTAGCCCGTATCGCCGACCGCATCTGGGTGGGTGGCGCGGTGCAGGACTGCATCCGCGGCACCCTTAGCCTCTAGGCACGGATCAGAGCCCGACCGAGCGTCCCTTGAAGCCGGCGGCATCGAAGTAGCGGGTGTCGCCGACATTCTGGGTCTTGAGTTCGGTGACCAGCCCGCCCGCCGCCGGTGCCGAGCGCTGCACCTGGTGGCTGGCCTTGACCGGCTTGCCGCCCTCCAGACTCTCGCCGATCACCCGACCGACCAGTTGCCCCTTGGCCGGGATCTCCAGGTGCAGCAGGTGCGCCAGGGTCTGGCCGACGTCGGCGTTGCTGACCGGACTCAGGTCGACGAAGCCCTTGCGGAAGTCCGGACCGATCGCCGCCATGAAGTTGTAGGTATCGCCGCGGCTGAAGCTGCCGTGCATGCCCTGGCCCTGCTGCAGCCCGGTGTCGGCCACTTCCACGGCGCAGACGTCGGGTTTGCCGCAGCCGCTGTCATAGGAGCGGAAGTTGACCACGATGGCCGGATAGGGGGTGAGCGCCGAGCCCTTGAGGTTGATCGCCGAGAGCGGCAGGGTGCCGGGGATCTTGCCCAGGTCGTCGTCGACGAACAGGCCGCTGACGTAATCCTGCTTGAGCAGCGCCGCGACCACCTTGGGCGCCAGCGCCTTGGCATCGCCCTGGGGCAGATAGACCAGGTCCGAACCGCCGTTGGCCGCCACCACCACCTCCGGCTTGGCCGCGTCGGGGCCGATCAGGCCATTGGCCTTGCTCGGGTGCTGGCCCTGGTCCATCGCCACCGCAGCGCCCTTGGCGTCCGGATCGAGCAGCGGCAAGTTCAGCGCGGCGGCGAGATCCAGGGCGAGGAAGCCGGGCGGCAGCTGCCCCTTGGGCACGTCGGGGTAGCTGGCCTTGGCCGCCGGACTGGTCTTGCTCTCCTTGGAAATGGTGGAGAAGCCGTGGTCGGCGCTGACGAAGATGTCGGTGTTGCCGTCCAGGCCCAGTTCCTTCAGCCGGGCGCGCAGGGCGCCAAGGTTGGCATCGACGTTGCGGATGGCGGCCAGGCTGGTGGGGCCGTTGATGCCCGGGGTGACCTTGCCCAGGCTGTCGCCCTGGTTGTGCTGGGTGCCGTCGGGATCGCGCGACCAGAACACCAGCACGAAGGGCTTGCCGCTTTCCTTGAAGCGCGGCAGCAGCACCTGGTTGGTGACATCGAGGAAGTAGCGCTGCTGCTCGACGTTGGCGCTCAGGGTGCCCGGCGTGGTGGCGTTGCCGGCCTTGCCGTTGGCGCCCCGGCTCGGGGCTTCCAGCGGCAGACCGGCCTGTTTCAGGGCGTCCTGCATGGCCGCGCTCAGGGGAATGCCGGTGGGATGGCCGGTGGAGTCGTCGACGATCACCGTCTTCTCGCCGTCGCGGGCGGTTACGTCCTGGATGGCCACCGGGCCGAGCTTGCCGACGGCGGCGGTGGAGAGGCCCGCCTGGCGCGCGGCGGCGAGCAGGGTTTCCTCGTCCAGGTAGTTGCCGGCGAAATGTTCGTCGACGTCGCCCAGGACCTCGTCGTTTTCCAGGAAGGGTGTGACGCTGTTGTTCGCCCCTGGAACCGGGAAGGCGGTGTAGATCGTGTTACTGAAATCCCCGGTGTCGCCCAGGTAGTGCCCGGTGGCCAGGGCCGAGGCATTGGGCGTGGTGAAGGTCGGGAACAGCGAGTGGCTGTTCTGGAAGTTCACGCCCTCGCGCCGCAGCTGGGCCAGATTCGGTGCGGTCTGGGCATCGACGATGTTGGCGCGCAGGCCATCGGGGATGAAGAGGATGACGTTGCGCGCCGGTTCCGCGGCCATGACGGCCGAGCTGGCAAGTAGGGCGAGACTGCAGGCACGGGCAAGACGGGTAGGAAGGAGCGTCATGGAAGATTCTCTGCGCAGGTGGAAAGACAGCAGAGATGTAACAAGGGATTGCTGCAATTTTATGATGACAACGCCATGACAGGGGGGCGGCATCCTTTGTGCAACGGCTGGGTCCCCGTCCAAGGAGCTGCCCATGGCCCACGCCTTCGAGAGTACCGTCGCCGCTACCCGTCACCCTGATCTGGATACCCCGGTCATCCGCCAGGCCCGCATCGATCTCGCCGCCTGTTTTCGCATGGCCGCCCGCCTGGGCCTGGGCGAGGGGATCTGCAATCACTTTTCCTTCGTGGTGCCCGGCCACGACGACCTGTTCCTGGTCAATCCCTATGGCCTGGCCTTCGCCGAGGTTACGGCGTCCGCGCTGCTGATCTGCGACTTCGCGGGCGGTGTGGTCGTGGGGGAGGGGGCACCCGAGGCCACCGCCTTTTATATCCATGCCCAGCTGCACCGGCTCAATCCCCAGGCGCGGGCGGCCTTCCACACCCATATGCCCCACGCCACGGCGCTCTGCCTGCTGGAGGGCGACCCCTTCGTCTGGGCCGGGCAGACCGCGCTGAAGTTCTATGACCGCCTGAGCGTGGACGAGGACTACAACGGCCTGGCGCTGGATGCGGCCGAAGGCGAACGCATTGCCCGGGCGGCGGGTGACGCGGCGGTGGTCATGCTGAAGAATCACGGACCGCTGGTGCTGGGACCGAGCATCGCCGAGGCCTGGGATGATCTCTACTACCTGGAGCGCGCCGCCGAGGTGCAACTCAAGGCCATGGCCAGCGGCCGGCCGTTGAAGCCAGTGGCACCGGCCATCGCGCACGCCGCCTGCCAGCAGCTGCTGCAGGGCAACGCCGACAGCGCCCGGCTGCATCTGGAAAGCGTGAAGCGCCAGCTGCTGCGGCTGGAGCCGGATTATCGGGACTGAAAGGGACGGTCAGCCGCCGCGGCTGCGACGCTGCGGCAAGGCCTGCGGTTGCGGGGTGGAGCGTTCCAGCGCGGCGGCCGCGACCGCGGGCAGCTGGGCATCCAGTTGTTCGACCAGCCGCTCGCGCAACTGGCGCTTGAGCTCGCGACTCATGTCCAGCTGGCCATGATGATCCAGCGCCAGAAAGCCCTGGCGGAGCAGATCGATGGACAGGGACTGGACGTCGGCGCCGAGGGGGCAGACATCGAAGGCGAGCGACTGAGCGTGGGCTGACGGCATCCTGGTGATCATGACTGTCCCTCCTGGACCTGAGCCTCATCTTGCCAGGCCCGGCAGAGGGCGCTGCAGTGGCAAAGCGCGGACCCGTGGACTGCTGCGCATTTTGTCGACGCGAAAAAAAAGCCCGGGATCCTCCCGGGCTAAAAGCGCAGATGTCAGCTTCTACGATGCCTTTCGGCATGGAGGAGAGCTTGCCACCGCCCGCCTTATGGCTGCCTTAACGCCGCTAGCGAATCAACTCGGCCAGCAGGGCCATGCAGGCGATGGTGGTAAAGATCAGCAGCAGGTGAAGCAGGGAGAGCTTGTCCATGGGCGAGGGCACGGGTAGCGACGCAGAGGGCGGATGATAGCAAAGAGCTATCACATGTTGCCCGGTCGCCGCTCAGGACGGCTGCAGCATCGCCTGGATCCGTCGCTCAAGGGTATCCAGGGTGAAGGGCTTGGTCAGGACCCGCATGCCGGCGTCGAGATCGCCGTCCCCGATGACATTGGCCTCGGCATAGCCGGTGATGAACAGCACCGGCAACTGCGGCCGTAGCCGGCGCAAGGCATCGGCCAGCTGGCGGCCATTGAGCGTCCCCGGCAGGCCGACGTCGGTCACCAGCAGATCCAGAGGGGTAGCAGACGTGACCAGTGCCAGGGCGGTGGCGGCATCGGCTGCCTCCAGCACCTGGTAGCCCTGGGCGAGCATGGCATCCACCAGCAGGGTGCGGATGGTCGGCTCGTCATCCACCACCAGGATGGTCTCGCCCCGGCCGGGCCGGCTGGGTTCGAGCTCGGGATAGATCGGCGCGCTGGCCACCGGTGCCAGGCGCTGGCGCGGCAGATAGAGATGTACCCAGGTACCGGCGCCGGGCGCGGAGTCGATGCGGATCTCGCCACCCGACTGCAGCACGAAGCCGTGCACCATGGACAATCCCAGGCCGGTGCCCTGGCCAATGGGTTTGGTGGTGAAGAAGGGGTCGAAGGCCCTGTCGAGCACCTCGTCGCTCATGCCGCTGCCGGTATCGCCCACGCTCAGGCGCACATAGTCACCCGGGGGCAGCGCCTGGCGCTCGGCCTGGGTCTCGTCCAGGCGCTCGTTGCTCAGGACGATACGGATGCGCCCGCCGTCGGGCATGGCGTCGCGGGCGTTGAGGCAGAGGTTGAGC
Organism: Pseudomonas sp. LA5; assembly: GCF_028640825.1. Classification (NCBI taxonomy): domain Bacteria; kingdom Pseudomonadati; phylum Pseudomonadota; class Gammaproteobacteria; order Pseudomonadales; family Pseudomonadaceae; genus Pseudomonas; species Pseudomonas sp. LA5. The sequence continues at coordinate 48,770 of NZ_JAQYZY010000058.1, forward strand.
AGGGCGTTTTCCAGCTGCGCGCCGTCGATGTGGGTCAGCCAGAGCCTGGGATCGGCCTCGCGCTCCAGGGCGATCTGCGGGCCGATGCTGCGCTGGATGAGGTCTTCCAGACCGATGACCAGTTGCTCCAGGGCCACCGGCTGCGGATCCAGGGTCTGGCGACGGGAAAAGGCCAGCAACCGGTGGGTCAGGGCGGCGGCGCGCTGGGCGGCGCTGCGGGCGGTGCCGGTGTAGCGCTCGAGGTCCTGCAGCCGGCCCTGGCGCAGGCGCAGGTCGAGCAATTCCAGCGAACCGAGGATGCCGGTCAGCAGGTTGTTGAAGTCATGGGCGATGCCACCGGTGAGCTGGCCGACGGCCTCCATCTTCTGCGATTGCCGCAGGGCTTCTTCCATGAGCCGGATGCGCTCCTGCTCGTTGAGGCGCTCGGTGACGTCATAGGCGAACTGATAGGCGCCGATGCGCTGGCCCTCGGCGTCGAGCAGCGGACTGAATTGCAATTCGTAATGATGCTGCAGCGATCCCCTGTGCACCGAGATGATGGTGCTGAACGTCTCGCCGGCGAAGGCGCGGCGCCAGTGCGCGAGGATGCCGTCACGCAGGTCAGGCCGCCGCTTCAGGCTTTCGCTGAAGGAGTCGCCGATGCGCGGCCTTACCCCGATCACCTCTTCGAACACCTCGGCGCCGGAGCCGTTGACCGCCAGCCAGCGGAAATCGAAGTCCAGTACGTGGATCATGGAGCTGGCGGCGTCCACCACGTTGGCCAGGATGCGATTGGCGACCAGCGCCGCCTGCACCCGCTCTTCGAGGGTTTCGTTGAGTTGCCGCAGGGCCACCTCGGCGCGCTTGCGTGGGGTGATGTCCTGGAACAGCACGGCGACCTGGCGGCGGCTGGCCGGCTCGATGCGAAAGGCGGTCAGCTCCAGGTAGCGCCCGGTGGCCACCAGTTCCTGCTCGAAGCGGATGGCTTCGCCCGTACGCAGCACATGGCCATAGCGATCCAGCCAGGCCTGGGCCTCGTCGCCGACCATGTCGCGCAACTTCTGGCCCACCACGTTGGGAATGCCGGCATGGGCGGCATAGGCCGGATTGGCCTCGACATGCACGTAGTCGCTCAGCGGCCCAAGGGGGCCGTCGATGAATTCGATGATGCAGAAGCCTTCATCCATGGCGTTGAACAGGAACTGGTAGCGTTCGCTGGCCAGGGTCGTGCTGTTTTCAGGAGGCGCAACGCGGGCGTCGAGCTGCTGGCGCAGCTGCTCATTGCTCTGCTCCAGCTCGGCAAGGCGCGCCAGCAGGGAAGGGATGTCGGCGACAGGCACGGCAGGCTCGGCAAGAGGGATGAGGCGACGGCTTCGCTTCAAAGACCGGCATTAGACGGCCCGGGATGAGAAAGTGCCAGGCGCGTCACAGATTCTTCACGGCGGTGTCCAGGGGCCGGGCGGGTGCCCGGCGCGAGCACCAGGGCGGGCTTGAGCGGCCCGGGTCTAGCCTCTTGAGAGATGTCTGACCACTCTGCTTTGGGTGGATTGACACCTTCGAAAGTCACTCATACGATGTCATATGAATATCTGGTAACAGCTTTCCAACGACCCCGGTTCACGCCGGTCAATAACAACAAGTCAGGAAGCCCATTCAATGACTATCCAGGTCACTCCCGAGACGGAGTCCGCCCTGCGGCCGCAGGTCCCGCCCGTCGCCGCTACCCAGCAAGCCTCCCGCATCACCCGCTACCGCTGGCTGATCTGCGCCCTGCTGTTCATCGCCATCGGCATCAACTACATCGATCGCCAGATGATCGGCATCCTCAAGCCCACGCTGCAGGCGGACCTGGGCTGGACGGAGACCGACTACGCCAAGATCGTGTTCTGGTTCCAATGCGCCTATGCCATCGGCTTCCTGACCTTTGGCCGCATCATCGACAAGGTCGGGGTGCGCATCGGCTATGCCCTGGCCTTCACCATCTGGACCATCGCCAGCATCGGTCACGGCATCGCCCATACCGTCACCCACTTCGTGCTGGTGCGCTTCACCCTCGGCTTCGGCGAGTCCGGAAGCTTTCCGGCCAGCCTCAAGGCGGTGTCGGAATGGTTTCCGCAAAAGGAACGCGCCCAGGCCACCGGGCTGTTCAACGCCGGCACTGCCATGGGTCCGATCATCACACCTTTGCTGGTTCCGGCCATCACCCTGGCCTGGGGCTGGCGCGCGGCATTCATCTCCATCGGCATCGTCACCGCCCTGTGGCTGATCGCCTGGCTACTGATCTATCGCCGCCCCCACGAGCACCCCAAGGTGAGTCGTGAAGAGCTGGCCTATATCCAGGCCGACGACGGCTCCCCGGTGGCGGCTACCCCGAGCGCCCCGACCAAGATCTCCTGGTTCAAGCTGCTGACCTTCCGCGAGACCTGGGCCTATGCCGCCGGCAAGTTCCTCACCGATCCGATCTGGTGGCTGTACCTGTTCTGGCTGCCGGACTTTCTCGGCAAGACCTACGGCCTGAATCTGAAATCCTTCGGTCCGCCGCTGATCGCCATCTACATCCTCGCCGACATCGGTTCGGTGATGGGCGGCTGGGGCTCTTCCAAGCAGATGAAGCTGGGCCGCAGCGCCAACCTGGCGCGCAAGACCACCATGCTGCTCTGCGCCCTGGCGGTCGTGCCCATCGTCACCGCCCAGTTCGTCTCCAGCCTCTGGCTGGTGGTCGGCATCATCGGCCTCGCCGCCGCGGCCCACCAGGCCTGGTCGGCCAACCTGATGACGCTGCCGTCGGACCTCTTCCCCAAGGAAGCCGTGGCCTCGGTGATCGGCATCGGCGGTACCGCCGGCGCCATTGGCGGCATGCTGATGACCACCTACAACGGCTACATCCTGGAGATCTTCAAGTCCTACCAGCCGATCTTCATCGTCGCCGGCAGTGCCTATCTGGTGGCCATCGTGGTCATCCATGTGCTCACGCCACGACTCAAGCCGGTGCCGCTGGAACGCATCTCGGTGGGCTGACCTGGGAGCGCTGACAGAGAAGCCGCCGGGGCCTTCCCCGGCGGTTTTTTTTCGCCCGTCGCTGTCCGGATCGCGCAGGGGGCTGTCCTGCTCGCGAGCGCAGCGGACCGGTGGGGCGGTCAGACTCTGAGGCCCAGCCCTGGAGTCCCCCATGCTCAAGCAACCCCAGACCAAGTACCGCGCCTTCGCCGCGCCCTCGTTACCCGACCGCCAATGGCCGGGCCGTCAGCTGACCCAGGCACCGCGCTGGTGCTCAACCGACCTGCGCGATGGCAACCAGGCACTGATCGAGCCCATGGGGCTGGAGCGCAAGCGGCGCTTCTTCGCCCTGTTGCTGGCGATCGGCTACCGGGAAATCGAGGTGGCCTTTCCGGCGGCGTCCCAGACCGACTTCGATTTCGTGCGCGAACTGGTCACCGCGGACGGCCTGCCGGACGATCTCTGGCTGCAGGTGATGACGCCGGCGCGCAGCGAATTGATCGAGCGCACCTTCGCGGCCCTGGTCGGGGCACCCCGCGCCATCGTTCATCTCTACAACGCCACCGCGCCGCTGTTTCGCCGGGTGGTGTTCGACCAGGATCGCGCCGCCACCCTGGCCATGGCGGTGGCCGGTACCCAGCGGGTGCGTGCCCTGTGCGACGCCCAGCCGGAGACGGCCTGGATTTATCAGTATTCGCCCGAAACCTTCTGCTTCACCGAAGCGGACTTCGCCCTGGAGATCTGCCAGGCGGTGCGCGAGGCCTGGCAGCCGTCGGCGGACCGCCCGCTGATCCTCAATCTGCCGGCGACGGTGGAAGTGGCCACGCCCAACGTCTATGCCGATCAGATCGAGGGCTTCATCCGCGGCCTGGGTCCGGCGCCCCACGTGACCATCAGCGTCCATCCGCACAACGACCGCGGCACCGGCGTCGCCTGCGCCGAACTGGCCCAGCTGGCCGGGGCCACGCGGGTGGAGGGCTGCCTGTTCGGCAATGGCGAGCGCACCGGCAACGTCGACCTGGTGACCCTGGCGCTGAATCTCTACAGCCAGGGGATCACGCCGGGGATCGACTTCTCCCGTCTGGAGGAGGTGGCCAGCGTGGTGGAAGCCTGCAATCAGCTGACCATTCATCCGCGCCATCCCTATGGCGGTCGCCTGGCCCTGGCCGCCAATACCGAGCAGGGCGCGGCCCTGGGACTCGTCGATCCGGCCGAGCTGGGACTCAGGGCGCGGCGGGGCTGACCGCGTCGGGCAGACCCGCCTGGCCGCGATAGGCCGAGGGCGATACCCCCAGCACCTGGCGGAAACGAGTGGCGAAGGCACTGGGGCTGGCGTAGCCGTGGTCCAGGGCGACGTCGACGATGGCGTGGCCGGCGGCCAGGGAGGTCAGACTGGAATCCAGTCGCGCCCGCTGCAGCCACTGGCCGAAGGTCAGGCCGGTCTCCTTGAGGAACAGCCGGCTCAGGGTCCGCTCGCTGACCGCCAGTCGCGCGGCGGCGCCGGTCAGCGTCCAGCGTTCGCCCGGGTGCTGGCGCAGGTGGCGGCAGAGTTCAGCGAGGGTGGCATCCACCGGCCAGGGCAGGTGCAGTCCGGCGGTGGGCGAGCCCTGCAACTCGTCGAGCATCAGCTGCAGAATATGGTGGGCGCGCCCTTCGGCAAGTCTGTCGGCAGGCAGGGGCAGGGCGGCCAGGATGAGTTCGCGCAGGAGCGGCGAGACGGCGATCAGCTGGCAGCGTGTCGGCAGCTCGGCCCGTACCTGCGGATCGACGAACAGGGTGCGTACCTCGACGCGGCCCAGCAGGTGCAGGTCGTGCTCTTCGCCGGCGGGCACCCAGACGCCCCGTCCGGGCGGTACCACCCAGCGCCCCTGGGCGGTGTTGACGATCACGATGCCGCAGAGCGCATGGATCAGCTGCGCCTGGCGATGGCTATGGGGCGGCACCCGTTCGCCATGGGCATAGTCCTGGGCCACGGCGTGCAAGCCGTTGCATGAGCTGAAGTCGATGAGCATGGCGTCAGGCCGTCGCGCGGCTGGCCAGCCACTTGCCCAGCAGGGCGTCCAGCTGCTGCTGCTCGGCCTCGCTGAGCGTCGCCAGGGCCCGGCGCTCGTTGTCGACGTGGGCGGCCATCAGGCCATCGATCAGGGCGAAGCCGTCCGCGGTGAGGGCCACCAGGGTACTGCGGCGATCCTCGGGATTCCTGCGCCGCTCGATCAGGCCGGCTCGCTCCAGGCGGTCGAGGCGATTGGTCATGCCGCCCGAGGAGATCATGGCCGACTCATAGAGCACCGTGGGACTCAGGGCGTAGGGCTCGCCCGCTCGCCTCAGGGTGGCCAGGACATCGAACTCGCCATAGTGCAGTCGGTGCTCGTCGAAAAAAGGCTGCAGCACATCGCGATTGAGCACCTGGGCCACTTCACCCAGGCGGCCCACCAGGCGCATGGGCAGGGCATCCAGGTCGGGGCGCTCGCGATGCCACTGGTCCACGGCGAATTCGGCGCGATCGGCCATCGGCTTACCTCGGGAATATATCTTGATGTTAAGATACTTCTCATCAAGAGAAATACCGCGTCATTCTGGAGATTGTCCATGCTTTCCGCTTCACCTTCATCCCCGACCACACCCGCGCCGCGCCAGGACGCCTTTCTCGCCGTGCTGCTGGTGCTGCTGGTCGGCCTCAACCTCAGACCCATCCTGGCCGCCATCGGCCCGTTGCTGGATGGCATCCAGGCCGCCACCGGCCTGGAAGGCAGCGGCGCCGGGGCGCTGACCACCCTGCCCATCGCCGCCATGGGTCTCTGCGCCCTGGGCGGCGCCCGGCTGCAGGCCTGGCTCGGCGAGCGCCGTGGCATCGCCCTCGGCCTGCTGCTGCTGGCCCTGGCCAATGCGCTGCGCTGGGAACAGCCGAGCGGCCTGGGGCTGATCCTCACCGCCGGTCTGGGTGGCGTCGGTATCGCCCTGGTACAGGCGCTGATCCCCGCCTACATCCGTCGCTGCCATCCGCAGCGCACCAGCACCCTGATGGGCCTCTACACCACCGGCATCATGGGTGGGGCGGCCGTGGCGGCGGCCACCGCCGCGCCCCTGGCCGAACAGTGGGGCTGGGCCCAGGGCCTGGCGCTCTGGACCCTGCCGGTGCTGCTGGCGCTCGGCGTCTGGCTGGCCCTGGCGCGTCCGGATGCGCCGGCGCAGCACGCGGCACCCCGCGCGCAACCCTGGCGGCAGCGCCAGGCCTGGCTGCTGCTGGCCTTCTTCGGCATCGGTACCGCCGCCTATACCCTGGTGCTGGCCTGGCTGCCGCCGTACTACACCGGCCTCGGCTGGCAACCGGCCGACAGCGGCCTGCTGCTGGGCGGCGTGAGTCTCGCCGAGGTCAGCGCCGGCCTGCTGCTGTCGGCCACCATCGCCCGGCTGAGCAATCGCCGGCCGCTGGTGCTGGGGGTGCTCGGCGTGGTGCTGGTGGGGTTGCTGTGCCTGGCACTGGCGCCGCTGCAACTGGCGGTGCCGACCGCCATCCTGCTCGGCCTGGGCATCGGCGCGCTGTTTCCGCTGTCGCTGATCCTGGCGATGGACCAGGTGCGCGATCCCGCCGAAGCCGGTGCCTTGCTCGGTTTCGTCCAGGGCGGTGGCTATCTGATCGCCAGCCTGGCGCCGCTGGCCGCCGGCATCCTGCGCGACCATCTGGACAGCCTGGCCAATGCCTGGCTACTGATGGCGGTGGGCGTGGTGCTGCTGATGGGCCTCGGCCTGCGCCTGACCCGACCCGCGCGGCCGGTCCTGGCGCGCGGTTGCCAGCAGGCCTAGCCCGCGCGCGGCAGGCGCAACTCCACGCAAAAGCCGCCCCGCGCCCGATTGCTGAAGCTCAGGGCACCGCCCAGGCGGCGGGTGATGGTCTCGACGATGGCCAGCCCCAGCCCAGCGCCCTGGGGGTTGCCGGCGCTGTAGAAACGATCGCACAAGCGCGTCAGTTCGGCCTCGTCCACCCCGGGGCCGCGATCCTCCACCCGCAGCAAGACGCCCTGGTCCTGGCTGGTTTCGATGCCGACTTCCACCGCACTGCCGGCGGGGGCGAAGGCCAGGGCGTTGGTCACCAGATTCTGCAGGGCGATGGCGATGGCGTCCGGATCGCCGAGCACCGCCGGTCCGGCCTGGGCCGCCAATACCAGTTCCACCTGCCGCTTCAGTGCCAGGGGCGTCAATTCCGCCAGCTCCTCGCGCACCAGGGGCTCCAGGTCCAGCGCCTGGACCTGGGTGGCGCCGGGTTCCAGGCGCGCCAGGGTCAGCAGCTGGCTGGCCAGGCGGGTGGCCCGGCTGACGCCCTGGCGCAGATAGCCCAGGGCTTCGTCGCGTTCCTCGGCCGTCTCGGCGCGCTGGGCGTTCTGCGCATGCAGGTCGAGGATCGCCAGCGGCGTACGCAATTCGTGGGCGGCGTCGGCGATGAAGCGCCGCTCCCGGTCGAGCAGGGCGCGCAACTGGGCAAGCTGGTGATCCAGGGCGCCGCGCATGGGTTGCAACTCCGGTGGCAGCGGGCCGCCCGGCAGCGGCGCCAGACTGTGCGGGTCACGCGCGCGCAGGCCGCGGGCGAAGTCCTGCAGCGGTCGCAGGCCCCAGCCCAGCAGCAGCCAGAGCACCCCGACCAGCAGCGGCAGGCCGACCAGGGTCGGCCAGAGGGTATGGCTGACGATGCGCTGGATCAGGTCCTGGCGCAGGTCCTCGCGCTCGCCGACCCAGATGCGCAGGCCGCCATCGGCGGTACGCACCAGCATCCCGCACCATTCGCGTCCGTTGTCGAACACCTCGTGCAGCCCTTCCGGCGGCACCTCGGTCAGCCGCGGCGCATTGCCGGAACGAGCCAGCAACTGACCATCAGCGGTCCAGATCTGGAAGGTCAGCTGGTTCTCGTAAGGGTGCGCCGGCACGCTGCCGGGCACGGGTTGCATGGCCCGATCGAACACTCGGATCAGCTCCGGCCAGCTGGCCGCCGCCGGCGTGCCGGCCTGCAGCAGGCCTTCCAGCAGGCGCGCGCCCTGGACCAGCTGGGCGTCGTAGATGCCCTCGATCTCGCGATGGCTGTCGCGCAGGGCCAACAGCGCGAGGGCCAGGCTGCCGGCCAGCACCAGGGCCAGGGTGGGCGCGAGGATGCGGGTGCGGATGGCGATCATGGCTGACGCTCCAGCAGATAGCCCACCCCGCGCACGGTGCGGATCAGGCCGCTGTCGAGTTTCTTGCGCAGGTTGTGGATGAGCACTTCCAGGGTGTTGCCCGAGGCGGCTTCCTGCCAGCCATAGAGGGCGTTGCTCAGCCGCTCGCGGGTGATGACGGCGCCCGGTCGCAGCAGCAACTGGTGCAGCAGCTGGTATTCCATGGGCGTCACCGCCACCTCGGCGCCGTGGTAGTGCACCACCTGGCTGGCCGGATCGAGGCTGATGCCGGCGTGCTCCAGCAGCGGTTGCGCGCGACCACAGCTGCGGCGGATCAGGGCGCGCAGGCGTGCCTTGAGTTCGTCCAGGTCGCAGGGCTTGACCAGGTAGTCGTCGGCGCCGGCATCCAGGCCCTGGATGCGATCGGCCTTGGCGTCGCGAGAGGTGAGCACCAGCACCGGCACCTGGCCGTCGGGCTGGCTGCGCAGGCGGCGCAGCAGGTCGAGGCCGTCGAGGCGCGGCAGGCCCAGGTCCAGCAGCACCAGGTCGAAGCGCTCGGACGCCAGGGCGTGCTCGGCGGCCAGGCCGTCAGCCACCCAGTCCAGGGTATAGCCCTCGCCGCGCAGGGCCATGCGAATGCCCTGGGCCAGGGCCGCGTCGTCTTCCACCAGCAGTACCCGCACGATCGCCTTCCTCTCTCGGCAATGCCGCCAGGGCGCCATCATCGCCGGCGTCCTGGCGCAGCGGCAGGGGCAACTGTTACCGGGCGTTGCGTCCTAAGACTGCATTAAGCTTCGGCGCCGAGTCTGGCCACTCCAACCACGAGGAGTGTCGCCATGCGCCGCCTGCTGCTGCCGTTGCTGTTCGCAAGTCCCTTGGCCCTTGCCGCCGAACCCCAGTGCACCCAGGCGGACAAGTCCACCTGGCAGGACGCCGAGAAATTCCAGGCGCAGCTGCGAGACCAGGGCTACGAGATCAAGAAATTCAAGATCACCAAGGGCAACTGCTACGAGATCTACGGCTTCGACAAGGACAAGCGCAAGGTCGAGATCTATCACGACCCGGTGAGCGGCAAGGCGGTCAAGAGCGAGATCGGCAGCTGATGAAGACGGCGACCGTGCGGCTCTGGGACCCCCTGGTACGGCTGTTCCACCTGTCGGTCGCCGCCGCCTTCTTCGCCAACTATTTCTTCAACGAGAAGGGCGCCTTCTGGCACCGCTGGATCGGCTACTACGCCAGTGCCTGGCTGCTGGTGCGGCTGGTCTGGGGCTTCGTCGGCCCGCGCAGCGCGCGCTGGAGCGACTGCTGGCCGACCCGTGCGCGGCTGAGCGCTCACCTGCGTGATCTCTGGCAGGGGCGGCCCCATCATCGCCTCGGCCATTCGCCCCTGGGCGCCCTGGTGATGCTGCTGATGATGGCTGCCATCGGCGGCCTGGGCGTCACCGGCTTTCTCATGCGCGAGGTGGATGCCCTCTGGGGTGCCGACTGGCCCGAAGACCTGCACGCGCTGTTCGCCAACGGCCTGCTGGCGCTGGTCTGCCTGCATGCCGTGGCCGCCGTGGTGGAGAGCCTGCGGGTGGGCGACAACCTGCCGCTGTCGATGCTGACCGGTCGCCGCCGCCCGCTGGATGAGTCTTCCCCGCGTGACTAGGCGCAGTGCCCGTCGAGGGTGCCGGGCGGATCCACCTGTACCGTCACGTGCTGCAGGCCGTGGCGACTGCGCAGCAGCTCGCCCACCAGGGTCGGCAGACGCAGGGGGTCGCTGCCCGGCGCCGGGGTGATGTGCAGGGTGGCGATGCGGGTTTCGTCGGTCAGCGTCCAGACGTGCAGATGGCCCACCTCGGCCACCTCCGGCAGGGCGCGGACCGCCGCCGTGGCGCCGGCCGTGTCGAATTCCCGCGGCGCCGCCTGCAAGAGCACCGCGCCGGCATCGCGCACCAGGGTCCAGGCCGATTTGACGATGAGCAGGGCGACCAGGATCGACAGCGCCGGATCCAGCCAGGTCCAGCCGGTCCAGAGGATGCCCAGGGCGGCGACGATGGCGCCCACCGAACCCAGCAGGTCACCGGCCACATGGAGCAGGGCGCCGCGCAGGTTGCTGTCGTCCTTGTGGCCGCTGTTGAGCACCACGAAGCCGACGATATTGACCACCAGGCCGATCACCGCCACCACCAGCATGGGGCCGGAGAGCACCTCGGTGGGCTCGCGCAGCCGCATGATGGCTTCCCAGCCGATCCACAGCACCAGCAGCAGCAGGGCGACGCCATTGGTCAGGGCGGCGAGGATGCGTACCCGGTGGAAGCCATAGGTGAAGCGCGCATTGGCCGCCTTGGCCGCCACGCGGTAGGCCACCAGGGCCAGCAGCAGGGCCGCGGCATCCGAGACCATGTGCCCGGAATCGGCGATCAGCGCCAGGGAGCCGGACCACCAGCCGCCCACGGCCTGGACGATGGCGTAGCCAAAGGTCAGGACGAAGACCAGCTTGAGCTTGCGCTCGTTGGCGGCGGTCACCCGCGGGGCGTGGGAGTGACCATGGCCATGGTCGTGGCCATGCTGATGGTCGTGGTCGTGGTCGTGGTCGTGGTCGTGGTGAGGGGTGGAGCCACTCATCTACAGGTCTCCGAAGCGTTGAGGAGGCAGAGGGCAAAGGCCCTTTGCCGATCATCCTGAAGCCTGAAGTGACTTCAGGGTCAAGCCGGTCGGCTGGTATCTGACCTCTCGGCTCATCTGTTACCGCGCATGAGCCGCTAAGACTTCATTAAGGTTTGCTCCTCAGGGTAGCGGCTCCCTGTCGCTGGAGCCCGCCATGCCCGCTTGCCTTTGCCTTTCCTCGCGCGTACGCAGGGCACCCTGATGCTGCTCGCAGCCTTCTCCCGCCCGCGCGTCTTGGGTTGGCGGCCCTGGCGCAATCTGCTGCTGCTCAGCAGCCTGAGTTGCCTGCTGCTGCTGGCCGACGACGTCCTGCAGCAAGGCTTCACGCCAAACAACCGCGCCGAGCTGGAAGCGGGCTATGTGGCCGCGCTCTGGGTGTTCAGCCTGGCGCTCTGGCTGAGCAACCTGCCGCGCCTGGCGGCGGTCATCCTGCTGGGGTTCGCGCTGATGCAGCTGCTGCAGCTAGGCAACCTGAGTTTCTTCGGCGAGCCGCTCAGCGCCATCGACATCCAGGCCCTGCTGGGCGATACCGCCGAGGTGCGCCAGACGCTGTGGCTCAGCCTGCCCGAACACTGGCCGGTGCTGCTCTGCGTGGGCCTGCCCTATGGCCTGCTGATCACCCTGCATCTCCAGCTGCCAGGCCGGGTACCGCTGCCAGCCAGTCGCTGGGCGCTGCTGCTGATCGCCGCGGTGCTGCTGTCCAAACCCTATCGCGCCACCTATCGCAACCTCGACGCCTTCGTGCCCAGCCCCAGTCGCAGCGGCCTGCACAACAGCCTCAACGCCTTTTCCGCCTGGGCGGTGCGCCTGGCCGGGCGGGACGATGTCGTCCTGCCGCCCACCGCCTATGCACCCTATGGCCTGGCCCCCATACCCAGCACTGCGCGGCATGTCTGGCTGGTGGTGGCCGATTCCCTGCGCAGCGATCGCCTGGGCGCCTTTGGCTACCCGCGCGATACCAGCCCCAGGCTGTCGGCCTACCTGGCGGCCAATCCCCAGGCGCTGATCCGACCCGGTATCGCGGCGGGGGTGGCCACCGACGTGAGCCTGCCCTATCTGCTCAATCCGATCCGCGAACCGGGCCAGGACCAGCGCCTGCGCAGCGGCGAGATCAATCTGTTCCGCTTCGCCCAGGCCGCCGGCTTTCGCACCCATTGGCTGTCGTCCCAGGAGTCCAAGCTGCTGGCGCACCTGGGCAGTCGCTACCTGGACGTCTCCATTACCCGCGAGGACCATCCGCTGCGCTTCCTGCAGCGCCAGGATCGCGCCCTGCTGGAGATCCTCGACGAGCAGCAGTGGGCGCCGCGCAACTTCGTGGTGCTGAATCTGCGCACCGCGCACCTGCCCTATGCGCAGAACTACCGGCACGAGAGCACCCCGGCGCCCTGGCCGGATAGCGGGGCCGAGGGCCAGGCCAATGCCTATGACAATTCCCTGCACTATCTCGACGGCCTGCTCGCCGAGATCCTTGCCGATTTCGATCGCCTGGAGGGTGAGCGCTATCTGATCATCACCGGCGATCACGGCCAGCGACTGGGGGAGGGTGGTCACTGGGGGCACAACGATCTGGTGCCCGAAGTCAGCGACGTACCGGTGATCGTGGTGGCGCGGGACGCTCCGGCCAAGACGCTGGACGACCTGCGCGGCGAACGCTGGATCAGCCACTACGAGGCCGGCAGCTGGCTGGCGGAGCGCCTGGGGACCCGCCTCGACAATCCCAATCGCCGCCCCGACGAACACTTCGTCCATGGCAAGCTCCTGTTCAGCGACAACTTCGTACAGCGCGTCTGCGAATCACCCACCGGCCTGGTGCACCAGCCGCCACAGCAGTTGAGCAAGCTGCTGCTGGATACCGCGGAAAACCCCTGTGGCTAGAGCCTTGCACCCATACCTTCAACTCCCGGGCGCCGCTACACTGCCGGCGCCTCTTCACCTCAGTAGCAGGATCCCGTCATGCCTTCCGCTTCTCCTGTTTCCCGCTATGCGCGCAGCGCCCGGCTGCTGCACTGGCTCATGGCCCTGCTGGTACTGCTGGCCTATGTACTGATCCTCAATCGCGGGCAGTTCGAACGGGGCTCGCTGGAGCGCCAGTGGGTGGTGCTCAGTCATTTCTGGGTCGGCCTGCTGGTCCTGGCGCTGGTCCTGCCGCGACTGCTGGTGCGCCACCGCCATCCGGTACCGCCGATCACGCCGCCGCTGGCGAAGAGCCTGGAGACCGTCGGCCGGCTGACCCACTACGGGCTCTATGCCTTTCTGCTGGCCCAGCCGCTGCTCGGACTGTTCACCGTCTGGCTGACCATCGGCGCGGTCAAGATCCCTTCCAGCACCTGGGCGCTGCCTTCGCCCTTCCCGGTTGACCCGGAACTGGCGAAGACGCTCAAGGGCGTGCACCTCTGGCTGGGCAAGGCCTTCTACTGGGTGATCGGCCTGCACGTGCTGGCCGCGCTCTGGCATCACCTGGTGCGCAGGGACGATACCCTGAAGCGCATGCGCTAACGCGGCTCGAGGGCGATGATGCGGTTGCGTCCGCCTTCGGCCAGCAGGTAGCCGTCGCCCCGTGGCAGCAAGGCCTGGGGCGCGCGTAGGAAGGTCAGGATGGCGCGCGGGGCTGACTGGCGATCCCAGAGCAGCAGGCGGGCGCGGTGGGTGGAGTCTTCGCTGATCCACAGGCCGCGCCGGTCGCAGAGCAGAAAACTCGGCTCGCGCAGTTCGCTCAGCGCCGGCGGATCACGGCCGTCGTCGCTCAACTGACGCACCAGGCCGCGGGCTTTCTCGGTATAGAAGGCCGTGCCATCCGGGCAACGGGTAAAGGACTCCGCCTCGTTCAGGTGGTCGCGCAGCACGGTCAGGCTGCCATCGGCGGCGTCGTAACGCAGCAGGCGCCCTTCGCCCTTGCGGTCTTCCACGGCATAGAGCCGCTCGCCTTCGGCCCAGAGGCCCTGGGCGTTGATCCCGGTGAAGAGATCGCGACTGCCGGCGGCGTCGAACCAGCGGATGGGGTGGGTGCCACCTTCCTGGCTGTAGGCGAAACCGTTGCGGTAGGGCACCAGGCCATCGGGCTTGTACAGCCCCTCGCTGAGCACGCTGCGCCGGCCCTGGGCATCGATGCGCAGCAGCCGGCCCTTGCCGTCCTTGAGTTCTTCCGCGGTGAGCAGGGCATCGCCCTGCCAGGCCAGGGCACTGGCCTTGGCGATGTCGCCATGGGCCACTTCGTAGCGCCAGCCCGGAGCGGCCTGGGCCGGCCAGAAGCGCTGCCAGGCGAGAAAGCCCAAGGCTGCCAGCAGCAGGGCGGCCAGGACGAGGAGGGCGCTACGCCAGGGCCGGGCCATCAGCTGGCCACGGTGGCCAGGTGCTCGTGGAGGATGGCCGCGCCGATCACGATCAGCACCACGCCACCGAGCATCTCCGCGCGCTTGCCGACCAGATTGCCCATCACCCGGCCCAGCATCACGCCGGTGGTGACCATGATCATGGTGGCGAGGCCAATGGCCAGGGCGGCGGTGATGATGTTGACGTCGATGAAGGCCAGGCCCACGCCCACGGCGAGGGCATCGATACTGGTGGCCACGGCGGTCAGGGCGAGCAGCATGAAGGAATGCTGGCGGGGCTTTTCCTCTTCGGCCTCGGGCGCGCCGAAGCCGGCCCAGATCATGCGCAGGCCGAGCACGGTGAGCAGGGTGAAGGCGATCCAGTGATCCCAGGGCTGGACGTACTGGGCGGCGGTGAGGCCGACGGCCCAGCCGATCACCGGGGTGATGGCTTCGATGACGCCGAAGATGGCGCCGGTACGCAGGGCTTCGCGCAGGCAGGGCTTGTGCAGGCTGGCACCCTTGCCGACGGCGGCGGCAAAGGCATCGGTGGACATGGCGAAGGCCAGGAACATCAGGGAAGCGGGATTCATCGTGACAGCGCCGGCCGGGCTCGATCCACAAGGCACCCCCGCACGCCCGGCATGGCGCGGTGATGCCTCTGGTCTCGCCAACCCTGACTGGCTGTCCTGACCACGGCGGTTGCCGAGTATGTTGATCAGGACGCTTTCCACCGCGGTGGAAGCAGGCTACTCCCCAAAGAGGCCGCCACCTTACCCATCCGGATAGAGAAAGTCTATCTTGTAGATAGTTCTAATATATATAGCCTTGGCTAAATTTCTGCTGCCAAGCCGCCCGCACGGATGCGCCGAAAGGCCTGCAAGGCCCGCCATGGCTGGATCGTGGCCACGGCACAGGCTGCTGAGACGACCGCGGGCGGCAGACAGGCGTGTCGTCTGGTGACCACCGGAGGTCGCTGGTAGAGGCTGGCCGGGACGAGGGCGAACCTTCTGCCATCCGCAGTGCGGGGTGGATTGTCGAAGCGGTCTGCCGCGAGGCCCAGGCGCGGACACCTTGGCTTGCCAGCGCAGGAACGGTAGCCGCCGCCCGCAATGATGGCGCTCTGCCGTCCCTGTTTCGTCATGCCGCTGACACTTAATTGTCACATTTCGGCAATAGCCTAGCGCCAGCCCTCACTAGGTAATGGAGCCACCATGAAACGCACGTTCAGCCTCTCTCTGTTGTTGTCGGCCTTTTGCCTGAGCACCGCCGCTCACGCCGTGGATGTCACGGGCGCCGGCTCGAGCTTCGTCTTCCCCGTTCTGTCGAAGTGGTCGCAAGGCTTCAGCGAGAAGACTGGCAACCGTATCAACTATCAGTCCATCGGCTCCGGCGGCGGCATCGCCCAGATCAAGGCCGGCACCGTGGACTTCGGCGCCACCGACGCCCCCATGAGCACCGACGACCTGCAGAAGGGCGGTCTGGGCCAGTTCCCGACCATCATTGGCGGCATCGTGCCGGTGATCAACGTGGAAGGCATCGAGCCTGGCAAGCTGAAGCTCGACGGTCCGACCATGGCCAAGATCTTCATGGGCGAGATCAAGACCTGGAACGACCCGGCCATCGCCGCGCTGAACCCCGGCATGAAGCTGCCTGAGGGCGCCATCACCGTGGTGCGTCGTTCCGACGGCTCCGGCACCTCCTACAACTTCACCAACTACCTGGCCAAGGTCAGCCCGGAGTGGAAGGAGAAGTTCAACTTCGGCACCACCGTCAACTGGCCGGTCGGTGTGGGTGGCAAGGGTAACGAGGGTATCGCCGCCTACGTGAAGCAGATCAAGGGCTCCATCGGCTACGTCGAGTACGCCTATGCGCTGACCAACAAGATGACCCACGTGCAGCTGAAGAACGCCGCCGGCAACTTCGTGCAGCCCGAAGCCAAGAGCTTCCAGGCCGCCGCCGCCACCGCCGACTGGAAGAGCGCCAAGGACTTCAACCTGCTGATGACCAACGCCCCGGGCGCCGACGCCTGGCCAATCACCGCCACCACCTGGATCGTGATGTACAAGGAACCCAAGAACGAAGAGCGCAGCAAGGTCGCCTTCGACTTCTTCAAGTGGTCCCTTGAGCATGGCCAGAAGGATGCCGCGGCCCTGGATTACGTCCCGGTCCCGGACACCCTGGTCAAGCAGATCGAAGGCTACTGGGCGTCCGACTTCAAGAAGTAAGCACGACTGTTCCGCCGCCTGGATCCCCTGGGGTCCAGGCGGTTTCGCGCGTCCTTCCAGGTAGACGGAAAGCTCCATGACCGACCAGACCCTGCCCCTCTCCGCCGTTCAGGAACAGCGCATCCGCCGGGATACCCGCGCCGATGTCTGGTTCCGCCGGCTGCTGTTTTCCGCCGCGCTGCTGGTACTGCTGGTACTGGTCGGCGCCGCCGCGTCCACCCTCTGGGGCGGTCGCCATGCCTTCATGACCTTCGGCCTGGACTTCATCACCTCGGCCGAATGGGATGTCGGCGCCGAGAAATTCGGCGCCCTGGTGCCCATCTACGGCACCCTGATGACCTCCTTCATCGCCCTGCTGCTGGCCGTGCCCACCGCCTTCGGCATCGCCCTGTTCCTCTCGGAGATCGCGCCGCCCTGGCTGCGCGGCCCGGTGGCCACCGCGGTCGAGCTGCTGGCGGGCATTCCCTCGATCATCTACGGCATGTGGGGCCTGTTCGTCTTCGGCCCCTTCATGGCCGCCTACATCTCGCCCTTCATCAACGACTACCTTGGCGCCATCCCGGTGATCGGGGTGCTGTTCCAGGGCCCGCCGCTGGGCATCGGCATGCTGACCGCCGGCATCATCCTGGCGATCATGATCCTGCCCTTCATCACCTCGGTGATGTACGAGGTGTTCCGCAGCGTGCCGGCCCAGCTCAAGGAATCGGCCTACGCCCTGGGTTCCACCACCTGGGAAGTCTGCTGGGACATCGTGCTGCCCTACACCCGCTCGGCGGTGGTCGGCGGCGCCTTCCTCGGCCTGGGCCGCGCCCTGGGCGAGACCATGGCGGTGACCTTCGTGCTGGGCAACGCCCACCAGTTCTCGCTCTCGCTGATGATGCCGAGCAGCTCCATCGCCTCGGTGATCGCCAACGAATTCAACGAGGCCTACACCGATCTGCACCGCTCTTCGCTGATCGCCCTGGGCTTCCTGCTGTTCGTGGTGACCTTCTTCGTGCTGCTGGCGGCACGGCTGATGCTGTCGCAACTGTCGCGCAAGGCAGGTAACTGATGCACATCGACGCCTATCTCTATCGCAAGCGGCGGATCAAGAACGGCCTCGCGCTGATCTTTGGCAGCGCCGCCGCCGTGCTCGGCCTGGGTTTCCTGGCCTGGATCCTCGGCACCACCCTGATCAAGGGCGTCAGCGCCCTGAGCCCGGCCCTCTTCGTCGAGATGACGCCGCCGCCCGGCGCCGCCGACGGCGGTCTGGCCAACGCCCTGTTCGGCAGCGTGCTGATCACCCTGCTGGCCACCGCCATCGGCGCGCCCATCGGCATCCTCGCCGGGCTCTGGCTGGCCGAATACGCCCGCCACTCCAAGCTCGGGCTGGTGGTGCGTTTCGTCAACGATATCCTGCTGTCGGCGCCGTCGATCGTCATCGGCCTGTTCATCTACACCGCCGTGGTGGTGACGCTGAACCAGTACTCCGGTGGCAGCCTGGGCTTCTCCGGTTTCGCCGGCTCCCTGGCACTGGCCATGCTGGTGGTGCCGGTGGTGACCCGTACCACCGACGAGATGATGCAGCTGCAGCCGCCGGCCATGCGCGAGGCGGCGCTGGCCCTGGGCATTCCCCAGTGGAAGGTGACCCTGCAGATCCTGCTGCGCGCCTCCCGCGCCGGCGTGGTGACCGGGGTGCTGCTGTCCATCGCCCGCATCACCGGCGAGACCGCACCGCTGCTGTTCACCGCCTTCGGCAACCAGTACTGGAACGCCGACGTGCTCAAGCCCATGGCCACCGTGCCGGTGACCATCTTCCAGTTCGCCATGAGTCCGTTCGAGAACTGGCAGCACCTGGCCTGGGCCGGCGCCCTGCTGCTGACACTGTTCGTGCTGCTCCTGAACCTCTCCTCTCGCTTCTTCTTTCGTAACCGGGATTCCAAGTGACTACCATGCAGACGCAGATACCGGAACTGCAGGCGCGCGACGTCGGCTTCCGTTACAAGGGCCACCAGGCGCTCAAGTCGATCAACCTGGACATTGCGGCCAAGCAGATCACCGCCATCATCGGCCCGTCCGGATGCGGCAAGTCCACGCTGCTGCGCATCTTCAACCGCATCTACTCGGAATACCCGGGGCTGGAAGCGAGCGGCGAGATCCTCATGGACGGGGAGAACATCCTCGATCCCAAGTACTCGCTGAGCCGCCTGCGCAGCACCATCGGCATGGTGTTCCAGAAGCCGGTGCCCTTCCCGATGTCGATCGCCGACAACGTCGCCTACGGCATCCGCCATCACGAGCGGCTGTCCCGCGTGGAGCTGCAGGATCGCGTCGAGCAGGCGCTGCGCGGCGCGGCGCTGTGGGACGAGGTCAAGGACAAGCTCAACCAGAGTGCCCTGGGTCTCTCCGGCGGTCAGCAGCAGCGGCTGTGCATCGCCCGCACCATCGCCCTGCGTCCGCGGGTGCTGCTGCTGGACGAGCCGACCTCGGCCCTGGACCCCATCTCCACCGCGCGCATCGAGCAGTTGCTGGCCGAACTCAAGCAGGAGTTCACCGTGGTCATCGTCACCCACAACATGCAGCAGGCGGCGCGCTGCTCCGACGTCACCGCCTTCATGTACCTGGGCGAGCTGATCGAAGTGGACAAGACCGACAAGATCTTCACCAAGCCGGACAAGAAGCAGACCGAGGACTACATCACCGGTCGCTTCGGCTAAGGATTTCGCCGGCACTCGGCAAGGCCACTCCCCGGAGTGGCCTTTTTCATGGGCGGTCGGAAAGCGCCTGGCCAGGGCGTCCGCTCAGCGTGTTCCATTCCGAGCCACTGCCGAGCCGTCCGGGATGAATGAAGGTTTGATTAAATTTTTCTTTATATTCAATGGCTTGAATTAAAAGCTTTATCTTCCTGCAAGCAAAATGACATCTCTTCTGCCGAGACTGAGCCAGCTTCGTGACGGGCTGCACTGCCAGCCATCACTCCCTGGATAGTCTTGAAAGGAGATCTGCCGATGTCTGTTAACCCTTATCGATTCACGGCGCTGTTCTCGGGCGTGCTCCTGGCCACCTGCTCGGCCGCCGCGAGTGCCGCGGTCGATGAGAAGCTGCTCGACATGCTCAAGGCCAACGGCTCCATCACCCCCGCCCAGTACAGCGAATTGCGCGGCGATCTGCAGCAGGAGCAGCAGGCACGTGCCGCCCAGGTCGCCCAGCAGCAGAAGACCTCCGATTTCGAGAAGAAACTGGCCTGGGCCGCCAAGACCCAGATCAAGGGCGACGTGCGGGTGCGCCACGAGAGCATCGACATCAGCGGCGAGCCGGACAACGGCCGCGACCGGGACCGCCAGCGCATCCGCGCGCGACTGGGCGCCTACAGCGAAATCAATCCCCAGGTGGACACCGGCATCCGCATCGCCACCGGCGGCGGCGACGATGCCCGCTCCACCAACCAGGACCTCAACGGCTACTTCAACAAGAAGCAGCTCTGGCTGGATCAGGCCTACATCGACTACCACCCCACGGCGCTGCCGAATCTGCATCTGGTGGGTGGCAAGATGGGCCAGCAGTGGGTGAGCACCGGCGATGTCATCTGGGACGCCGACATCAACCCCGAAGGCCTGGCCGGCACCTACAAGTACGATCTGGGCGGCGGCGCCGAGCTGTTCGGCAGCACTGGCTACTACGTGCTCAAGGACAACGTCGACGGCGAAGGCTATGAATTCAAGCACGACCTGCGCCTCTACGCCGGCCAGCTCGGCAGCCGCTTCAACCTGGGCGATTCCGCCAAGCTGATGGTCGGTGGCAGCGTCTACGCCTACGACAAGGACCAGGACAGCACCTGCCCGACCACCGGCTCGGTCACCTCGCCCTGCGCCCTGGCGGTCAATGGCAACACCACTGACCGCTTCCAGCTCTACGAGGGCTTCGCCCAGCTGGACCTGACCAAGCTGTGGGTGCCGCTGTCCTTCTATGGCCAGTACGTGGTCAACGACAAGGCCGACGACGGCGAGGACACCGCCTGGCTGGTGGGCGCCAAGACCAAGCTGATGCAGCGGGTCGGGCTGGAATACAACTACCGCGATGTCCAGCGCAACGCCGTGGTCGGTGCCTTTACCGACTCGGACTTCGGCAACGGCTCGACCGGGGCCCGCGGCCACAAGCTCAAGCTCGGCTACGACATCGACAAGAACTTCGGCGTGGGCCTGACCTACTTCCTCGCCGAGTCCGATACCGCCAGCCGCTTCCGCCGCGACGCCGACGTCAAGACCCTGCAGCTGGACCTGGAAGCCAAGTTCTAACCACGACCCTGAGGTCGTGCTCCTCTTGAACCGCCCTCGGGCGGTTCTTTTTTGCCTGCTCGATGGAGAAACTCGCCTGGCAAATGTTGGGCTTCGCTGCACTCAACCCAACCTACGCCTGAGCCGCCTCGCCCCTACGTCGGAGCTGCTGCTTTTCCCCCTATCCCTCAGGGAGATGGTTGGGGTGAGGGTGTCTGGCCGTTGGGCTTTGCTGCGCTCAACCCAACCTACGCCTAAGCCGCCTCGCGCCTGCGTCGGAGCTGCTGCTTTTCCCCCTCTCCCTCAGGGAGAGGGTTGGGGTGAGGGTGTCTGGCCTTTGGGCTTCGCTGCGCTCAACCCAACCTACGCCTGAGCCGCCTCGCCCCTGCGTCGGAGCTGCTGCTTTTCCCCCTCTCCCTCCGGGAGAGGGTTGGGGTGAGGGTGTCTGGCCTTTGGGCTTCGCTGCGCTCAACACAATCTACGCCTGAGCCGCCTCGCCCCTGCGTCGGAGCTG
>NZ_JAQYZY010000059.1:0-10631 GCF_028640825.1 Pseudomonas sp. LA5
TTTTCCACGCTACGATTTTCTCCGGGGCAATGATGCTGAGCGCCCGCTCGGATAACCCCCTCTCCCCCGGGGAAAGGGTTGGGGTGAGGGCTCTCTGACAGCGAACCTCCAGTGGAAAAGGCTAACGCCGTTTTCCACGCTACGATTTTCTCCGGGGCAATGATGCTGAGCGCCCGCTCGAATAGCCCCCTCTCCCTCTGGGAGAGGGCTGGGGTGAGGGAGCGGCGAGATCTCTGTCCCGCCAGCTACCTCACTGCCCCAGCTTGCCCGCTTCGCAGCCGGTGCTGGCGCACTCGCGCAGGCGTTCCTTGAGCACCTCCAGGCGGCTGTCGGTCAGGGTGACGGCGCAGTCCAGATTGACGAAGTAGCCATCGGCCTCCTCGCGGGCGCACTGGCTGTCGCGCTGCTTGATCCAGGCCAGCTGGCGCTGCTTGAGCACGGCCTGCTGATCGGCCGGCAGCTGCTTGCGCAGCTCGCCATAGGTCTGGTTCAGCGACTTGTCGCTCTGGGCGAACAGGTTGCTGGCGCAGTAGACGGTATCGAAGGCATTGCGCGGCGTGCCGCAACCGGCGGCCTGGGCCGTGGCGAAACCGAAGATACCGGTCAGGGTGAAGGTGGCGACGAGGGTGGTCTTGAGCATGGCAGCATCCTGCAAGGAGGCCGTCCGGAGTGGCGCGGCCATGAGACCAAACCTAGCAGAGCCACCGGCTCCGCGCGTCGCGCGCTGAAAAACAGCCAACAAAAAAGCGCCCGAAGGCGCTTTCCTGTACTACCCGGGCGGGATCAGACCTTGGAACGCTCGAAGCGCTTGCGGTCGTTCTCGTTCAGGTACTTCTTGCGCAGACGGATGGACTTCGGCGTCACTTCCACCAGCTCGTCGTCGGCGATGAATTCCAGTGCCTGCTCGAGGGTGAACTTGATCGGCGGCACCAAGGCGATGACTTCGTCCTTGCCCGAGGCGCGCATGTTGTCCAGCTTCTTGCCCTTGGTGGGGTTGAGCACCAGGTCGTTGTCACGGCTGTTGATGCCGCACAGCTGGCCTTCGTAGATCTCGTCGCCCGGCGCCAGGAACAGCTTGCCGCGGCTCTGCAGGGTTTCCAGCGAGTAGGTCAGGGCGGTACCGGTGGCCATGGACACCAGCACGCCGTTCTGACGGTTGGTCACTTCGCCGGCCTTGATCGGGCCGTAGTGGCTGAAGGTCGAGGTCAGGATGCCGCTGCCCGAGGTCAGGGTCAGGAAGTTGTTACGGAAGCCGATCAGGCCACGCGCCGGGATGGTGTATTCCAGGCGGATACGGCCCTTGCCATCGGGGATCATGTTGGTCAGATCGCCCTTGCGCAGACCCATCTGCTCCATCACCGAGCCCTGGTGCTGCTCTTCGATGTCGATGGAGACGTTCTCGTAGGGCTCCTGCTTCACGCCGTCCTTCTCGATGATCACCACTTCCGGACGGCCCACGGCCATCTCGAAGCCTTCGCGGCGCATGTTCTCGATCAGTACCGACAGGTGCAGCTCGCCACGGCCGGAGACCTTGAACTTCTCGGCCGACTCGCCCGGCTCGACGCGCAGGGCCACGTTGTGCAGCAGTTCCTTCTCCAGCCGGTCCTTGATGTTGCGGCTGGTGACGAACTTGCCTTCACGACCGGCGAACGGCGAGTCGTTGACCTGGAAGGTCATGCTCACGGTGGGCTGGTCGACGGTCAGCGGCGGACGGGCTTCGACGTTCTGCGGATCGCACAGGGTGTCGGAGATGAACAGCTCGTCCATGCCCGAGACGCAGACGATGTCGCCGGCTTCGGCTTCGGCCACTTCCACGCGCTGCAGGCCGGAGTGGCCCATGATCTTGAGGATACGACCGTTGCGCTTGCTGCCGTCATCGCTGATGGCGACGACCGGGGTGTTGGCCTTGATGCGGCCACGGGCGATGCGGCCGATGCCGATCACGCCGAGGAAGCTGTTGTAGTCCAGCTGGGAGATCTGCATCTGGAAGGGACCTTCCAGATCGACCTGGGGGGCCGGCACGTGGTCGACGATGGCCTGGAACAGGGCATCCATGTTGTCGTCCATCTTCTCGTGGTCCAGACCGGCGATGCCGTTCAGGGCGCTGGCGTAGACGATCGGGAAGTCCAGCTGCTCATCGGTGGCGCCGAGGTTGTCGAACAGGTCGAAGATCTGGTCGATGACCCAGTCCGGACGCGCGCCGGGACGGTCGATCTTGTTGACCACCACGATCGGACGCAGGCCGGCCTTGAAGGCCTTCTGGGTCACGAAGCGGGTCTGCGGCATGGGGCCGTCCTGGGCGTCGACCACCAGCAGCACGGAGTCGACCATGGACATCACGCGCTCCACCTCGCCACCGAAGTCGGCGTGGCCGGGGGTGTCGACGATGTTGATGTTGTAGTCGCCCCACTTCAGCGCGGTGTTCTTGGCCAGGATGGTGATGCCACGTTCCTTTTCCTGGTCGTTGCTGTCCATCACCCGCTCGTTTTCCGCTTCTTTGCGGTCCAGGGTGCCGGACAGGCGCAGCAGCTTGTCGACGAGGGTGGTCTTGCCATGGTCGACGTGCGCGATGATGGCGATGTTGCGGAGATTCTCGATCACAGTGGTGTTCTCGGTATAGAAATGAAGGAGCTTCAGCCAGCAGGCTGACAGCCGGAGATTGCAAAGGCGCGAAACGCGGCCGACCGGTACGTGGCCGGAGGGCTAGAAGGGGTCGGGAGGGCGGTGGCGGATACTGCCACCCAGCAGGCCCGGCTGCTTAGGCCGGACGATAAACGCGCACATTGGCGTGCCCTTCGGTGAGCAGGTGATGGGCGTGCAGCCGGCTCATCACCCCGCGGTCGCAATAGAGAAGGTACTGGCGATTCTCGTCCAGTTCCTTGAAACGGCTGTTCAGCGCGAAGAACGGCAGGGTCTGCACCTCGATGCCGGGCAGCTCCAGCGGCAGGTCTTCCTGGGCGTCGGGATGGCGAATGTCCACCACGACCTGCCCGGGCAGCGGCTGGTCCACCTCTTCCACCTGCACGTCCTTGCCCAGTTCTTCGATCACCTTGTCGACGGTGATGAAGCGCGCGCGTTCCAGGGCGGCGTCGAGCACTGCCATATCGAACTTGCCTTCCTCGTGCTCCACCCGCAGGGCCTTGGCCTTGGTGGTGGGATTCACCGAGATGACGCCGCAGTACTCGGGCATGTGCTTGGCGAAGTCGGCGGTGCCGATGCGCTGGGCGGTGTCGATGATGTCCTGCTTGTGGCTGGCCAGCAGCGGGCGCAGCACCAGGGTATCGGTGGCCTTGTCGATCACCGCCAGGTTGGTCAGGGTCTGGCTGGAGACCTGGGAGACGGCTTCGCCGGTCACCAGCGCCTCGATCTGCAGCTGCTCGGCGATACGACTGGCCGCACGCAGCATCATGCGCTTGAGGATCACGCCCATGTGGCTGTCGTCGCACTGGGTGAGGATCTGCCCCACCACTTCCTCGAAAGGCACGCTGATGAACAGCACGCGCTGGGAGCGGCCGTACTTCTCCCAGAGATAGTGGGCCACTTCCATCACGCCCAGTTCGTGGGCGCGCCCGCCGAGATTGAAGAAGCAGAAATGGCTGACCATCCCGCGTCTCATCATCTGATAGGCGGCCACGGTGGAGTCGAAACCACCGGACATCAGCACCAGCACCTGCTCCAGGGCGCCCAGCGGATAACCGCCCAGCCCTTCGTGGTGCTCGTCGATGATGAACAGCCGCTGGTCACGGATCTCCAGGCGGACGTTCACCTCGGGATTCTTCAGGGCGATGCCGGCGCCGCCGCAGCGTTCGCGCAGGCCACCGCCGACATGGCGCTCGACGTCCATCGAGGAGAAGTCATGGCGACCGGCACGCTTGCAGCGCACCGAGAACACCTTGCCGCGCACCCGCTCGCCGAAGTGGCGGACGCACAACTCGAGAATCGAGTCGAAATCGCCCAGCGGATACTCGTGCACCTCGAGAAACTGGCCGATGCCAGGGGTGCAGGCCAGCCGCTGCTTCAGCTCCGCCAGCAGCCGCGGCTCGGCGAGCGCGGTCTCCAGGGTGATGTTGTCCCAGACCCCTTCCACGCGGACATCCGGATCCAGATCGCGCAGCACGACACGAATGTTCTTCACCAGCTGGCGAATGAAATTCTTGCGCACCGGGCGACTCTTGATGGTGATTTCCGGAAAGACCTTGATGATGAGCTTCATGAGCGGGAAACGGGGGGCGGGTAACGCGAAAGAAAAGGGCGAATATCATACCTGAAAACCATCACGCACTCGAATTCAGCCGACAAAATCACCTCAGGCGCCATTTGAGTGCAGTGATGAATTTTTAAGCACCAACTTGGTGCGCAGATACGTCGCCGATTGGCCTGAAAACGGCACGACTGGCGTCAGGAAGGGCTTCCAGCCCATTTGAGGGCACTGGCATACAACTTGCTCTCTTGTGAGGCAGCCGCCCCTGGGCCAGCATAGGGCGCTTTTCGTGGAACGCCGGTCGCTGACCAGGCAGTACGGAAGCGCCCCTCAAGGGCACAGCTGATACCGGGAGTACCGCCAACCGCTCCCGGCCGAAATTCCTCTGGAGGAAACCATGTCGAAGGCTGTTCAACTGATCAAAGAAAACGACGTGAAGTGGGTAGACCTGCGCTTCACCGACACCAAAGGCAAGCAGCAACACGTCACCATGCCGGCGCGTGACGCGCTGGACGAAGACTTCTTCGCCCATGGCAAGATGTTCGACGGCTCCTCCATCGCCGGCTGGAAAGGCATCGAAGCCTCCGACATGATCCTGCTGCCCGACGACAGCACCGCCGTTCTGGATCCCTTCACCGAAGAGCCGACCCTGATCCTGGTCTGCGACATCATCGAACCCTCCACCATGCAGCCCTATGAGCGCGACCCCCGTGGTATCGCCCGCGCTGCCGAGGAATACCTGAAGTCCACCGGCATCGGCGACACCGTGTTCGTCGGTCCGGAGCCCGAGTTCTTCATCTTCGACGAAGTGAAGTTCAAGTCGGACATCTCCGGCTCCATGTTCAAGATCTTCTCCGAGCAGGCTTCCTGGAATACCGATGCCGACTTCGAGTCCGGCAACAAGGGCCACCGTCCGGGCGTCAAGGGCGGCTACTTCCCGGTGCCGCCGGTCGATCACGACCACGAAATCCGTACCGCCATGTGCAACGCTCTGGAAGAGATGGGCCTGGTCGTGGAAGTCCACCACCACGAAGTGGCGACCGCTGGCCAGAACGAGATCGGTGTGCAGTTCAACACCCTGGTCAAGAAGGCCGACGAGACCCAGACCCTGAAGTACGTCGTGCACAACGTGGCCGATGCCTACGGCAAGACCGCCACCTTCATGCCCAAGCCCCTGTACGGCGACAACGGCTCCGGCATGCACGTGCACATGTCCATCTCCAAGGATGGCAAGAACACCTTCGCCGGCGAAGGCTATGCCGGCCTGTCCGATACCGCCCTGTACTTCATCGGCGGCATCATCAAGCACGGCAAGGCGCTGAACGGCTTCACCAACCCGTCCACCAACAGCTACAAGCGTCTGGTGCCCGGCTTCGAAGCTCCGGTCATGCTGGCCTACTCGGCCCGTAACCGCTCCGCCTCCATCCGTATCCCCTATGTGTCGAGCCCGAAAGCCCGTCGCATCGAAGCCCGCTTCCCGGATCCGGCCGCCAACCCCTACCTGTGCTTCGCCGCCCTGCTGATGGCCGGCCTGGACGGTATCCAGAACAAGATCCACCCCGGCGATGCCGCCGACAAGAACCTGTACGATCTGCCGCCGGAAGAAGGCAAGAAGATCCCGCAGGTCTGCGGCAGCCTGAAGGAAGCCCTGGAAGCCCTGGACGCCGGTCGCGCGTTCCTGACCAAGGGCGGCGTCTTCACCGACGAGTTCATCGATGCCTACATCGAGCTGAAGTCCGAGGAAGAGATCAAGGTGCGTACCTTCGTGCACCCGCTGGAATACGACCTGTACTACAGCGTCTGAACCCGCTGCGGTAATTGAAAGAGGCCTCCTTCGGGAGGCCTTTTCTTTTGCCCTGGAAAAATTGCCGCGACCGACGCCAGCGCGGAGCGGCCGAGCTGCCTACCTGCCCACATGACGCGCCTGCTACCCTTGATCTCCATCGCCCGGCCGAGATTCCGCCATGCCTCGCCTGCTTGCCTGCTGTCTGCTCTGCCTCGCCTGCTCCGCCCAGGCCGCGATCTACAAGTCGGTGGATGCCGAAGGCAACACGGTATTCAGCGACCAGCCCTCGGCCAATGCCAAGCCGGTGCAGGTGGCGCCCACCAACACCGTGGACAATCCACGACCGGCACCGCCCATCCCCAGTGCGCCTGCGGCGGCGACCCCTGCCGGCCCGGCCTTCAGCCGTCTGGAAGTCAATGTGCCCGACGATGAGGGCATCCGCGCCAACAACGGCACCTTCTCGGTGGGGGTAGCCGTGGAACCGGCCCTGGGCCCGGGGCAGTCGCTGCAATTGCTGGTGGACGGCGCACCCTATGGCAGCCCCGGTCAGAGCACCCGCTTCGGCGTGGCCAATCTGGAGCGCGGCGAGCACCGCTTCGCGGCCCAGGTGCTGTCCGGCAACGGCGAGGTGATCCAGACCAGTGCCGAGAAGACCGTGACCGTGCAGCGCATCAGCGTCAACAGCCCGGCCCGCTGATGCGTCCGCTGCTGATCCTGCTGCTGCTCTGCCTGCTGCCGCCTGTCCAGGCGGCGGTCTACAGCTATGTCGACCAGGAAGGCAATCGGGTCTACACCGACCAGCCACCCAAGGGCGTCAAGGCGACCCAGGTGCCGCTCACGGTGCCCAACAATCTCAACCAGCAGGGCCAGCCGACCCGCAAGCTGAGTCCGACACCCGCCGCCCCGGCGGCCAGGCCCGCCAAGACAGCGCCCTTCCGCTACCAGATGCTGCGCATCCTGGTACCCGAGCCCGATGCCACGGTGATCGATCAGGAAGGGCAACTCATCGTCAGCCTGGTCAGCGAGCCGGCGTTGCAGCCGGGGCACAGCTACCGGCTGCTGCTGGACGACAAGGAAGCCGGTGTTGGGCACAGTCCGGTGTTTCCCCTGGGCAATCTGGATCGCGGCAGCCACAGTCTGGTGGCGGAGATCCTCGCCGCCGATGGCAACGTGCTGGAGCGGACACCGGCGCAGCCCTTCCACCTGCGCCGCCCCTCGCTGGAGCAGAAGCGTCTGGCCCATCCCTGTGGCGACAAGGATTGGGGCAAGCGCCCGGAATGCCCACTGGACCTGAAACCGCCCGAACCCAGGAAATCCTGGCTACCCTTCCTCTAGCGCACCTATTTGGTGCGCTTTTTCATTGTGCACCATCTTGATACAAATACGGTTTCGTTCCGCCTGTCGCGCGGCGGCTGTTAGTGCACGTTACAGCCATCTGCCCTAACTCGGGGCGTCTTGGTTTGCTTCTTGCATTTTCCTATCGTCCCTATAGCGCTGTGGCCCCTCATGCCTACCGACGTCATCCACCGACTCTTGCTCGACAACCTCACCACCGCGGTCATCCTGCTCGATGCGGAGTTGCGCCTGGAGTACATGAATCCGGCGGCCGAGATGCTGCTGGCCATCAGCGGCCAGCGCAGCCATGGCCAGTTCATCAGCGAGCTGTTCACCGAATCGCCCGAGGCCCTGCAGGCACTGCGTCAGGCGGTGGACCATGCCCACCCCTTCACCAAGCGCGAGGCGCTGCTGATCTCCACCTCGGGCAACAGCCTCACGGTGGACTATGCGGTGACCCCGATCCTGGATCGCCACAACACCCTGCTGCTGCTGGAAGTCCATCCGCGCGACCGCCTGCTGCGCATCACCAAGGAAGAGGCGCAGATCTCCAAGCAGGAGACCACCAAGCTGCTGGTGCGCGGCCTGGCCCACGAGATCAAGAATCCCCTCGGCGGCATCCGTGGCGCGGCCCAGCTGCTGGCGCGCGAGCTGCCGGAAGAGGCACTCAAGGACTACACCAACGTCATCATCGAGGAAGCCGACCGGCTGCGGAATCTGGTCGATCGCATGCTCGGCTCCAACAAGCTGCCGAAACTCGCCATCACCAACGTCCACGAGGTGCTCGAACGGGTCTGCAGCCTGGTGGAAGCAGAAAGCCAGGGCCTGATCAACCTGGTGCGCGACTACGATCCGAGCATTCCCGACCTGCTGATCGATCGGGAGCAGATGATCCAGGCGGTGCTCAACATCGTGCGCAACGCCATGCAGGCCATCTCCCAGCAGAACGAACTGCGCCTGGGCCGGGTGACCCTGAGAACCCGTACCCTGCGTCAGTTCACCATCGGCCACCACCGCCATCGCCTGGTGTGCAAGGTGGAGATCACCGACAACGGTCCGGGCATCCCCCAGGATCTGCAGGAAACCATCTTCTATCCCATGGTCAGCGGTCGCCCCGAC
Source organism: Pseudomonas sp. LA5 (assembly GCF_028640825.1). Lineage (NCBI taxonomy): Bacteria > Pseudomonadati > Pseudomonadota > Gammaproteobacteria > Pseudomonadales > Pseudomonadaceae > Pseudomonas > Pseudomonas sp. LA5. The sequence continues at coordinate 8,442 of NZ_JAQYZY010000059.1, forward strand.
GGCACCGGCCTCGGGCTCGCCATCACCCAGAACATCATCACCCAGCACCAGGGGCTGATCGAGTGTGAAAGCCATCCTGGCCACACCGCCTTCAGCATCTTCCTGCCGCTGGAATAACGAGGAGTACGCATGAGCCGTCAGGAGACCGTCTGGATCGTCGACGACGACCGTTCCATCCGCTGGGTCCTGGAAAAAGCCCTGCAACAGGAGGGCATGACCACCGTTGCCTTCGACAGCGCCGACAGCGTCATGACCCGCCTCGGCCGCCAGCAGCCGGACGTGGTGATCTCGGACATCCGCATGCCGGGGACCAGTGGCCTGGACCTGCTGTCGCGCATCCGCGAGATGCACCCGCGCCTGCCGGTCATCATCATGACCGCCCATTCCGACCTGGACAGTGCCGTGGCCTCCTACCAGGGCGGCGCCTTCGAATACCTACCCAAGCCCTTCGACGTCGACGAGGCCGTGGCCCTGGTCAAGCGCGCCGGGCAGCACGCCCAGGAGCAGCAGGGATTCGCCGAACCGGCGCACCTGACCCGCACCCCCGAGATCATCGGCGAGGCGCCGGCGATGCAGGAGGTGTTCCGCGCGATTGGCCGCCTCTCGCACTCCAACATCACGGTGCTGATCAATGGCGAATCCGGTACCGGCAAGGAGCTGGTCGCCCACGCCCTGCACCGCCACAGTCCGCGCGCCGCGGCGCCCTTCATCGCCCTGAACATGGCCGCCATCCCCAAGGACCTGATGGAATCCGAGCTGTTCGGCCACGAGAAAGGCGCCTTCACCGGCGCCGCCGCCCAGCGTCGCGGCCGCTTCGAGCAGGCCGATGGCGGCACCCTGTTCCTCGACGAGATCGGCGACATGCCGGCCGACACCCAGACCCGCCTGCTGCGCGTACTGGCCGATGGCGAGTTCTATCGCGTCGGCGGCCACACTCCGGTCAAGGTGGACGTGCGCATCATCGCCGCCACCCACCAGAATCTCGAAGGCCTGGTGCGCGAGGGCAAGTTCCGCGAAGACCTGTTCCATCGCCTCAACGTCATCCGCATCCACATCCCGCGCCTGGCCGATCGCCGCGAGGACATCCCCGCACTCGCCCGCCACTTCCTCGCCCGCGCCGCCCAGGAACTGGCCGTGGAACCCAAGACCCTGCGCAGCGAGACCGAGGAGTACATGAAAGGCCTGCCCTGGCAGGGTAACGTGCGCCAGCTGGAGAACACCTGCCGCTGGATCACGGTGATGGCCTCCAGCCGCGAGGTGCTGATCGACGACCTGCCGCCGGAGCTGCTCAACCAGCCCCAGGACGCCGCTCCCGCCGCCAACTGGGAACAGGCGCTGCGCCAGTGGGCCGACCAGGCTCTCACCCGCGGTCAGTCCAGCCTGCTGGACAACGCCGTACCGGCCTTCGAACGCATCATGATCGAGACGGCCCTCAAGCACACCGCCGGCCGCCGCCGCGATGCCGCCGTCCTGCTGGGCTGGGGTCGCAACACCCTGACCCGCAAGATCAAGGAGCTGGGCATGAAGGTGGACGGGCCGGATGAGGAGGGGGAGGACTGAAGCTCTCGACGGTGCCGTAGGTTGGGTTGAGCGTAAGCGAAGCCCAACATTGCCAGGCTTGAACTTCATATCGGTGCCTTAGCTGCTTATCGTGTTTTGCTGGTAGCTCTTTTTTCGCCCACTCGGGCGACTCACTTTTTTCAGTCGCGGCTGCGCGCCCCGGACTACGCGTCCCGGACAAAAGTAAGCAAAAACGCTTGCCCCGACCATCCGGCCCTCCGCTGCGCTCCGGGTGACTCGCGTTGCTCGCCCTTCGGGCCAGCCTACGGCTGTTACTTGGCTGCGCTACGTTTCGCTCACACCAGCGCCGTTCCGGGGTCGGCCTACACGGGCCGTCCATGGCCCGTTAGGCCTCTCGCCGCATCCATGCGGCTCGACCCACTCCACGACACTGGCGTTCGCCCTCCTGAACGGGGCGACTCGCCAGACTGAAAGTGTTGGTTGAAGAAACGGAAGCGACTCATAGCGTGGACAAGGGCGAAGCCTTGTCCACTGATGATGTCGGTGCCCAACAGTGGAAAACGCTGCGCGGTTTTCCACGCTACGCCCCCCCTGAACTCCGAACTCTCAGGCTGGCGCCCCGTCCCCGTCAGTGAGGCCGAGTTCCGGTGTCGTGGCGGGGGTTGCGAG
>NZ_JAQYZY010000059.1:10681-30643 GCF_028640825.1 Pseudomonas sp. LA5
TTGTCCGGGGCGCGCAGCCGCGACTGGCAAAAGTGACTCGCCTGAGGGGGGCGAAAATAAAACGATCAGCAAACTGCGATAATCCGCTGAGGCAGCCTTAAGCCCGAACCCGAGACGTTTGGGCTTCGCTAACACTCAACCCAGGTAGCAAAGCCCCCCCCAAAACACCCAAACCAAAACTTGGCACACCTCCTGCAATATCCTAGGTAACTACCCTTTTGGGGACCTCGGTACAGGCAGGCTGGGGAATCCCCTCTTTTCTTCTCGAGGCCATCACCCAGTGTGATGGCCTCTTTTTTCGTCCGTGAAAAGTCGCGAACCCCAGGCTAGAGCGCTTTTCACCCCACGGCCAAGCCCATGGGATTGGCCGTGGCAGACGAAGCACCTAGGCAACTCGGCGCCACATCCCGTTCCGCTCTGGTGCAAACCAGCGGCCCTTTGCCTGATAACGGGGCATTTCAGCGGGTCAGCGGGACCTCGACGTGGAGCACCCAGTCCTCACCTTCCTCGACGATACGATCACTGGCCTGCAGGGCGCCGCCGACGCCTACCAGCAAAATCTTCAGGTCCTGTCCGTCCTGGCGTACCGTCCAGGAAAAGCTGCCGCCCGGCCGCGCCACCCGCCCCTGGCGTTCGCCGCCGTCCCAGCGGGCGCGGGGCAGGCGCAGGCTGAGGGCGCCGTCGGGGCGATAGCGTTCGTAGAACAGCGAGCGATCGGCGGTGATCAGCAATTCGAAGCGGCCGGCTTCCTGGCGACTGTCCACCCCCAGGATGACCGGGCGGCGGGCCTCGGACGACCAGGGATCGGGATGGGTACGCTGGTACACCAGCTGGCCGATGATCATGCCGAACAGGCCGGCGCCCAGCGCCGCCGAGGCCAGCCAGAGGGTCAGGCGCTGGCGCTGGCTGCGCCATTCGGCCTTGAGCAGGTCGGGATCCTCCACCCGCGCCAGTTCTTCCCGGCGGGCGCGCTGTTCGCGCAACAGCCAGTCGACCAGCCGGCGCCAGAGGTTCATCGCCCTACCCCGCTCGCGACGGCGCGGCGGTGGCGCAGTACCATAGGCGCTTTGCCAGGCGCCCTGCCCTTCATGTTCGACATCATCCTCTACCAACCGGAAATTCCGCCCAATACCGGCAACGTCATTCGCCTGTGCGCCATCACCGGCTGCCGCCTGCATCTGATCGAGCCACTGGGCTTTGCGCTGGACGACAAGAAATTGCGCCGCGCCGGCTTGGACTACCACGAGTGGTCCAGCGTGCGGACCCATGCCAGCCTCGCGGCCTGTATAGCAGATTTGCAGCCACCCCGACTGCTGGCCTTCACCACCAAGGCCAGCCATCCCTTCACCGAGATCGCCTATGCGCCGGGCGATGCGCTGCTGTTCGGCCCGGAAAGTCGCGGCCTGCCGGCCGAGGTGCTGGAGTCCCTGCCGCCCGAGCAGCGGCTGCGCCTGCCCATGCTGCCCAATCGCCGCAGCCTCAATCTGTCCAACACCGTGGCCGTGGCGGTCTACGAAGGCTGGCGGCAACAGGGCTTCGCCGCACCGCCGGGCTGACCGTCAGAACCTTCCCGCCAGACGCGCCGTCCCATGACCTACAGGCACATCGCCAGACCGTCACACGAGGCGCACCATGAGCAAGATCGGCAAACCCAAGGTTGAACGCTACGATGCGCCCTCCGGTGGCTGGGGCTCGGCGCGCTCGGTGACCGAGATCGTCCTGCGCGAACGGGTGCCGCTCAAGTCCGGCGCCCTGCTGGCCAGGCAGAACAAGCATGGCGGCTTCGCCTGCGTGAGTTGCGCCTGGGCCAAGCCGGGCAAGCCCCACCCGCTGGAATTCTGCGAGAACGGCGCCAAGGCCACTGCCTGGGAGGTCACCAGCAAGAGGTGCGGACCGGAATTCTTCGCCGGCCATTCCCTCACCGAACTGCGCGGCTGGCGCGACTACGATCTGGAAGAGGTCGGACGCCTGACCCACCCCCTGCGCTACGACGTCGCCAGCGACCGTTATCGGCCGGTGAGCTGGGCCGAGGCCTTCGCCGACATCGGCGCCGAACTCAAGGCGCTGGATCCGGACTCGGTGATCTTCTACGCCTCGGGTCGGGCCGCGCTGGAAACCTCTTACCTCTATCAGCTCTATGCCCGCCTGTACGGCACCAACAACCTGCCGGACAGTTCCAACATGTGCCACGAAAGCACCTCGGTGGCCCTGCCCAAGAGCATCGGCGTGACCGTGGGCACCGTGACCCTCGACGACTTCGATCAGACCGACTGCCTGCTGTTCTTTGGTCAGAATCCGGGCAGCAACAGCCCGCGGATGCTGCATGACCTGCAGGAAGCACGCAAACGTGGCGCGCCTATAATCACCTTCAACCCCCTGCGCGAACGTGGCCTGGAAACCTTCGTCAATCCACAATCGCCGGTGGAGATGCTGACCGACCACCCCACCCAGATCAGCACCCAGTACCATCAGCTCAAGCCGGGTGGCGACCTCGCGGCCCTTACCGGCATGTGCAAGGCGCTGCTGACCGCCGATGACCAGGCCCGTGAACAGGGCCAGGCCGCGGTGCTCGATCATGCCTTCATCGCCGAGCACTGCCATGGCTTCGCCGACTTCTGCGAATGGCTGCAACGTCAGGAGTGGCCGCAGCTGGAGCGCCAGTCGGGCCTTACCCGCAGTGCGCTGGAAGCGGCCGCTACCGTCTATGCCCGCTGCCAGAAGGTCATCGGTATCTATGGCATGGGGCTGACCCAGCATCGCTACGGGGTGGAAACCATCCAGATGCTGGCCAACCTGCTGCTACTGCGCGGCAACCTCGGCAAGCCTGGTGCCGGTATCTGTCCGGTTCGGGGGCATTCCAATGTCCAGGGTCAGCGTACCGTGGGTATCACCGAAAAACCGGAACTGGCGCCGTTGAAGCAGCTGGGCGAGCGTTTCGGCTTCGCGCCGCCGCAAGACAAGGGCCGCAATACCGTAGAGGCCTGCGAAGGCATCCTCGACGGCTCGGTAAAGGCCTTCATCGGCCTGGGCGGCAACTTCCTGCGCGCCATTCCCGAGACCAGCCTGATGGAGCCCGCCTGGCGCACCCTGCGCCTGTCGGTACAGATCGCCACCAAGCTCAATCGCAATCATCTGGTGCCGGCGGACAAAGCCTACCTGCTGCCCTGCCTGGGGCGGACCGAGATCGATCGCCAGAACGAGGTGGAACAGGCCCATAGCACCGAGGACAGCACCGGCTGCATCCACGGCTGGCGCGGCGCGGCCGAGCCGCCCGAGGGTGAGTTGCTGTCCGAGCCAGCCATCGTCGCCGGATTGGCGAAGGCTACCCTGCCGGAAAACCCCAAGGTCACCTGGGATGCCTGGGTGGCCGACTATGCCCTTATCCGCGACGAGATCGCCCTCTCCTTTCCGGAGATCTTCCACGACTTCAATGCGCGGATGTGGGAGGTAGGTGGCTTCCATCGTCCGCTGCCAGCGGCCAAGCGCGAGTGGAAGACCGAAACCGGCAAGGCCAATCTCATCGTGCCACGCAGCCTGGAAGAAGACCCGGACATGCCCGCGAGCGGGCGTGACGTCCTGACCCTGATGACGCTGCGCAGCAACGACCAGTTCAACACCACCATCTACGGCTATCACGATCGTTTCCGCGGCGTGAAGGGCACCCGGGCGGTGCTCTTCATGAATCGCAACGACATCGAACGCCTGGGTCTGGCCGAAGGCGACAAGGTGCAGGTGTCGACGGTGGCCGACGATGGCGTGCGCCGCGAAGTGGGACCGCTGCGGGTCACGCCCTATAACATCCCGGAAGGCGCCTGTGGCGGCTACTACCCGGAATGCAATGCCCTGATCCCGCTTTGGCACCATGCCGAAGGCAGCAAGGTACCGGCGGCCAAGGCCATCCCGGTCCGTCTGAACAAGCTGATCGCGGCGAACGACGGCGGCTTTCCGGTAGAGCCGGAGGGGTATGGGGCGCAGTATTAGGCCCTGCTGGAGTCTCGCCTGAGCTAGGCCATGGCCTGCTGTTGGGCTTCGCTACGCTCAACCCAACCTACGGACGTGCTTTAGTAGGTTGGGCTGAGACAGCTCCATCGTCGAAGCCCAACGGCTACGCGAATGGCGGGCTTCGCTGCATCCAGCTCAGCCCGACGAGCCCTCAACCGATGGTCATCAGACTGGCATTGCCGCCGGCCGCTGCCGTGTTCACGCTCAGGGCGCGCTCGATGAGCAGGCGCTCCAGCGGGATGGCGGTTTCGCCACGGGCCAGGCCCTGGACACCGACGATGGGACCACTGCGCTTGGCCACCTGCTGGCAGACTTGGCGCAGCTGATCGGAATCGCCATGGTGCAGGACCGCTTCGAAGGCGACCTCGTCCTTGCGCCAGTCGGCCGCCACCTGCACCCGCGAGCGTACAGCCTGCGGCAGGCGATTCAGGGTGGCCTTGTGGGCCTCCTCGATTAGCGCCGTGCTGCCCACCGCCATGACCGCTGCCAGTTGCAGCAGCAGATCGCTGTCGTCGGCCGCCAGGCACAGCACCCGGCTACGTGGCAGCAGGCTGTAGCTGTTGCGCTCGCCGGTCGGACCCGGCAGCAGGCGGGTCAGGCCGCTCAGGGATTCTTCGGCGAATCTCAGGCAGGCCTGCTCCAGCTCGCCCAGGCCCTGCTGCCTGGCCCAGTCGTGCAGGGCGCCCAGCGGATTGCCGGCCTGCTGACGCAGGGCATCACGCACCTGCCATTCGGTCTCGCCGGTGCTGCCCTTGGCCAGGGCCACGGCGGGATCGCCATCGGGACGGGTGCTGAGCAGGCGATAGAGGTAGAGCGGACCGCCCGCCTTGGGACCGGTGCCCGAGAGGCCTTCGCCGCCGAAGGGCTGCACCCCGACCACCGCGCCGACCATGTTGCGGTTGACGTAGAGGTTGCCGGCATGGGCGCGCTCGATCACCTTGGCGATGGTCTCGTCGATGCGGGTGTGGACGCCAAAGGTCAGGCCGTAGCCGGTGGCATTGATCTGGTCGATCACCTTGTCCAGGTCCTTGCGACCATAGCGCACCACGTGCAGCACCGGCCCGAAGACCTCGCGACCCAATTCGGCCAGGCTTTCCAGCTCGATCAGAGTGGGCATGACGAAGGTGCCACGGTGGATGGCGTCGCCTTCGACGCGACCGCCCTGGTGCACCCGGCGGCCTTTGCCTCTCAGGGTCTGGATGTGCTTGTCGATGGTGGTCTTGGCCTCGCCGTCGATCACCGGGCCGATGTCGATGGCCAGGTTCTCCGGGTTGCCCAGGCGGCATTCGGCCATGGCGCCCTTGAGCATTTCCAGCACGCGATCGGCCACGTCGTCCTGCACGCAGAGCACGCGCAGGGCCGAGCAGCGCTGACCGGCGCTGTCGAAGGCGGAGGCGACCACGTCGGTCACCACCTGCTCGGCCAGCGCCGAGGAGTCGACGATCATGGCGTTCTGGCCACCGGTCTCGGCGATCAGCGGGATCGGCCGGCCCTGGGCGTCCAGGCGTCCGGCGATGTTGCGCGCCAGGATCTGGGCCACCTCGGTGGAGCCGGTGAACATCACGCCCTTGACCCGCACATCGTTGACCAGGGCGGCGCCGATGGTGGAGCCCTCACCTGGCAGCAACTGCAGCACGCCCTCGGGGATGCCGGCTTCCAGCAACAGACGCACGGCCTGGGCGGCGATCAGCGGAGTCTGCTCGGCCGGCTTGGCCAGCACGGTGTTGCCGGCGGCCAGGGCTGCGGCGATCTGGCCGCTGAAGATGGCCAGGGGGAAGTTCCAGGGGCTGATGCAGACCACCGGGCCCAGCGGGCGGTGGCTGTCATTGGCGAAGTCACGGCGCACCAGGGCGGCGTAGTAGCGCAGGAAATCCACTGCCTCGCGTACCTCGGCGATGGCGTTGGCGTAGGTCTTGCCAGCCTCGCGCACCAGGAGGCCCATCAATGGCTGCAGCTGCGCCTCCATCAGTTCGGCGGCGCGATCCAGGGCCGCGGCGCGCTGCTCGGGCGGGGTGGATTGCCAGATGGGCGCCGCGGTCAGGGCCTCTTCCAGGGCGATGTCGACATCGGCGCGAGTGGCGTTGCTGACCTGGCCGACACGGTCGCGGCGATCGGCCGGATTGAGCACCGGCTGCGGAATCGACGGCTCGCTGGCGCGACCCAGCAGCGGACGGGCTTCCCAGGCGGTGTTGCCACTGGCCAGCAGCGCGGCCGACAGCGAACCCAGGCGGTGCTCGCTGGACAGGTCCAGGCCGCTGGAATTGCAACGCTCGGCACCGTACAGGGCGCTCGGGTGGGGAATGCGCGGATGCGGCAGGCCGATGGCGCCTTCGCTGGTGGACTGCTGCTCGATCTGCACCACCGGATCGGCCACCAGCTCGTCGAGGGAGATGGAGTGGTCGGCGATGCGGTTGACGAAGGAGGTGTTGGCGCCGTTTTCCAGGAGGCGGCGGACCAGGTAGGCCAGCAGCGTCTCGTGGGTGCCCACCGGGGCATAGATGCGGCAGGGCCGCGCCAGCTTGCCGTCCTTGACGCTGCCCACCACCTGCTCGTACAGCGGCTCACCCATGCCGTGCAGGCACTGGAATTCGTACTGGCCGGGGTAATAGTTCTGCCCGCCGAGCTGGTAGATGGCGGCCAGGGTGTGGGCGTTGTGGGTGGCGAATTGCGGGTAGATGGCTTCCGGCGCGGCCAGCAGCTTGCGGGCGCAGGCCAGGTAGGCCACGTCGGTGTAGACCTTGCGGGTATAGACCGGATAACCCTCCAGGCCTTCCACCTGAGCGCGCTTGATCTCGCTGTCCCAGTAGGCGCCCTTGACCAGGCGGATCATCAGGCGGCGACGGCTGCGCCGGGCCAGGTCGATCAGGTAGTCGATCACCAGCGGGCAGCGCTTCTGGTAGGCCTGGATGACGAAGCCGATGCCGTTCCAGCCGGCCAGTTGCGGCTCGAAGGACAGACGCTCCAGCAGATCCAGGGAGATCTCCAGGCGATCGGCTTCCTCGGCGTCGATGTTCAGGCCGATGTCGTAGCGCTTGGCCAGCAGGGTCAGTTCCAGCAGGCGCGGGTAGAGTTCGCTCATCACCCGGTCGTACTGGGCGCGGCTGTAGCGCGGATGCAGCGCCGAGAGCTTGATGGAGATGCCCGGGCCTTCGTAGATGCCGCGACCGTGGGAGGCCTTGCCGATGGAGTGGATGGCCTGCTCGTAGGAGGCCAGGTAGCGGCGCGCGTCGGCCTCGGTCAGGGCCGCTTCACCCAGCATGTCGTAGCTGTAGCGGAAGCCCTTCGCCTCGAACTTGCTGGCGTTGGCCAGGGCCTCGGCGATGGTCTCGCCGGTGACGAACTGTTCGCCCATCAGGCGCATGGCCATGTCCACGCCCTTGCGGATCACCGGCTCGCCGCTCTTGCCGATGAGGCGATTGAGCGAGCTGGTGAGGCCGGCCTCGTTGTGGGTCGACACCAGGCGACCGGTCAGCAGCAGGCCCCAGGTGGCGGCATTGACGAACAGCGACGGGCTGTTGCCCAGGTGCGGCTGCCAGTTGCCGGTGCTGATCTTGTCGCGGATCAGGGCATCACGGGTGCCCTTGTCCGGGATGCGCAACAGGGCTTCGGCCAGGCACATCAGGGCCACGCCCTCCTGGGAGGACAGCGAGAACTCGCGGAGCAGACTCTGCACCATTCCGGAGCGCCCGGTTGCACCCTTGGCATTGCGCAGCTTCTCGGCGATGCGATGGGCCAGTTCGTGGGTAGCCTTGGCCTGGGCCGCGGGCAGGCGCGCCTGTTCCAGCAGCAGCGGCAGCAGCTCTTCTTCCGGCCGGCGATAGGCGGCGGTGATGGCCGAGCGCAGCACGGACTGCGGCAGGATGCTCTCGGCGAACTCCAGGAACGGCTGGTATACCGGATCGGCCAGGGCCTCGACGGCTTCGTTGTCGCCCTCGGCCAGACGCTGGGCGATACCCTGCAGATCGGCCAGGGTCGCGCCGCTTTCCAGGGTCTCCAGGTAGGTGTAGATGGCCTGCTTGATCAGCCAGTGAGGCGTCCGATCAATGCGGCGCGCCGCTTCCTTGAGACGATCGCGGGTGGCTTCGTCGAGCTTTACGCCCAGGGTAGTGGTAGTGGCCATGCGCAGGTCCTCAAGCAAGAAGGCGTCGAAATTCGGCGCAGCTTAGCGCTGCTCGAAATAAAAGTGCAACCAAGTGCAACCCATGAGGCTCTACCGTCGATCTGGTTGCACCAGCGGGTGGGTAACAGATCGCAAGGCTATGCAGAGATCAGGCCAAGGGGTGCGACCAGGTTGAACCCCCGGCAGAGGAGAGCCTGCCGGACGAAGAGCGATCGTTAGCCTGGCAAGTGTTACCTGGCTTCACACCAAGGCGCTGGCTTCAGGCCAGGGAAGGGAAATGCGGCAGGACGAATTCGCCCAGTTCCTGGACCACTTCGCTGGCCGGACGCCGCGAGGGCCGCAGGTTGAGCGCCAGGTGATTGACCCCCGCCTCCTGCAACTGGGCAAGGTAGTCCACCAGCGCTCGCCGCCCGCAGGACAGTCCGGCATGGATGGGCCGAGGCGGCTGGGCCGGATCGCTGGCCAGTTCGAAGAACAGCCCCTGGGCGAAGGGCTTGAACAGCTCGCGCCCGCCGATCTCGTCCAGCGCCTCGCGCCAGACCCGCGTCAGGGCCGGGACGTGCTCGGCGGGCACGAAGTAGTAGAACCAGCCATCGGCCTTGGCGGCGATCCAGTCCACCGTCTGCCGACTGCGCCCGGTCACCAGCGCCGGGATGCGGCCGTGCACCGGTTTGGGCACCAGATCGGCCAATCCCTGCAGATCGCCGAAACGGCGAAATTCACCCCGGGGAAAATTGGTCTCGCCGGCCAGGCGAAACATCTCGAAGGCATCGCGGAAGCGCTCGCCTCGCCGCTCGAATTCGCTCTCCAGGCCAAAGGCCGGGTACTCCACCGGACGATCGCCGGAGGCCACCCCCAGCACCAGCCGACCATCGCTCAACTGGTCGACCGAGGCCGCCATCTTGGCCAGGTGCAGCGGATGGCGCAGGGTGATGACGGCGCTGCCGGTGGCCAGGGTCAGGTGCTGGGTGATGCCCGCCAGGTAGCCGAGATAGGTGAAGGGCTCGAACACCTGGCCGGCGTCGTTGAAACCGGGATCGTAGAAGGGCACGTCGCGCGCCCAGAGTGCCGCGAAGCCCAGCTGGTCGGCCAGCCGCGCCAGGCGGGCATGGTCGCGCAGGGTCGGCATGGGATCGTCAGGATAGCCTTCCAGCGGCAGCAGAAAACCCAGGGTCAGACGACCCGGCGCGAAAAGTCGCGAAAAGCCCGGATGCTGCAGAAAGGCGCGGCGACGCTCCGTGGTGGACATGGGATTCCTTGCCGGAGAGGGAAAGCGGATGACCTTTCTATGGAGTCTAACGGCATTCCAGGGTTCGCCAGACAACCGATGAGGGCGCGAGGCGTCGCTCATCTCCGCCAAGGGGGGCCGCACCTGCTGGCGACGAAGCCTCCAGCCGCCCTTCCCTGCCGAGTCCAGGCCAGGACCTCTCGATCCCCACCCTTTGGCTGTACCACTAAAGCATGACTAATAAAAAATAGCCCATTAAAACGGCACCACTCGTTTCACCTGAACTTCGTGGCCAGGAACCTACTTCTTCAATAGTCCCGATACTGGGGACCAGCAAACAGCGGAATCCCTCTTTAAGCCTTTATACAAAGATTAGACTTACCATTATTTAAATGTTGTAAATACCAAACTTTTCCCCATGACCCTCGGCTAGAATCCGACGCCCTCAGCACTCCTCGAACCCCGGAACTTTCCGCCGAACGTTGGGAAATAGCCCCATGAAAATGAGCAACATGAGTGTTCGTACGAAGCTGTTTTCCGGCTTTACCGTCCTGATCATCCTGACCCTGGCTATCGCCTATGCCGGTTGGAACGGCATCCAGGCCCTGGGCCGACGCGGCAACCTGATCGAACAGTTCAACCAGATCGGGCTACTTGCCCGCGACATGCGCAATGCGCGCAAGGACTTTGCGATCTTGCCGGAAGCGGATCAGGCCAGTCGCTGGAAAAGCGGCATCGATGCCCTCGAACAGCACTTGCAGGATGCCCGTCCGCTGTTCAAACGTCCGGAGAGCAAAGCGCTGCTGGCCCGCACCGAACAGACCCTCAGGGAATACCGTGACCTCTATCGGCAGACGCTGAAGGTGACCCAGGACCGCACCACCACCCTTCAGGACGTGCGCAACACGGGCGATATGCTGGACAAGCGGTTGCAGGAGGCGTCCGGCGTCCTGAACCGCGAAGGCGATCAGGCCAGCGCCCAGCTGCCTTCCCTGCTGGCGGCGCTGCAGCAGCTGCGGATCCACCTGCACCTCTATGTACTCAAGTCAGCCGGCCCGCAACAGGAGGCCTTGCAAGCGTCTCTGGACAGGGTCGGCGAGGTACTCAAGACCCTGCCTTCGACCCCGGAATTGCAGCAGCTGCCAGGGCTCCTTGACGAGTATCAGCGCCAGGTCCAACAGCTGTTCAGTATTCAGAAGGCGTACCAGGAGGTTAATCAGGGCCTCTACCAGCATATCCAGGTGCTGCTCAAGACCTCCGACGAAATGAAACAGATACAGAGCCAGTTCCGCCTCGACGATATCCGCGGGGCCAAGCTGATGCTCTTTGGCGGGCTGCTGCTGGCGGTACTGCTCAGCCTGGTCGCGGCCTGGATCATTACCCGCTCCATCGTGACGCCGCTGCGCCAGACCCTGGCGACCGTGGAGCAGCTCGCTGCCGGCGACCTGACCGTGCAGATCGAGGCGGCGCGCAAGGACGAGATCGGCCAGTTGCAGGCGGCCATGCAGCTGATGATCGTCAATCTGAGCGATCTGATCCGCGAGCAGAAGGATGGCGTCATCCAGGTCGCCAGTGCCGCCGAAGAACTCTCCGCCATCACCGAGCAGACCCGCGCTGGCGCCTCGGCACAGAAGATGGAGACCGAGCAGATCGCCACCGCCATGCAGCAGATGAGCGCCACCATCAATGAGGTGGCGCGCAATGCCGAACAGGCGTCGACGACCGCCCGCGAGGCCACCCTCAAGACCCGCGAGGGTGACGAGATGGTCAACCAGGTCGCCACCCAGATCCAGACCCTGGCCCAGGAAGTGGACAGCACCCAGACCACCATGGAGTTGCTCAGGCAGGACGCCGACCGCATCGGCGGGGTGCTGGACGTGATCAAGGCGGTCGCCGAGCAGACCAATCTGCTGGCGCTCAACGCCGCCATCGAAGCCGCTCGCGCGGGTGAAGCGGGCCGTGGCTTCGCCGTGGTCGCCGACGAGGTGCGTGGCCTGGCGCAGCGTACGCGCTCCTCCACCGACGAGATCGCCAGCCTCATCACTAGGCTGCACGGCAGCACCGACAAGATGAGCGCCGCCCTGGACCGCAATATCCAGCTGACCGGCGACAGCGTCGACCTGACCCGCCAGGCGGGCGTGGTCCTGGGCAGCGTCAGCAGTGCGGTGAGCGAGATCGAGGCCATGAACGAGCAGATCGCCACCGCGGTCGAGCAGCAGAGCGCGGCCGGTGAAAACATCAGCCGCAGCGTGGTCAAGGTCCACGAAGTCGCCGACCAGACCGCAGCCGCCACCGAGAAAACCGCCGGTTCCAGCACCGAGCTGGCCAACCTGAGCCTGCAGCTGCAAGAGCTGACGTCGCGCTTCAGGGTCTGATACCTGTTCGGCTCCCGTTCCGCCGAACTCCCGGCCTGCTCTCGTCGCGGACGGAAGACCTCGGGCATTGATGATCGGGGGCTCGTTCAGGCCTGACGCCCAGGGGGCGTCTTGTCCATGCACTTCGGCGACACTTCAACCAGCCAGAAGCCTGCAGCGGAAGAAGCCCGGTTATCGAGTGAAAACCAACTACGAAGTTATGGGAATAATAAAGCCTTCATCCTGACCGAAGTTCGTCAGCCTCTGGACGAAGAGAATCCTCAACAGTCATAAACTTGAAACAAGGATTCCACAACCTGCTCTCTGTTGTTATCGGTTGAACGATATCTCTTATCTCAACAGATAGCTCTACCTGGCACTCCGGTATTTATCACCGAATCGCTCGATAATTTCTGCACAGGCCTTTCGATATCACTACGGCGGCAAGGCCTGGCGTGTTGCCGAGTTCCTGGCAATGAACGCTTTCCCAGCGCCGCTGCTGCTCAACCCTGGTCGTCGTTCAGGCGATCCGTTCGTACCTGCAATCGCGGCCAGCGCTCCAGCCAGCCCTTGGTCGCGAGCCGCTGGCGAAAGGCTTCCGGCCGAGGCCGCCAGGGATTGGGCGTGAGATGCAGTGAAATGACCCCCGAAAGTTGGACGCTGCCTTGAAGGCGTACCATGCCCAAGTACTCTCTAGCGTTCAAATTGAAGATCGTCGCTCAGTACCAAAAGGGCGATTGCAGCTACGGCCACCTCGCTAGGGTGCATGACGTCAGCGTGGTGCAGGTAAAAGGATGGATTGGCGCCTATGCCAATCACGGAAAAGCGGCTCTACAAAAGCGTTATCGTTATCACAGCATCGATTTCAAGATCGAGGTGGTGCGACAGATCGTCGAAGGCCTATCAATCCGACGGGCTAGTGAGCGATTTAGTCTCAATCGCTCCCAAATGCAGCGCTGGGTCGATGCGTGGCAGAGGTATGGTATCGAGGGGTTGGCCAGCAAACGCAGAGGTGACTCCTTGCCCCTTCTTCCCGTTCCAGATCCATCCGCTTTCAAGCCCCACATCGCAAACCCAGTCCGAGAGCTGGAAAAGCAGGTTGCCTATCTGCAGGTCAAAAACGCCTTTCTGCGCAAAGCCATGAGCTTGGGTCTCAAGGACAGTGACCTGGACAATCAGCAGAAAGCACTTATCGTGCAGGAGTTGCGGTCACGATATCCACTTGATGCGCTTCTTCAGGGAGCATGTCTTCCTCGAAGCAGCTTCTACTACCACCTCAAGGTCACTCGCCAACCAGACAAACAAGGTGCCCGCAAAGAGAGCATCCGGACGATGTTCGCGCATCATCGGGGTCGCTATGGCTATCGCCGCATCACGCAGGCGCTACGCAATCAGGGGCAGCAGATCAATCACAAGGCAGTACAGCGGCTGATGGGCGAAATGTCGTTAAAGTGCACGCTGCGACGCCGTCGCTATCGTCCATTCACAGGGCCGGAGTCCTGCGTGGCGCCTAACCTGCTGGAACGCCGCTTTACCGCACCGCAGCCCAATCAGCGGTGGGCGACTGACATAACGGAGTTTCGTGTCAATCAAAACCGGCTATACCTGTCACCGATTCTTGACCTCTTCAATAAGGAAATTGTGGCTTTCGAGATAAGTGAGCGCCCATCGTTCGAGATGGTCTTACGTATGTTGAAAGACGGATTGAAGACCCTTCGGCCTCATGAGAAACCGCTCATCCATTCCGATCAAGGCTGGCACTATCAATACCCTGCCTACCAACAGCTGATCCGTCAGCATGGACTGACTCAGAGTATGTCAAGGCGAGCCAATTGCCTCGACAATGCGGCAATGGAAAGCTTTTTTGCAGTACTAAAATCTGAGCTTTTCCACTGCAACAGGTTCTCAAGCGTAGAGGAGCTGGCAGTAGCAATTCGGGCCTATATCGACTACTACAATAAGGAGCGAATCAAATTGGCACTGGGTGGGCGCAGTCCAGCTGAATATCGTCTGGCAATAGCGAAAGCTGTGAATACCTGTGACGAATAGGACGTTTGCCTCATAGCTACCGCAGAGTCGATCGGTTTCTAGACCCTCGGCGTTTGAGGAGTGCAGGCATGCTCCGGGTCTCAATAAGCAGTGGCAGGCATGTCGGCTTCAAGAACGAGCCATCTTCAAAGTCATCTG
Organism: Pseudomonas sp. LA5; assembly: GCF_028640825.1. Lineage (NCBI taxonomy): Bacteria > Pseudomonadati > Pseudomonadota > Gammaproteobacteria > Pseudomonadales > Pseudomonadaceae > Pseudomonas > Pseudomonas sp. LA5. The sequence goes on from NZ_JAQYZY010000059.1 coordinate 24,573, forward strand.
CTGCGCTGCTATGATCCGCTAAGGAGATGGCATTCCTCCTCAAACCGCCTCGTGCTGATGATGCCTACGTAACCCCTTGGCAGGGTGCGTAGGTGCGCCCTGTCTTTTTCGAGGACAGCGCTATGCACCGACCATATCCCTCCCCGGCCCCTAGTCTTCCATTCCCCTTGGGAGACGTTCCATGCTGAAGCCGCTCATAGCCATCGCACTCGGTGCGACCTTGGGTGCCTGGCTCCGTTGGATACTGGGCTTGAAGCTAAATGCCTGGTTCCCGTCGCTCCCGCCTGGGACGGTCGTTGCGAATCTTGTAGGTGGCTACATCATCGGAATGGCCGTAGCCATCTTCGCTGCTTGGCCCGGGATTGCGCCTGAATGGCGGCTGTTTCTGATCACCGGATTTTGCGGCGGCTTAACCACCTTCTCGACGTTTTCTGCTGAGACACTGATGCTAATCCAGCAAGGAAGGCTGCTCATGGCGCTGACTGCAATCAGCGTTCATGTCGTGGGGTCCCTGTGCATGACAGCCCTGGGTATCTTGACCATCAACCTGCTGCACCCACGCTAAAGGCAATAGCATGAACGACTATCTCGTTACGTTCTATACCGAACAAAATCGTCGCCATGAACATCAGCAGATTGGAGATTGGCTTCTGGATCTTGCTAAAGAGCTTCACCTAAGTGGCGCAACGTTGTCAGTGGCGGCTGAAGGCTTTGGCCAAGATGGAAAACGCCACTCCGCTCATTTTTTTGAGCTTGCCGATCAGCCCATCCAGGTAACGATGGCGCTGACTCAAATTCAACACGACATGCTGTTTCAACGCCTCGAATCGGAAGACTTGGCACTGTTCTACATCAAGACGCCTGCCGAGATTGGCACGGTAGGACGCCACCGCCCTTCCCAAGAGACAGAGTCATCCTCGTCCTGAGCTGACGCACCTTTGAATCGGTTAAGGCGGCCGCGGTAACCAACGGCATCAAGGGATGGCTTTCACTGAGCCCCATTTGCGGACTCATCAGCTCACTCGTCGTAGAGAGTGGGCTGATGGTCCTAGCTTGGTAGCGTTGCTCAGCGAGGCGCCACCTAATCGACCTCATTTGCGTGGTTGCAGATGAGCAATGCAAGGCGAGACGAACAGCGTCCCGCGGTAGGCACCGGCTAGGGTGCGTCCCGCGACCACCGCCCACAGAGCAGTCAAGGCGACGACCAAAAAGGCACCGAAGACGGTAAGGAAACCTGACCCAAGCGTGCTTCCCAAACGTAGCGTCGTGACGGCATAGACGCCCAGTGGAAAAGTAAAACCCCACCATCCCAGGTTGAAAGGGATGCCGTGGCGCGCGTACTTCAGCGTGATCAGTATGGCAAGGCTCATCCACCACAAGCCGAGTCCCCATAGTAGGATCCCGCCAATTACGCCTAGCCCCTGCGCGACGGCGCCAATTCCGGCCATACCGTGAGCAGCGAAGATGACCGGCGCGTCGCTGCCCATCACGAGCAGACCCAACGCACCTGTACCAATGGGGCCAAGCGATAACCAGCTCGATGCAGCCATGTTCTCGTGAGGCAGCTTGTGCAGTGCCATCCGCAATAGCAGGATCACGAGGACACTTAGGGCGACAGGTACCGAATAGGCCCAAAGCACATAGCTGGTCACCAGCACGGTGAATTGGTGCCCGCCATCGGCTAGGTGCGGTGCCAACAGCCCGCCACTGGCAGCGGCCACTTCGGCGGCTACCACAGGTAGCAACCATACCGCCGTCATTTGATCGATGCTGTGCTGCTGACGAGTAAACATCAGGTACGGAATCGCTACTCCGCAAACCAGTGCCATGGCCGCATCGACCCACCAAAGTCCGGTGGCAATCGTGACAGCCACCTCACCCCATCGTGGCAGCCCAAAGATCAGCATCCCGTTGATGATTGTTGCCAACCCCATCGGAATGGTGCCGAAGAACATCGATACGGTGGAGTGGGCAAAAATTTGCTTGGCTTCGTTGTAGAACAAGATCCAGCGAGCGGCATACAAGCCGCTGAATAGAACGAAAAGCAAAATGTTGAACAGCCACAGTCCTTCGGCGATCAGACGCAAGCCGGGTACCGACGCGGGAAAACTCGCTAAGGCGATTGCCAAAATACCGGTGCCCATCGTTGCCGCAAACCAGTTGGGGGTGAACTGGCGAACGACTTCGAGCGGCTGCTTGAGCTGGCTGAGCGGCTTGCCGCCGGTGCGCAGGGCTATAGCATCCTTTAATGTCATGAGGTGAGCTCCGCTGAAGAATGCAAACAGTCTAGCCCGGCTCGATTATCTGAAAAATTGAATATGATATAAAAAGTAATCTACTAAATAGATAAGCAGTCCCCGCTGTCCGCAGGGACTGCTCCACGATCAAGGCTTCGCGACGTGCCAGACTTGATTGACACCTTCACCGGTCGTTTCACCGGGCTTGCTGTCCTTTACCCAGGTATAGAGTGGCTGCCCCTTATAGGCCCATTGCTGGCTACCATCCTCACGCTGTACTACGGTATAGCCGTCACCGCTCTTGGCCCCTGCCGGTGCCATCAGCGGCGGCCAGTTCTTGGCGCACGGGCCGTTGCAGGCGGACTTACCCTCGCTGTCCTTGGTGAAGGTGTAAAGCGTCATACCCTTTTCATCCACAAGCACCTTACCCAAGGTGGTGTCGCCAACCTTGGCGGGCGTGGCCGCCACGGCCAGCCCTGTCATGGAGAAAATGGCAGTGGCAATCAACACTTGTCTGAGCATGCTGGACCTCGATGGTTATTGGTTATTGGTTATTAGTATTTCGATTGGAGCACTTGCACTTGCACGGGAGCACCTGGCGCATCGGCTGCACCAGGTGCGATGACGAGGTAGCGCTGTTCATCCGCCTGGGATTGCTGAACCAGTTGGCGTATCGGTCCTACCGCATTCACGATAGCTGCGCCGGCGGGATTGGTTTGAAAAGCGGCGAGAGACTCAAGAGCGCCGCTACCGTCTGCATGACGAGCCAACGCTAGTACATAGGGCTGCTTGGCCACCAGGCCCGTAACCGAGGCCTGCAGGACCTGAGTCAAGCCCTGGTCGAAAAGTGTCACCTGAGTGGTATGACGTTCGTGTTGACCCGGCGGAGCCAGGGCGATCTGAATACTCTTGGCGGCGCTCCCTAACGGCTTAAGATTTGCCAGCCCAGCGCCCTGGGTAGCGGCGCGGGGAACGTAGACCAAAGCCTGGGGCGCCTGCCCCACGGGTACAGTGGTTTCAACGCTATTGGTCAGCGTATTGATGACGGCCACACTGTCAGCATTCTCTAGTCCCACGTACAACCGCGTGCCATCTCCTGACGGCCAGAGACCGTGGGGCAAAGCGCCAACAGGAATGCTGGCGACTTGGCTGAAATCATCGGTTCGGAAGACCTTGACTCGATTTTCTCCGCCTACCGTTACATAGGCGAAGCTTCCGCGGGCATTGCGAACCAAGTTGACGTGATTAGTGATCGCGCCAGTATCAAGCGTCTTAATCAAGCTGAACGGCGGTTTGGCTGCGAACACCTGGGTCTTACCGACATCTTTTAGGGTGAGCCAGACCTGTTGGCCATCTGCAGACGCAGCGATGTTGGGGCAGAAGGGACTCGCCTGAGCGACGCGGCCAACAATTCGATGCTCGGCAACCGAAACCACTACGGTTTCCGGAGTGAACGAGGAGCAGACGTAGCCATAGCGGCCATCAGGGGAGAAGATCTGCATGCCAGGGCCTGGCGGTACGCCAATTCGCGTCTTCTCTTTGAAAGTCACCGGGTCGATCACGGCGATATAGTCCTCGCCCCGTACCGTGACCCAGAGCTCTTTGCCGTCAGGGGTGAAAAAGGCTTCATGAGGCGCGCGACCCAGATAGGTTTTACCCTTCACCTGGTTGTTGGCGGTGTCGATGAAGGACACGGAGTTCGAGCCTATCGCTACGACGGCCAAGGTTCGCCCATCTGGCGAAAATCCCAAGCCATGCACCAGTAGCTCGCCCTTGTACAAAGGACTCAAGTTCTTGGGTTGGCTGTCGCCTAGGGTGATGACGCCGAGCAATTTTTCCGTGCTGGGATCAATCACCGATACCGTGTTGGAGAACTGCTCCGCCGTATACACACGGTCTTGGGAACTAATCGTGATGTCCGGTTGTGCAGCAGCACGCGGAACTTGACCGGCTGAAGCGGTGCAGGAGATTACTAACAACACAGCGGCGAGCGGGGTGAGCGACAATCGAGGCATGAGGATTACCGAGTTGGAGAGGCGGGCAATTCAGAAAGCGCCTGCTGCATGACGGCGATTTCCTGTTGTTGGGTGACAATGATCTCTTGGGCCAGACGGCGTAGGCGTTCGTTATGGCCATACCGCAATTGGATCCGTGCCATTTCGATCGCACCCTGGTGATGTGCCGTCATCTGGGTCACAAAGTCGCGGTCTACGTTGCCACTGCTGGGCTTGTGCATCGCGGCCATCATCTGATCCATGGCCTGACGGTTGTCGGCCTGCGCCGTGGCGGCGCTGCTATCAGGTTCGGCCCAGGCAATGGGAAGCACGAGCACCAGAAGGGTGACTGCCAACAACGGGTGTTTGACTGAAAACACGTGGCGCTCCAGCAGACTGGTGAGTTTCCAATGCAGACGTTTGTACGGTCTGGGTTATTCCATACCTACAAAAATAAAAATTGTGGGGAATAAAAGGTCAGCTCAAGCGTCTGTCAGCGATACCAGGGGAATGTCCATGCTTGATGACGCCATGCTTTCTCAGCTACTACCGTCTCTGCGTCGCTTCGCAAGATCGCTTACTCGTCACGAAGCCAGCGCCGATGACTTGGTCCAGAGTTGTCTAGAACGGGCGCTTACGCATGGGAACACGCGCTGTCCCGCCGGTGATGTGCGAGCCTGGCTGTTCACCATCCTGTACCGCCAATTCGTTGATGGCCGACGTCGTGAGCGCCGCTATGGTCGTCTGTTGGAGTGGCTGGGATTCCAAGAGGTCCCGGTTGAGCCTTCGGCTGAGACGATCTATCTGGATCAAGAAGCGTTGACGAATCTTGAGAGACTCAATGACGAACAGCGTGCCCTGCTGCTGTTGGTCGCGGTGGAAGGCATGAGCTATCGCGATGTATCACAGGCGCTTGGCATTCCACTGGGAACCGTCATGTCTCGTTTGGCGCGGGCACGCGCGGCCTTGAGACAGATCCACGAAAGTCCTTTGGCTACCGCCGCTTTGCGAGTATTGAAATGATGTATCGACCTCCTACTCCTGAAGAGTTGATGGCTTATGCCGACAATCAGTTGGATGCGCTGCGGCACGAGGAGGTGATGCGCTATCTTGCAACCCATCCGGAAGATGCCGCACGGGTAGCTGATATCCGCGAGCAGAATCGTCGGCTACGGCTGATTTTTTCTCCCGTGCTTGAGCCTTTACCGACACACCTTATGCCAGCAGTCGTGCGACACCGGATAGTCGCCAGACGTAAAAGACGTATGACTTATCTCGCTTCGCTAGTGCTGACGTTAGGCCTGGGTAGCGGCTTAGGGTGGCAGGCACGGGAATCGATGCTGCGGCGGGCGCACGTTCCAATGGCGGATGCCGTGGAGGCTTATCGACTATTTGCGAGCGCCGAGGGGCGGCCGCCAGTCGATGTAACCGGCCAGGACGGTGCGATTCAGCATTGGCTTGAAAGGACATTTGTGCAGGCGCCCGCCCTCCCTAACCTGGAGCGCTTCGGCTTGATCCCAGTGGGTGGTCGTCTCATGGCCACGGACACCGGCGCCGCCGCGATGGTGCTCTACCGGGATACGAAAGGGCGCCAAGTGATCTTCTATGTGCGGCATCCCAACAGCCAGCGCGACGTTGGCCACGGATCTCGTAGGGAAAGCGATGTTACGGCTGACTATTGGTCAGGACAGGGCTACAACTTTGCGTTGGTGAGTCCTAGCGAAGCATCGTTTGATACCTTGCGTGAGGCGATCTCGCAGAGGCCACCTCTCTAGTTCCCGTTCAGACCAGTGCTCGTTGCTTGAAACCAACCCTGTCCAACATTTGGGGGTCATTTCAC